>CADCIX010000069.1 GCA_902801565.1 uncultured Veillonellaceae bacterium | reverse complement strand
GATGCGCAGGACGCCGGTCAGTATGGCAAAGTCCAGATAGGGATTCGTCTTCAGCGCGGCGCTCAGGAAGTTCCGCAGGAAGGTGATGGCATCCTCATAATAGCCGTTGTCCCAGGCATACTGCATGGGGGTATCGTACTCGTCGATGAGGAGCAGGACGGGACGATGGTGATAGCGGGAAAGGTATTCCATCAGCCACTTGAGGGAGAGCTGAAGGTCGATTTGGGAGGCCCGTCTGGCAAGGATGTCCTGGAATGTCTCCCGTTCCTCGGGATAGAGAACATCTCCCCCCAACAGATAACGGAAGGAAGCATAGGTTGACTGCATCAGGGCAGCGAAATGTTCCATCATGAGGTCGAAGTTTTTCTCTTTGATATCTTTCAGCGAGAACATGATGACGGGACGCGTTCCCTGCTCGGACATGTAGCCTTTCCCTGCCTGGGAGATGAAGCAGCCGTCAAAGAGCCTTCGGTGTTCCTCTGCATGTTCCAGGGTGAAGAAGTAGTAGAGCATGCTCAGGGTCAGAGTCTTGCCGAAGCGGCGGGGGCGGGTGAAGAGCGTTACCTTGCTATGGCCGTCGATCAGGTTCTGGATGAAGCTCGTCTTGTCAACGAAATAATATCCCTGGCGCAAGTCTTTGAAATCATCCACCCCGATGGGCAGATTACGGGATTTTTTCATGGGGGCACCTCCATGGATGTTTTTTTTATTATAACGCATTGTTCAAATTTTGCCGAGGGCAAAATCTTCCAATTGACGTTTCAACGAGGCAGAAGAGGTCCCCCACCTGCGGAGGGTGGGACATCTTCTGCCTCGTTATACCATGTTTCTGTGTATTGTTATGGAAGATTTCCATGCCGATTTGAAGTCGGGCAGTATAGAAAAGGCCCGCCGAGTGGGCAGACCGTGAGATTATTGATATGCACTTATCATCGTCATGTATTTCAACATACTCTCATCATCAGCCGTATCGATCAGCTGGAATCCGAGCGTGTCTTCATAAAATTTTCTTAGTTTATCATCATTTTTGCATTCGGCCAGCACAATTCTGCCACCGACTGTCTGTTGGGCTTTCAGTATGTCTTGCATAGCAAGCAGGAAGAGGTCTTTGCCTGAGATTAGCTCGTTGGCTCCTTTGTGGAAGTTCTTGCCTATCTGGCCGATTAGGTACACTGCTGCGCCCAGTTTGTTCTCGCGCTTGAAGCCGGTGATTTTCTTGCGGAGAGACTTGCTGGTGATACGGTCAAGATCTAGCACCTGCAAGGCTAGAGCATAGTAACCGACTAACGTTTTGTCAGTATATACAAGGCTGGTGCGGGATATGCCCATTCGTTGATTGGTAATAGCAGTGTGAATAAGGAAGTTTTCTACATCAGGATTTGGTTGGCATGAAAAATCTTCAATCATGGAGTGAAATCTGCTTTCCCAGTCCGGTTGTTGCATTAAATCAGTGAGTGCAATGACATTGTGCTTATCTTGGTTCATGGTTTAAGTTCTCCAAAAATTTAGTTAAATCTTCACCTGTTAATTTTTTGCTAGGTACAGGTGTCCACTCTATCTTTTTGTTTTCAAAGTGCTCCAGGGCTTTCTCCCAAAGGGGAGCCTGTTTGTCAGTGACGATGAAATCCTTTTCGAAACTGCTGGTAGCCATGATAAAATCTCCTTTCCCAATTGCTATTGTTTTCTTTGGTTTAATTCTATCACTGTGGTTAGTGAGGGTCAAGAAGAGGCTGATATACCAACGGGCTAACAGGAATCGGTCTGGGCGACACCCTTCTCGTCTATGGCATCGGCCGCAGAAGGCGATGCCGTATTTCCACACGTCATTGATGTTTTGTGCGCGGAACTCGGCCAGGTAGTCCATGTGGTCGATTTGGGTGAGGGCTTCCTGTGCCTTGGTGAGGAGATCGGCTTCCGAGTCTGCCACCTTGAACTCCATGAGGATGCCGGAGGGCTGGCCCTGCGCCGGGAATACGGCGATGTCGAATCGGCCATAGCCGCTCTCGCGGTTGGAGACTACTTTGTACCGGGGCATCAGGAGAGCCAGCAGACCGAGCATGAGTCCATGGTAGAAGCTTTCACGGTTGGCGGTGTCGTAGTAGCTGGTCATGGATTCCAGGAATGCTGAAAGGCCGTGGGCGAATTCCTCCACATTGCCGGAGAGCAGGTGGGACAGGAACCGGCTAACAAGGTCAGGGCGGATTCCTATGCGGTCCAGGTGGTTCAGGATTTCCTTTTTGTAGAGAAGGCGGATCTCCCGATTAGGGATTCGCATGGAACAGAGGAAATCTTCGGCGTATGGATCCGGATACTCGACCATCGTGAGATATCCGGTTGTCAGCAGCATGGAATGGAGGGCGTTGCGGTTCCTATGGATGTCGGCATAGATGACGCCCTCGTCCAGTGATGCATGAATGGTCTTTTCGCGTATCAGGTGGTAGATATCCTGCTCCTGCAATGGAGTGGCATG
>CADCIX010000068.1 GCA_902801565.1 uncultured Veillonellaceae bacterium | reverse complement strand
CTCGATGATGATCTCGTCGGCGAAGCCCGTCTTCTTGACGTTCTCCATGCGGGTCACCAGGGAGTCGATGACGTTGAGCTTTCCCCTGGCCTTGTCGAAACTTTCGGTGGTGACTCCCACGATGAGGTAGTCCCCCAGAGCCTTGGCACGCTTCAGGAGGCGGTAGTGGCCTGCATGAAAGAGGTCGAAGGTTCCGTATGTGATGACTTTGACCATTCCCTTACCCCTTCCTCTCCGACAGTTTGTCCATCAGGAACCGGTAGATCTTCTCCCCGGCAGTGCCATCATTGTTGGCGGCGATTTTCCGATAGGCGGCAAGCTGACGCCCCCGGTCAAACTGCCCGCCGGAGATATTGCCGTCCACGAAGTCCTTCAGAGAATTGAAGGCATCCTCCCAGCCCCCATAGGCATCGTACTCGGACATCTCGCAGAAACCCGGGACATGCTTCCGCATCTCTGCTTCCTCAATGACGGTGTCCTGCTCCAAGGGAGTGAATTCTTCCGTCTTCGGATCAAACTGATATCTTTTTCGCTCGGGGGCGTAATAGAACTGGTAGCTCTTGGGCCGCCAGGTCTTTGTCTCCATATCTGGCTCTGCAAGGAACCATCCCGTCGAGCCCGCAAAGAAGTACTCATTCTTTCCTTCCGGTGTCACTTCAAAGGGCGTCTTCCACTCCTCCATCACGCCGGTGTCAATGTGGAGCTTGACGAACATGTTCCCCCAGAGGGGAGCCAGCAGGATGGTATTCTCGTCCTGAAAGATTCCATTGACAAAGGGACGTATGTCGCACTCGTATCCTCGTGTGGGATGATGGCACTTGAAGTTTTCCGGGAAGTCGTACTCCTGCGTCTCCCCGGTCTTCATGTTCCATCGGGTGACAGCCCTCCCTGCATAGGGAACGAAGAAGTACTCCTCCTCCCCCCACTCCCTGAGCAGGATGAACATACTGCCGCCAAAGTTCTCGTTGCAGAGGGTCACAATCCTGCTTTCCAGGGTGTGCCGGTTCACGGCAAAGGCCTGATTGTCCACAGGGGAACCGAAGACAAGCCAGTCCTCCCAGTGGAACACTGCCCCGCGCCATTTCTCGTTGTTGATCTCCCTGCAGAAGATATCGTTGGGACATGCGACATAGTCCAGCCGGTCATGGCGGAAGTCATAGCGGACGATGGCCGGGTATCTCATGGGCATCAGGAAGAAATAATCCTCATCCTCCTGGTAGAGATAGGTTGCCCCTGCAAATGCCTCCGCCCGCTCCATTTTTCTTTCCAGAGGTATCCTGCGGGAGATTTTCTCCTTCTCCACCACCAGGATGTCCTGGGCATTGTTGGGACAGACATAGAGCCTGCTCTCCAGTTCCAGAAGCGTTCCATAATAGCCGCCGCCCCCATAAGAAGCCAGGTCGCAGCAGTGATGGAAATGGAAATCCCGGTTCCTGTCATGCCAGAGCTGGTTGCCATAGGACAGCATCCATTCCCTGGAAAGGAAGTTCCAGACCCGGTTCACTTGACCCAGCCAGTCGCCCTCCTGGGGCAGATGATGAATCATGTTGTTCAGGTAGAAGACCGGCTTCCCTGCCATGCCAAAGAGAGAGGTGACGCTCGTCCCTCCGTCGCCGATGTAGGCATCCGAGAGAGCGATGGTCTTCTCAATGTCCGGGGTGATATCATAGATGCCGAAGCCCTCGGCGATATATGCATCGCGAATTCTCTCAAAGTCCGGAATGTACTCCGACCGCATGCTCTTCAGCGTCGATTCCAGCAAAGGATGGGGACGCCAAAGAAGACAGGCATCCTTCCTGTCCCTGAAAATGTCAAACACATATTGTATTTTCTGCAGGAAGAGTGGAACACAGTCCAAAAAGCCGTTCAGACTTGTGTTGTAGAAATAGACCTTCCGTCCCTGCAATTTTTCCTTCCATTCCTCCGGAGGCTCCGGCGGGTTCTGGCAAAGGCGGATCACCTTGTCGAACTTGGGTGACCCAAAGGGAAGGAATTTTTCATCCGGCAGGGATGCATCGAAAAACTTGCGAAACTTCTCCGACTGGATGACGATGTAATCCACATGCGGATAAGCGGAGCACATGGACTGTCCGTCTGCCATCCCTCCTGCGGTTGCGTAATAGGGAATGTACACCAGGCAGTCCGTGCAGGGTTTCAGGTTGAAGGAATAATACCTGCTTTCCACAGATGTCACGATGTTTTGATTATCATATGGATTATGTATAAAAATTGCATCTGGATGCCAGGATGCAAGATCGACTTCCTGCCAATTCAGCGTCGGCACTTCCAAAGGGAACCTATCTCTCTCGCAATGCCACTCGCTCACATTGCCATCGGAGCCGCGGTCGGCATAGGGGATGGGAACAACATAGGCATTGCAGTGTTCCTTGTCCTCATCCGCAGCTCTCCACACGCTTTCCAGACTATCCCACATACTCGCCTTATATGGTAAAAAAACGATATCCTTCTTGAAACCTGTTTCCCCTTCCGTTTCGCGCATGATATACCGAAGCAATTCCTGGCAAAGGGCAATGGCATCCTTATCTGATTCCGGATCCTTGCTCTCTGTCATTTGCTGCGTGGCAAGAACCAATCCGTCATAGATTTCCCCATATTTAACATAGCCGCTTTCCGACAAACCTTGACAGCACAGGTCTCTTGCTGTCTCCAGATCCTTTGCGGCAGTGACCAGCGCTTCTTGACTTCCTGTCTTTTCCACCTGCTGCAGCCCAGATTCGATTGCACGCAGTTTCATCAGCACACGCTGTTTCCTCGACATTCCATGTCCTCCCAATAAATCTCTCAAATAATATAATAATATACTCAACTTTCCCAGCATAAATTTTGAAACAATCCCTTGATATACCTGCTCTGGCTGGCAATCCAATTGGTTACTTTACTTTTTATGGTTTCCGTCT
>CADCIX010000067.1 GCA_902801565.1 uncultured Veillonellaceae bacterium | reverse complement strand
CACTTTACAATAGACAAAGCTAGAACAAAATTGGTGTCCATATATCCCGATCTTCCAGAATAACAATTGTTATAAATATGAACGAGGTTTTACACTAGCGGTGTCCTTGGAGCCCTGGCTTCAACGGCAGGCGTGGTTTCCAAGGTCTGGAGTTTGTTCTCAGGCGGACAGCAGGATGACTGGCGAGGCAAGATTCGCAGCCAGGTCGTCTCTGCCTACCGCAATGAGGGTGAGCATTTGATGCAGGCATTTGCCCGGCAGTATCGGGGCAGGGTGGATGAGCTTTGCCGGCAGGTGCAGGAGAGTGTGGATGTGCGAATAGGCGAGATGGAAGCACAGCTGCAGAATATCATCAAGGAAAAGGAAGCCAGGGAGCAGGATGCCCAGGCGCGTCAGGCCATGCTGAAGGAGAAGCAGGAAGAACTGCGGGCGCTGGCTCGGGAGCTGGAGAGTCAGGCTTATTAACAGGGAAGGAGAAGGTAAATGGACTTACAGGATGAGAAACAGGAAATCGCCCGTATCTTGAATGAATTGGTTGGAAATGATAGCTTAAGGAAGCATGAGAGGCTTTTCCAAGGGCTGCTGGATTTGCAGAGAGATATGGCAGGGGATTTTTACACCGTAGTGGTGCTGGGAGAGTTCAAGCGGGGTAAGAGCACTCTGGTGAATGCCCTGCTGGGCACGAGTCTCCTGCCCATGAATGTGCTGCCGGAGACCGCCACCATCAACGCCATCATGTACGAGGAAAAGCCCAGGTTATGCGTGGTGCAGCGTGACGGCATGCAGGTACAGGGGGAGGTTTCCCGGGAGTTTTTGCAGCAGTATTCTGCCCGTGAGGAAGGAAACGAGGCGGAGAAGGTCAGTTATATCAAGATCGGCTATCCCTGCGAAATGCTGAAAGACAGGGTGGTGTTGGTGGATACGCCGGGGGTGTCTGATCTCAATGAGCAGCGTTCCGAAGTGACATACCGCTTCTTGCCCAAGGCCAATGCGGTGCTTTTTGTGCTGGATGCCAATTCGCCGTTGAAAAAGACGGAAAAGGAATTTATTGAGGAAAAACTTCTGCCCCTGGGCATCAATAATATTCTCTTTGTCCTCAATAAATACGATGCGGTGGATGAGGAAGAAGAGGGAGATTTCCTGCCCACGGTGAGGAATCGCCTGTTCCATGCTTTCCAGATGGATGAGGAAAGCGCCAAATTGCGTGATATTTCCATTATCCCTTTCTCTGCAAAATGGGCCTTGGAGGGGTTGGAAAAAGGCAATGAGAAGATGGTGCGTTTGTCCGGTCTGCCTCAGTTGAAGGAAAAGCTGGCCTCTATGCTCATGGCCAGCCAGGTGGAGAAAGAGAAGGTGGCTGGCTACCGCCATCGTCTGGGCTGGCTTCTTTCCATCTTGGAACGGGAGCTGGAGAGGGAATATGCGCTTGGTTCCTCCGGCTTGGAAGAGCTGGAGCAGGCGGCAGAGGTGCTGCACAAGACTGTAGAGGACAAGGCCGGGCAGAAAGAAAAAGTGGGTGAGTATGTCAAGGCCGCCAAAGTGCAGATGTTTGCCATGGCTGACAAGTCCCTGCGCTATTTCCACGGCAAATTGAAGGAAAATCTCTTTGAGTTGGTGGAGCAGTATCATAGCCAGGATTTCAAGCATTTCGTGGAGCAGACCATTCCCCGGCAGGTTCAGAAGGAGGTGGAGGCCTGGCTCAACCGTTATGCGTCCCATCTGGATAAAATCCTGGGGATTATGGAGCAGGAGGTGGCTCGTGGGTTCAGCCGTCACTTTGAGCAGCAAGTGAAACTGCAGGCTAGGAAGGAGAATTTTTTGCGTTGCGAAAAACTGGGTTTGCGACTGGAGGCGGCAGATATCTCCCAGACTGCCAATCAGGCAGGCATGCTTACGGCTGTGGGGATGGTTTTTACCTCGCTGGTCATCACTCCTGTCCTTACTCCCTTCCTCACCATGTGGGGCAGGACGAAACTTCTTGACAGTTTGTTGGGCAAGAAGCTGGAAGAAGCCAAGGCGGAAATCAGGCCCCAGCTGGAAGGGGAACTTGTGCGGGTTATGGTGACACTCTCCGCCCAGGTTCATAAGTATATCGATCAGAGGGCAGAAACCATCAGGAAAAATGCCGAAAGTGCTTATGAGACACTGGTGGAGGATATGGCCAAGGGGGTAGATAAGCAGCTGACAGAAAAGCGCGAAGAGAGTGAGACTGTCCGTAAGGAAATGACAGCTTTATCCGAAGAGATGAACATGGTACGCATGTATCGGGAGAATTTGCAGGCAGAGGGTGATATGTAATGAGTATTTTTGATTGTTTTGATGCGTCCTACGGTGCTGGCCTTTACGAGTCTATGCCTGACGGGATTGGCGGTGCCGATATCATGCATGACGGGCTGGTGGTAGATCATGCAGGGACGGATGGGGTGCTGGATTCGCTGGGGATGGCACTGGCTGTACCCAATGTTGATGGAGGCACAGATATCTTTGAGGATGGCGATTTGGTGTCACACTCTGTGCCCAATATCTTTGGAGGTACGGACACCTATCACGGCACGCAACTGTTCTCTTCTACTATTGACAATGTTATGGGCGGTGTGGATATCTTTGACGGGGATATGGATATGCAGGGGTTCACTACGCCTAATGTCTTTGGCGGCGAGGATTTGCTTTCCTTTGGCAACGCAGTCGAAATGATGAGCTTTGATGATCCTTTGGCTCACTCGGCGGAGTTCTGCTTGGATCCGCTGGAGTTCTGACCGAAATTCTTCTCTTTTGCCGAAGGAGTTCTTCGATTGGCGTTATGATGGGGGAAACGGGATTGACAACCATCATAAATGATGTCGGGGTCAAAAGCCCCCATTCCTAGCGACATCTGAGAAAAAATGCGGTATAATATCAGTAAGGAAAAACACCGCAGGAGGAACAGGACATGTCATTCAAAATTCGTGGGCTGGAATTTTTGCCGATGAGATATTCCCCTCCATTGATGAAGATAGGTTTGCTTGCCTGTATAGCGATGTCGCTTCACGTCCCAATACAATGTCAGTAAGTTAAGAGAAGCGCGAATCTGCCTAGAAGCAGTATCCACATGACTTGCAAAGAAATGAGAGGGGAGAAACCTGTTATGGATGAAACTTGGGCATGGCAAACAAGCGGTCAGCCACCGCCTTGAAAAACATATTTACTTGATATGCTTTAAGTTAACGATAATTGAAGCTCTGCGCACCTTGATGTTTCTTTTTCCTTGGAAAATTCCTTCCCTCCCGTACAGGGCAGGGTTCGGCTTTGAGAATCCAGCCGATGACATCCATGGATTTCCGTACGTGGCGACAGGCACGGAGGAACTCATGACAGGTCTTGAGTGCCTGCGCGATATTGATGCGGTACACGTATTTGCAGCCCTGCTTTTTGAGTGTCACCTGATTCACGATTTCCATGCAGAAGTTGTACAGGATCATTCGGCTCCAGATTTCCTGGATGACAAATTCGCGTTGACGGGAACGGAATTTTTCCGCGCCCAGGGTATGTTTCAGGTCGCGGAAGGAGGTCTCGATGCCCCAGCGGAGGCGATAGATTTCCTTCAAGGCCAAAAGCGGGAACTCTGCGCGGCCCAGGTTTGTTGCCAGA
>CADCIX010000066.1 GCA_902801565.1 uncultured Veillonellaceae bacterium | reverse complement strand
TTGCCATGGTGAGATTCCTCCTGCCTCTATTATACTCCTATTTGGGCTATGTGAAATTCTCACCTTGACTTGCTCTATTTTTATTCTAGCATCAAATATTTTGCTGTGTGATGAAGACTGCGGCTCTTGATGTTGGTGTCTGACTTCACTTCAATGGGGATGATGTCATTTTCATCCCCCGCCTAAGAGGCGGGAGTCTTCTGGCGGGAAGAGATAAATTTAGAAAAATGAGAGGATTTCACTTGGATTGCGTAGAATAAATATCAAATAGGAGCATTATGCCAATATTTTGCTCGGAATAACGGGATTATGTGAGCACATTCAGAAATTCCAACTGGAAAGACTTATGCGCCTTAGCATGATTTCTTTTGAGACGGGGGAAGCGGATGTTTTGGAATTATTGGTTTGAGGAAGTTTCGGCGTATAACTGATGATTGAGGAGGACGATACCATGAAAAGGAAAAAGAAGATCGCTGCTTTTTTGGGAGCCTTGCTGTTTCTGCAAGCGGGGGCTGCATGCCAGGTCGGGGACAGGAATGCCGGCGACAGTTTCTCTGCGCCCGCTATTGTTCACGCGGAGATGGTGCCTGTGTGGCAGGCGGACGTTGACGAGGCAACCCGTGATGACACGATGGCTTTTGGTCTCTATATCGGAAAGCCCATACAGGCATTCATTGATGATTGCACAGCAAAGGGTTGGAAGCGCATCCCGAACGAGAAAGCGGTTTTCTTCCGGACAAAAAAGGATGGCTATATGATGGGGATTGCCGTGCACCCCAATGCCTCGGCCAAAGATCTTGTGGGGAGCTACCGCATACGCTTTTACGCAAAGACGCAGGAAGAGGCCGATGAAATGTACATGCGGGCAGAGAAAAGCTTTTCCTATAATTTTGGCAGGCCCAGCATTAAACGGGGCATGTCCAATATGACCTGGTTCCTGAACGATTCTTTTTCCATCGTCGTCGAATACAATGAGTACGACAAAAGAATGCCCATTACGGAAGGATATCCCTATGAGATTGTCATCAAGAGGGAGCTTGGCGATTACAAGAAGTTTTTTGAGCAGTCCGAATAGGAGAGATGCATGGATATGAAGCACAGCCGCAATGCCAACGAGCTGACAATCCGGCTGGAAGGCCGCATAACGGCAGAGAATTCTCCGCAGGTCGAGGCGGAAATGCTCTCCCTTCTGCAGGACGACATACCGGAAAAGGTGATTTTGGATGCCGGGGAACTCACTTACCTTTCAAGCAGCGGGCTTCGCATCCTGCTGAAGCTTAAGAAGAAGTGCCCGTCAATCTGCATGATTCACGTTTCACGGGATGTGGCGGATATCCTGCAGATGACGGGCATGGATGCGATGCTTGATATCCGGCGGGCTCTGCGGGAAATCTCTGTCGAGGGCTGTCTGTGCATCGGCAGGGGAAGGAATGGTGAGGTCTACCGTCTGGACAGGGATACCATTGTCAAGCTGTACCCGGCGGACAGCCTCGGATGGCAGACTGTGGAACAGGAGAAGAAGAATGCAAAGGCGGCCTTTGTTCTCGGAGTGCCCACAGCCCTTTCCTACGATGTGGTGCGCGTCGGCGACAGGATCGGCATCGTCTTTGAATTGGTGGAGGCACGCAGTCTGCGGGATGTGGTGAAGGAGGAGCCTGGCCGCATGGAATGCCTGGTGGCAAAAAGTGCAGAGCTTTTGCGAAATATGCATCGCATCGAGGTTCCGGCGGGCACCTTCCCCGAGATGGCAGAGGTCTATCGCAGGCGGGCATCGGATTTGACAGATTTGCTCACACGGGGAGAAATCGAGCTGCTCCATCGGATGATTGCTTCCATTCCTGCGAGAAACACTTACGTTCACGGGGATTTCCACCGGGGAAATCTGATGGTGCAGGGGGATGAGATCGTCGTCATTGACATGGCGGATTCCGCCGTGGGGCATCCCCTGTACGATGTTTTGGGGGTCTATATGCTGGGCAAGAACCTTGCAGACACCATGCCGCCGGAGGCGGTAAAGAAGGTCATTGGCTGGGAGGCCGATACCGTGCGAAGGGTATGGGAAGTGTTTGTGCGCACGTACTTCCAAACGGAAGATTCCGGGGAACTGGAGGAAATCGAGGCCATGATGGAGGGGTATTGCTGGCTGCGTCAGATGACCTTTCTGAAGATTGTTGCTGCCTTTACGGAAGACATCCGCCGCCAGATGGTTCAGTCGGCCAGGGTGCATTTTTTCCCGAAGGCGGAAGCGTACATGAATCGTTTTGCCGGTCTGATGGAGCGAATGTGATGGATATGAACGGGCATTTGCTTCAGGCTGCCTTTCGGAAGTTCATGGTGAAGATGGTCTTCAATAACCTCATGGTGTTCCTCGGATCCATCGTAAACGGCATTGTGATCAGCCGCTTTCTGGGAACCGGAGCAATGGCAGCCTTTCAGATTACCCTGCCCCTTGTCTTTGTGGTGATGATGTTCAGCCAGATCATTTCCATGGGGGTGCAGAACAACTGCGCCAAAAGCATTGGCGCGGGACGATTGGAGGAGGCCAGGGAGTATTATTCCCTGGCAGTCATCTTTGCCCTGCCGTTTTCGCTGATGCTGGCAGCCTTCACATGGTGTCAGGCGGAATTTCTTGCGGAGCTTTTGGGCGCGAAGGGCGCGGCGGCAGCGCTTTCCGCCGATGCCGCGGACTATTTGCGCGGCATTTCTCCCGGGCTGCCCCTGCTGATTTTCCTGCCCATGCAGATTTCCGTCCTCTTTCTGGAAGGACGCGCCAAGTGCGCCCTGCGGGCAATTTTTGTGCAGACGGCGGTGAATATCATCGGCGTTTTTGCCAACGTGCTCTATTTTGGGGGCGGCATGATGGGAATGGGTAACAAAACTGTTACAAAAAATCTGAACAAATCCGTATAAACTTATACAGAAGTATAGATTTAATCGAACAGAATACCCTTTGTATCTCGCAA
>CADCIX010000065.1 GCA_902801565.1 uncultured Veillonellaceae bacterium | reverse complement strand
CGCATCCGCACATTCCTGAAGCAGAAGAACCCGGAAATATGCTTCATGAATCCCCTGGGGATGTTCGGAGGGAAGGAGACGGACTACTGCACGGCCCTTGCCGATGCCATGGAGCTTCTTTCCTGCTGTGACGCGATCATCCTCTGTCCCGGCTGGGAGAACTCCACGGGATGCCGGGCGGAAAAGGCCTTTGCCATGAAGCAGGGCATCGAGGTGAAATATCTGGATGAGTTCATGGAGGTGCCTTGATGGACAAATACAACAGCGAGCATTACCGGGATCCGACACCACACAAAGCCCTGATGCCGACCAAGGCCGAGAGGGTTGATGCCATCGGGAGGCTCGGGACGGTATACAGGCACGCAGAAAAGCTTGCGAGGGATTACGGCTTTGCACTGACGGGGAGCATCACGGGGATTGACGACAAGACGGGGATGGAGTTCGAGTACAGGAGATGACAAGCCATAGAAAAAGGCAGGGTTTCCCCTGCCCGTTGCCGAAGGCATTGGCGTGTCTCCCGCTGTGATTGTGCTGATAATATTTTACTGCCACAGGCGGGGAAAAGCAACGGGGGGGATTTGATGAGGCGGACAGGGCAGGGATACATCAGGGTCATAGACTTCGTATTCTACAACGAGAAGAAGATACGTCTGGCGGTGCTCGCCGCAAGGGAGGACGTGCCGTATGCCGGGAAAAGCGGGAGCGGCGTTGGGGATCCCACGGCATCCAAGGCCATCAGGAACGCAACACCATTGCGCTCCGTCATGGTGGGAGGGGAGAAACTGGAATGGCCGGAGGACTGGCTGAGGGTCATTGATGCGACCTATGCGTGGTGTGATAACGACAGGCTGATCGTTGCCAAGGACAGGTATACGGGGGTGGATTACCGGGAGACGTGCGCAAAGTTGTCTATCGGAACATCGCAGTATTTTCGGCTGATTGATGATGCAAGGAATCATGCCGCCCTTTGCGCGGCACAGCTTGGGTTGATAAAAGTTTGCTGAAATCCTTATTCCGGGAATAACAGCCCAAAATATATGCTATAATGGCTACAGTGGAATTTACAATGACAACTTGCAACTTCCTAAAAAGCAAAAGGGCGCCCATTGCTCATGGTGGGTGCCTTTTTGTGTGCGATATCTTTCGATGGAAGAGGACGCAGAGGAGATGAGTGGTGATGTAGCGATGAGGTTGACACCGAAACAGGAAGCGTTTGTCGATTACTATATCGAGACCGGCAATGCATGCGAAGCGGCCAGACGGGCGGGCTATAGTGAGAGGACAGCTAGGTCAATAGGCAAGGAAAACCTTACAAAACCTTACATTCAGCAGGCTATCGAAGCCCGGCATGAAGAAATTAAGTCTAAGCGCACGGCGACCGTCACCGAAGCCATGGAGTTTCTCACGTCCGTCATGCGTGGCGAAATCACGGAGGAAGTTGTCGTTGTGGAAGGCAAGGGCGACGGATTGTCTGAGGCAAGACTGGTGGAAAAGGCTCCCAGCGTGGCCGACAGAACCAAGGCGGCAGACAATATTCTCAAGAGGTTTGGGCGGCCTCCGAAGCTCGAGGAACAGGAACTGGATGCGCGTGTTGAAAAGCTGAAGATAGAGGCTGAGGTTTTAAGGGAAACCAAGAAGGCCGCCGCGCAGGAGGCTTCCGAGGCAGTTGTTTTCGAGTATAGGCGGGAGGATGACGATGCGGATTAACATCGCAAAGCATACGGGAAGGGCTTTCGATGATGTGTTTCATGATATCATCGGGCACCACCATACGCATTACTGGCTGAAGGGCGGCAGAGGCTCCCTGAAGTCCTCCTTCATCAGCCTGGTCATTCCCGCGCTGCTCATACTGAATCCCGATTGCCATGCGGTGGTTTTCCGCAAGGTGGAGCGGGATATCAAGAGGAGCGTGTTCCCGCAGATCCAATGGGGCATCGATGCCCTTGGGCTTTCGGACAGGTTCCGGGCAATACATTCTCCCCACGAAATCACTTATAAGCCGACGGGGCAGAAGATCTATTTCTTCGGGGTGGATGATCCAACCAAGGCGAAATCCATCAAGCCGCCCTTCGGATACATCGGCATTGTTTGGTTTGAGGAGCTGGACCAGTTCTCCGGCATGGAGGAAGTCCGCAATCTCAACCAGTCACTCCTGCGTGGCGGCAGCAGGTATTGGGAATTCTGCTCGTTCAATCCGCCCAAATCCCAGAACAATTGGGTGAACGAGGAGCAGATTGTGGAGGATGCAGATCGGCTGGTAAGCCATACCACCTACCTGGATGCTCCAAGGGAATGGCTGGGGGAGCAGTTCTTCCTGGAGGCGGAAAAGCTGAAGTGCAAGAACGAGACCTCCTACCGGCATGAATACCTTGGGGAGGTGACCGGCACCGGCGGGGCAGTTTTCGAGAACGTGGAGGACCTGCGGATGAGCGATGACATGGTTGCCACTTTTGACCGTATCTATGACGGTCTGGACTTCGGATTTTCCATCGACCCTCTGGCCTATGTGAAAATGCACTACGATGCCAAGAAAGAAGAGATTTACATCTTCGATGAAATCTATCAGCAGGGGCTCCGCAACTACCAGGCGGCCAAGCTCATAGAGCCGAGTCTGGAGGGCAGGAGACTTGCGGCAGATGCAGCCGAGCCGAAATCCATCGCGGACTTCCGTTCCTACGGGATTCATGCCTATCCGGCGAAAAAGGGAAGGGATTCCGTGGATTTTGGCATGAAGTGGCTGCAGGACCGGGCAAGGATTTACATTGACAAGCGCAGGGCACCGAATGCCTATCGGGAGTTTGTCAGTTATGAGTACCAGAGGAACAGAGGAACAGGGAGGGGCAGTTCGTCAGTGCCTATCCCGATGCGGACAATCACGCGATTGACGCATGCCGCTACGCCCTGGGCGAGGTCATGAGGCGCAGAGGGCTGTCTGCCGGACTAAGAAAGGGGGATTTGGGGCTGTGAGAGTCAGGACTACACAAGAAGAACTATCCAGGGAGGATATCGCCAGCCTCCTTTTTCGGCATGAGAACGAGTTCATGGGCAGGGTGATGAGGCTCAAGCGGTATTACGCTGGCGGGCATGACATCCTGCACAAGGCAGCAAGGGCGAACAACGCGCCCAACAACATGATCGTTGCCAATTACTGTGAATACATCACCAGCATGAACACAGGCTTTTTCATGGGCCAGCCCGTGACCTACTCCTCAAGAACGGAAGACGAAAAAGGGGTCGAGGCTTTGCTGGAAGTGTTCAAGTACAACGATGAGGCCGCACACAATATTCTTCTGGCGGAAGAGGCCAGCATAGCCGGAGAGGCCTACGAGATCATCTACACCGACAGCGATGCGGAGATTCGCTTTTCTGCAGTGCCTGCCGAGCAGGTCATCATGGTCACGGATGCGAGCCTGGAAGAAAACCTGCTGTGCGCTATCCGCAGGTTTTGGGTGCAGGACGTGGCTGGCAGCACGACGCAGGAGTATGTGGATGTATACGACAATGTCTATATCACCCATTACCGAAGCAATGCGGGACAGCTGGAGCTGATGGGGGAGCCCGAGCCCCACTATTTCGATGATGTGCCGGTGGTGGAGTACCCCAACAACGAGCATCGGAGGGGAGATTTTGAGGGCGTCATGACCTTGGTGGATGCCTATGACAAGGCCCAGTCGCTGACCCTCGATGACATGGAGGATTTCACCGATGCCTACCTGGTGCTCAAGGGAATGGGCGGCACTACCGATGACGATGCCAAGGAGCTTCGGAAGAACAAGATCCTCTCGTTGGATGAGGGCGGCAGTGCCGAATGGCTTATCAAGAATCTCAATGACAGCTATATAGAGAACATCAAGACCCGGCTGCAGAACGACATCCATAAGTTCTCCAGCGTGCCGGATATGTCGGATGATTCCTTTGCCGGGAATGCCTCCGGCGTGGCCATCAAGTACAAGCTCCTTGGCATGGAGCAGATACGGAGCCGCAAAGAGCGGTGCTTCAAGAAAGGGCTGCAGCGGCGCATCGAGATTATCGCGGGCATGCTGAAGACCAAGAGCAAGGCGGACATCGACTTCCGGGATATCAACATCACCTTCACGGCCAATCTTCCTGCCAACCTGCAGGAGCAGGCGCAGATTGTTTCCCAGCTGGATGGCATGATTTCCCGCAAGACGCTCCTGTCCCTCCTGCCCTTCGTCACGGATCCGAAAGAGGAGATGGAGGAACTGGACAAGGAGAAGGAGCCCATGGAGGACGATTACGGAGGGCTGGGACAGCATACAGACGGAGGGGAAGAAGATGGAGCTGACAGTTGAA
>CADCIX010000064.1 GCA_902801565.1 uncultured Veillonellaceae bacterium | reverse complement strand
TTGTCATGAGTCACACCGCCTTTCTCTTTTTACCTATATATCGTTATTTTTGAAGATTTTCTAAAGGGGAATATGGGGCGACTGACCAGTTACGAAAAATCAAATAAAGCAAACCATGACAAACGCCGGAACTGCCCCTTTTTGAGAGCAGTTCCGGCGTTCACATTGGACAAAGTCTTGTATTGTATTCTCCACGGGATTCAAAGTCCGGGCCTTTACCCTGCCATACGGATGGAAAATGCGGAGCAGGTGGACACCATCGACCAGCAGGGAGCGCGCGTTTCCAACGAGATGCAGACCGTATCCGCAGCAACGGAAGAGCAGTCAGCCTCCGCAGCAGAAATCGCCACCGCAAGCAATTCCCTTTCCAAGCTGGCAACAGATCTGCAAGTATCCCTGAATCAGTTTAAGTTCTAAGAAAATCCGCATTCATCCTCCGATTCTTAACCGGAAGATGAATGCGGATTCATCAATGCAAAGGAAAACAGATGCCCTTCTCTCTCAAGACTTTCCAAAAAGAAACTCTTGCCCTGGAACAGCACCAGCTCTTCCAATACTTCCGGCAGTTCCAGAACATCGGAAATCCCCTCTCCCACACACTTATAGAGGCATTCCTTCCTTGTCCATACCCAGACCGCCTTTCGGGCATCTTTCCCAATCGCCCTCTGTTCTTCCTCCGTTCCGTAAAATGGAAGGATTTCCTGATAGTATTCCATTTCCCTGACAGGTTCCACGTCAACGCCTACACCTTCGGCAGCTTCATCCCATGCCAGGACCACATAGTCCCCGCCATGGGAAATGCTGAAGGCCGCACCGCCCTCAAGGAACGGTTTGCCGTCTTTTCCAAAGACCAGCCGCTCCTCGGAAAAACCGGGAAGGTATTGCTGCATCATATATCCTGCGGCAAGACAGCGCAGACGGTCGTCCAGGTGACGAAACCGCTGCGCTTTTTCTTTGCGGCGGGCACCGACCGACTCCATCAGGAACCGTTCCTTGCCCCTGATCTCCGAAAGCCTCATGGAACGAACTTCCATACTTCTCCCCCATCCATCCCGGCGTGGTTTTCCAAGCGATGATTTTCAGCATCCCTATGGACGGAATCTTCTTCACTTATAGCGGGCAGCGATCTCTTCGATGGAATCATCCATCGTGCCTTCCCCCACAGGCTTGAACAGCCATTTTCCGTTCTCGCGATAAAGCTCCCCGAAGATGACCGCTTTCTTTCCATTATAGTTTTCCGACAAATTATAACGGCAAAGCTCTTTATGGGTTTCATCATCACAAATGCGGATAAAGGCATTCTTTATCATGCCGAAATGCTGCTTGGTCTTGAAGAAGTGGAAAATGTTCACCGCAAAAACGATCCGGTCATACCGCGACGGCAATTTGCCCAGATCCACAAAGATCTCCTCATCGTCTCCTTCCCCTTCTCCCGTCAGATTGTCCCCCATATGTTTGACAAATCCCGAAGGATGCTCCAAATTCGTAAAACAGACGATGTCCTTTTTTTCTTTCAATTTGCCATTTGTGCATAAAATAGCCATGGCATCCAGGTCGATATTACCGGTAAACATTGAAAAGAAACCGCCGCCCTTGTTTTCTGCGGGGTCCCAGCCCAAGCCCACCATAGCACGTTTTAACGTCGTACCGTTATCCTTTTCCAGGCTGATTTTTTGGCCTTTTTTCAGATTTACGGGTTTCGTGCCGATTTTCAGGACACGGTCCTCCTGGGAAGGCGTTTGCGCCGGAGCCGCAGGTGTAGGTGTAGGTGTAGGTGCAAGTGTAGGTGTAGGTGTGGGTGTGGGGGTGGGGGCAGACGCAGCAGACGCAGCACTTCCCTGCCCTTCCCCGACATCCACGCCGAAGCTGCCGCAAAGCGCAGCGAGCCCACCTTGATAGCCGCTGCCAATGGCATTGAACTTCCACTCGCCCTTATAGCGGTAGATTTCCCCGACCACCACTGCCGTTTCCACGGAAAAGGCTTCGCCAAGGTCATAACGCAGAAGCTCTTGCTGACGGTCTTCATCCACAACGCGGATATACGCGTTCTTTACCTGCCCGAAATTCTGCTTTCTCGTATCCGCATCGTAAATCGTTGCCGTAAAAGCGACCCGCTCAACATTTTGCGGCATCCTGGAAAGATCCACTTTGATCTGCTCCGCATCGCCGCCGCTGCCCCCTGTCAGATTGTCCCCCTTATGCTCAACGGCTCCCGATGCATGTTTCAGGTTTCCGTAAAAAATGAAATCCTCATCGCTGGATACCTTGCCATTCGCCCCCAGCATGAATGCCGCCGTGTCAAGGTCAAAATCCCCGGCACTCCATCCAAGCCCGATCATCAGATGGGAAAGATTTGCGTTTCCCTTGGTCAAATCCAGCTTCTGCCCCTTTGAAAGACTGATGCCCATATGTCTATATCCTCCTTTATTTCAGTCATAACTCTTGTTTTATTTCGCCGTTTTTTCCGGGAATCCTGCCTGTTCCATCCCATATGACCCTTCCTTTTCCCGAAATTTCTCCACGCGTATCCGCTTCCCGTCCGTGTAGAATGCAATGGCCCCATCCTCATCCGTGCGGCAGATCTGGATTCCGGCCTCCTGCACCTTTTGCACCGTCTCCTGATGGGGATGCCCGAAGGTATTGTCCTTTCCCACACAGAAAACCGCCCATTTCGGGGATGCTGCCCTCAGGAACTCATCCGAGGTGGAGGTGCGGGAACCATGGTGACCGCATTTGAGCACCGTGCAATGGATATCGGGATGCTTTTCCAGAAGCTTTGCCTCCTCTTCCTTGACGAGATCTCCCGTCACAAGGAAGGAGGCATTTCCATAGCTCACACGATAGACATTGGAGACCTCGTTGCCCGTTCCCTTTTTCTCCGACACAGGCGCATAGAGCACCTCGATTTTCACGCCATCCACCTCGAACATCTCCCCTTCCCGCGCCTGGGCAAAGGTGGTCTTTTCCATCTCCGCAGGAGAAATCCGCATGCTCTTTCGGTACTCCTCCCGCCCCTCGCTGGCAGTCACGATGGCATTTACGGGCATGTGCCCCAGGATGCCTCCCGCTCCCGCCGCATGATCCTCATGGCAATGGGTCAGGAAGATGCAGTCCAGTTTCGTCACTCCATAATGCAGGAGATAGGGCACATCGACACGGCTTCCGACATCGAATCCCCCGTCCCTTGTGCCCCCGTCCCTCGTGCCCCCGGTATCGAACATCACGGCATGGCCATGCACCGTCTTCACCATCATTGCATCGCCCTGTCCCACATCGATAAAGGCAACCATGACCTCCGGGGGCCTTGACCATCTCCATCCTGCAAAAAACAGGATGCCTGCCAAAAGAGCGCACAGTATGCCCCTCCGATATGGGAAAAGCCGGGCTCTGACAAGGGCCTTCCTCTCCGATGACTGTATGGCATAGACCAGAACAACGTAGAAGACGCTTCCTGCGCCGATGCCCATGGTGGGGAAATAGATCTGGCTGCCTGGAAGCCTTGCCATCCAGCGGGTCATCTCATAGACAATTCCCAGGAGCAGGCTGTCAAAAAGGAACATCAGCCTGCCCAGGAAGGGCAGCAGCCATGCAACGATGCCCGCAAAAAGCCCCAGGACAATCATGCCCTCCACAATGGGAACCACCAGAAGATTCGACAGCAGGGAGGACAGGGACAGCTGATTGAAATACCATGCCAGGATGGGAAGGGTGAAGGCCTGTGCCGCAATGGTGATGGAAAGACTCCCCGCCAGAAATTCATGCAGGCCCCTCTCCTTCATCCAAAGACGCAAAGGCGGCGCAACGAAGAGAAGCCCTGCCGTCGCCGCAAAGGAAAGCTGAAAACTGATATGAAAGAATAGCAGAGGCGAGATGAGCAGCATGACGATGCCCGTGAGCACGAGAATCCTTCGAGCATCATTTTCCCGTTCCAGCGCCAGGGCGAGGAAGGCCAGCCCTCCCATGATGCCCGAACGGATGACGGGCGGGACACAGCCCGACAGGACACAGTACACGGCAATCACCCCGATCACCAGCACCGACTGCGCCAGTTTCGGCAGACGCAGGAAGGTTCCCAGCCATGCCATGACGGCAGCGAGCAGGCTCACATGAGATCCCGATACGGAGAGGATGTGGACGATCCCGGTCGTCGTAAAGGCCTCCACCAATTCTGCCCTTAGTCCGTCGTATCCTCCAAAGAGCATTGCGAAAATAGCCGCCGCGTCTGCCTTCGGCATGACGGCCTCCATCCCCTTGCGGTAGGCATTCCGTATCTCCGACATCTTCCGCAGGAAGAGCTTGTTTTCCTGCGGCTCCGGA
>CADCIX010000063.1 GCA_902801565.1 uncultured Veillonellaceae bacterium | reverse complement strand
TGTTTTGCCATGGTGAGATTCCTCCTGCCTCTATTATACTCCTATTTGGGCTATGTGAAATTCTCACCTTGACTTGCTCTATTTTTATTCTAGCATCATATTTCTCCTATCAAAAAAGCAACAAGGGTAAAACCAGCGGTTCGCGTGTCATGTTCACCAATGAGGAGCGCAACTCCCAAATATTACTTCATAAACCGCATCCCCGAAAGGAACTGCTTGTCTACCAAGTCAAGCAACTCAAAGAACATCTCGAGCAGGAGGGCTTGATATGAACAACATCATGGAGTACAAAAATTACGTAGGCACCGTGGAATTCTCCGAAAGTGATGGCATATTTTATGGAAAGGTGCAGGGCATCCGCTCTCTCATATCCTATGAAGGCACAAACGCCGCCGAGCTGGTCGCAGACTTTCACGGAGCAATCGACGATTATCTGAAGTATTGCCAAGCAGAAGGTATTGCACCAGAAACAGCATACAAGGGAAGTCTCAATGTGCGCTTCAAAAATCGCGATCTCCATCGCCGCGCTGCCATCTATGCTATCAACCACGAGCAAAGCCTCAATAGCTTTATTGAAGAGGCTGTTGCAGAAAAACTGAATTTTGTCCGCGGATGATAGATTCCTCTGCCCCCGCCCCGCGGGGGCTTTTCTTTCCTCAAATCTCCATCAGATCCATAAACCGCTCCAAACTGAACAGCAACAGCTTCTGCTCCCCTGTCAGCCCCTCAACACACCCCGGCAGGAACTCATCCCTCTTGGGACCTTCCCAGTCTTTCATCCAGGCGTCTGCCGGACGGGACATGGGGAGTTTTTCCGGGACCTCCATGCCGGGATATCTCATGCGGAAAAGTTCCCGAACCAGATACTTGCTGTCACCGCTTCTGACCCTTGCCAAGTCTAAAGGTTCTCCCAAGCAGCAATGCTCGTAAGGATCAATGAAATCCAGACCTACTGCATGCAAAGCATTGGTATAAGCAGTGGCGGAAGATATTCCATATGGCCCTGCCAAGAATGAAATAAAATCTATGCCATCCTGCCCACTGCGATACGGTTCATATATCTCATCCATATCAACAGGATTCTTCAACACATGCTTGGGATCTAAAAAGGTAAATCTATCCACGAAACCTTTGTAGTCCCAGTCCTTGGAGAGAAGCTTTGTCATACCGCCGAATTCACTATCCGCACAATTCCCATAAACAATATAATCGGCCCCATCGGCCTTAGCCCTTTCAGCCATCAAATAGGCCTGCGGTTCATTGGGGACAATGGGGGCGCCATCATGGAGTGCCAGTTCCTTCATGGCACGGAGGTAATCCTCCCAGGTTACATCCACAATGATGTGTTCCAAGCCATAAGCCTTGCAATATTCCGCTGCACGCTGGGTTTCGTCCACAGTACCGGTGCCTACGCAACGTGCCGTGTAAGCTTTGGTTCCCTTGGGCATATAAGAAGCCAGGATGGCCGAGTCCATGCCGCCGCTCAAGAAAACGGCCGGCCGTCCCCCCCAAGAGACAAAAATCTTTTGATAACCCCATCGATATCCTCTGCCTTGAAGCAGGGGATTTTTTCATCCTGAAGCACGCTAGGGTGTTCCCTGTGCACGAGCCCTTCCTTGAAAACCTTGTCCTTGCGATGCACATATCTCACCGTCAGATACGAACTCATGCAGTATTCCTTGTCTACCTTCATCGTGATCCCCCAATTGTCATCTCCCAGCCTGTCTCTCAGCAAAGTTGAAGAAGTGCCATCGGTATGGGGAAGGTAGATGACCTTGACCCCCAGCTTCGCCATTTCTTCCTCGGTCTTTGCCCAGCGGGGATTGCCCTTCCAATCATCGCCGATAAACAAACGGTGGTAGTGAAGTCTCTCCCAGCTCTTTTTCTTGTCCAGGCTGTCTATTCTTATAACCTCGTCCACATAACTTATCTGCCGAATGATTTCCATACGTTCAGACAGAGGTACGATGGTCTTCTTGTCCTTGTAGCTTGCCACCAACTCATCAGAATTCACTCCCACGATGAGATAGTCACAACGGGCTTTGGCATTTTTCAAGAGATTCAGGTGGCCAATGTGGAACATGTCAAAAACCCCGGCGGTAAAGCCAATGATTTTATCCTGCATCTGCCCTGCCTCCCTTGTCCAATACATCTTCCAGCAAATCCACAATTCTCTCCGAGGCCCTGCCGTCTTCCAGCAGTTCCTCCCTTTGCCAAAGTTCCTCTAGTGCTCTTGCATAGGAAGCCTCGTCAAAAGACTCAATGGCCCCGCAAAGACTATCCATATCTTCCCCATACGGGAAGGGCAGATCATCCAAGTCGAAAAGCAACCTTCCCCGCTCGCCTATGTAATCCTGCAAATCGTAGACATACTCGAAAACCGGCAGCTCCATGTATGCCGCATCAAAAGCCACTGCGGAATAGTCCGTAATAAGCGCATCTGCTGCCCCCAAGGTCTCGCACATATCATCCTCATGGCTGGCATCTATTACGACAGAATATTTATCCCCTGTTATTCCTGCCGAAATATGTCTGGCAGTCAGCTGGGGATGCAACCGCAAAACAATAATCCATACGCCACCAAACCGTTTTTCCAAAGAAACCTTCATCCTGTCAAAATCCGGCATTCGGTTCTGCATAGCAGGATTTCTTATCGTGCCTTGACTGCCACTTCTGAAAGTCGGCGCATACATGGCCAATTTTACATTCTCTGACAGGCCATACTTTGCCCGAAACTTTTTCTTAGTGCTTTCTCTGGAATTTAAAAGCAAATCAACACGTGCCGAGCCTGTTCGCAACATTTTGCCAGTATAAAGATGTCCAAGTGGCGCATGCTCCTCAACCCACTTGGAATTAGTGACCAAAAGGTCTATCATGCGAGAGTCATGTTCTGTTACCAATCTTGCAATTTTGGAAAAAGAGGCTCCCCGCTGTAATCCAATTGGCTTCACGGCAATGCTGGCATGCCAAGTCTGCAGATAGAACTGCCCCGGCCGCTTCCGGCACTCCAGCTGCTTGCGGCTGTTGTCCACCCAGACGGCTGCGGTGGAGAGCTCATAGGCACGGTTCTTCAGGGTATTCTTTACCTTGCGGATGCCCGGTGGGAATTCCTTGCTCATATCGTCCACCAGCCACACCAGATCCAAGTCCTGCCTGCGCCTCAGAAGTTCCAAGGCAATATACTTGGGATTGCAGGAAAATCCCGTGGTGCCCTCAATAGTGGTAAAGACGATTTTCTTAGGATTGATAGGATATTTCCGGCAATAGTAAAACTCTTTGGCTTGTTTTTCCGCCTGCCGCAAGCGACGGCGTATATAGCGGTCTTCCTTGGTAAGATGCATGATCAGCCCTCGTCCACAACTCTTCTCCCACTATCCGGACAATCAGTGATAAAGGCATCCACGCCCATCTCCACCATCTGCCGCATCCTGTCCGGGTTGTCCACGGTCCAGGTGTTCACCTTCAGCCTGTGGGCATGGCATTTCTCCACATACTCCTTCGTTACGATGCCCTCCGGCGGATGGACTGCATAGGCATGCAGCCTCTCTGCATCCTCCGGCAGTCTCACTGTGTCCGCCCCCATCAGAAGGCCGATTTTCACATCGGGACAAAGGGTCTTCAGCTTCTGCAGGGAGTAGTGGTTGAAGGAGGAATAGATGATCCTCCCGTTCATGCCGTATTCCTCTGCCAGCCAGTAGGTCTTTTCCTCCAGTCTGTCATAGTAAAGGACACCGGTCTTCAGCTCGATGTTCACCTTGAGCTTCGTGGGCTTTATGAATTCAAAGAACTCTTCGAGTGTGGGGAGCTCCACAAAGCCGTACTCCACATGGGGCTTGCCGAAGTCAATCTTCTTGAGCTCCTCCAGGGTGAAGTCCTTGATCCAGCCCTGTCCCCTGCTGGTGCGGTCGATGCGCTCGTCGTGGCAGATGACAATCTTCCCGTCTTTGGTGAGCTGCACGTCCAGCTCGATGCCGTCGGCTCCCATTTCCACTGCTTTTTGGAAGGCCGGCATGGTGTTCTCCGGGGCGTACTGCCTGTCCCAGCCGGAAGCGCCACGATGGGCCCATACCTCAGTTTTTTTCACGGTTCTTCTCCTCCAGGAATCTTTCCATCAGTCCCGCCAGGGCCACGGACTCGCCTCTCGTGAGCTTGAAGTCGTTCTTCTCTGCCCCAAGCTGGGAGATGAAGTCACTGAGCTCGTAGCGGAGACCGAAATCCAGGAAGGATTCCGAATACTTCTCCACCTTGTTGGGATCCTCGTAGTGGACCTCGAAGTAGCTGGTCTTCCACCAGGGCGCCTCCACGACGATATAGCCCTTGGTGCCGGAAATCAGGAGCCTGCCCTCGGACTTCACGCCGAGGCCGCAGGTGGCTGTGGCCATGCCATGGGGGAAGCGGAAGCTGGCCTTGGTGAAAAGGTCCAGGCCG
>CADCIX010000062.1 GCA_902801565.1 uncultured Veillonellaceae bacterium | reverse complement strand
CATATATACTATATATAATATATAATACATATTCTTTATCTATAAAATATAGTCTATTTGACTATGAGAACCTATGAGCCCTTGGCGTTGCTGGGTTTCGTCATAGCCGGAATCATAGCCAATATCATAGACAGGAAAAAATCAGAGACTATGAGGGAGGAAAGCATGCTGGAGAGAGAGCTGGAAGCAAAGTTCTGCAGGAGGCTGAGGCAGGCAGGTGCGATGCCGCTGAAATTCGTGTCGCCCGGAAAGATGGGCGTGCCGGACAGGATTGTTCTGGCACCCGGAGGGCGGGTCTTCTTCGTGGAGCTGAAGCGCCCTGGAGGGAAGGCAAGGCCCATACAGAGGCGCGTCATGGAGGAAATGGGAAGCCTGGGCTTCATGGTGCATGTCATTGACAGCCTTCAGGGGGTGGAGGCCTTCGCAAGGGAGGTCGAGGCGCCATGAGCCGCCTCTTCGAGCCAAGGCCGTACCAGAAGATGGGGATGGAACTGATCTGCAGGAAACCCGCCGTCGCGCTGATGATGGACATGGGCATGGGAAAGACAGCGACCACGCTGGCCGCCATCGAGGAGCTCATGTATGACCGTTTCGAGGTGGAAAAGGCGCTTGTCATCGCGCCCCTGCGGGTGGCGCTGACAACGTGGCCGGATGAGTGCGCGGAGTGGGACCAGCTGTCCGGCCTCCGCGTGGTTACCGTTACCGGGAGCCTCAAGGAACGGCTTTCCGCGCTGGCCGCGGATGCGGATATCTATACCATCAACCGGGAGAACGTGGTGTGGCTCGTGGAGCATTACGGCAGGGAATGGCCCTTCGACATGGTGGTGATCGACGAGAGCAGCAGCTTCAAGAACTGCCAGTCGAAGAGGTTCAAGGCCCTGCGGCGCATCCGCCCGAGGATCAAGCGGCTGGTGGAGCTGACGGGCACGCCGGCCCCCAACGGCCTCATCGACCTGTGGAGCCAGGTGTATCTGCTGGACAGCGGCGAGCGGCTGGGGAAAACCATCGGAGAATACCGGCGGAGATGGTTCCGTCCGGGCGCCGGATGCGGCCATGTGGTGTATGACTGGGTGCCGGTAAAGGGGGCGGACAAGGAAATCTACGGGAAAATCTCGGACATCTGTGTTTCCCTGAAATCCGAGGACTATATCTCCCTGCCGCCGGTCATCTACAACACGGTGAAAGTATTCCTTCCGGAAAAGGCCATGGCGGCCTATCGGAAGATGGAAAGGGACCTGGTGCTAGAGATAAAGGACACGGAGATCGTCGCATCCACGGCGGCAGCCCTTTCCGGCAAGCTCCTGCAGATGGCGAACGGATGTGCGTACAGCACGAACAAGGAAATGGCGGAGGTGCATTCAGCGAAGCTGGAAGCACTGGAAGAGATTGTCGAATCAAACAATCAAAGGCCGCTCCTGGTTTTCTATTGGTTCCGGCATGACCTGGCGAGGATCCGGAAGAGGTTCCCGGATGCCGTGAGCCTGGAGGGGGCGGACACCATACGGGCGTGGAACGAGGGACGGATACGGATGCTCCTGGCGCATCCCGCCTCGGCAGGGCACGGGCTGAACCTCCAGCACGGGGGCAGCACGGTGGTCTGGTTTTCCCTCACATGGTCGTTGGAGCTTTACCAGCAAGCGAACAAGCGGCTCCATCGTCCAGGGCAGCGAAGCACTGTGTTCCTGCACCACATCGTGGCCAAGGGAACCATCGACGAGGCTGTCATGGGTGCCCTGAAGGCGAAGAAGACCGGGCAGGACGGCTTGCTGGAAGCGATAAGGGCGAAGATCAAAGCGTACAGAAAGGAGAACTGACATCATGGAAATGCAAGACCTGCAAGGATTTTCGGAAAGCTGGCCGGAGGAGGAAACCTGTCGGAGGGTTTACGCCCTGCCAGAGAAGACGAAAGCCAGGGCGCTGCTCATGGCCATCCACGTGATGGAGCTTACACTGAAATGCCGGAGTTGTCCCAAGGATGGGGAGTGCAGTAGGTCCGGTCTGGAATGTGAGGGGCACGTTCTTGACGAACTGCTGGAGCGGAGCGAGGCGCATGACCATGAGGAACATTGACCACATGCAGGAGGAGGCGGGGACTTGAACCGGAAGAACCGCAGGATGCTGGCGAGGATGAAGCCGGAGGAAATCGATGCCTTCATCGACCGGCTTTGCGCGGGCGCCAAGGACGAGGCATTCCACCAGGGGCAGGCGCAGATGCTTTGCCTTGTCCTTTCCTTCCTGCATATCGATAAGGGGCACACAGGGGCCTATCTCAAAAAGTGGTTGAGGGAGATGGATTCCTTTGCTGTTTCCGTGAACGGCTATGGGCCCGGGAGCCTTTTGGAGCTCAGCCGTATCCTTCGTGATGAATGCGGTTTTGACCTGGAGAGAGAATACGGTGCATTGGCGAAAGGGGATGGCCGCGATGACGAACCTTGAGAAATTCATCGAGGTGATGAACGAGACCTTCCACGCAAGGTTCACGAAGGAGAACATGAAGCTCCGGTGCAGCCCTTGCGGGGCGCTGAAGCTCGCGAGATACGCCTGCGACTGCTTCAAGTGTGAGGGGTGCAAGCGGTGGTGGGATATGGAGTACAAGGAGGATCGGCATGGATACGAGGAAAACAAGGACATCTGAAGCCTATTTTGCGGTGAAAAGAATGCTGAGCCGGGAGGAACTTCTGGCGCAGACGGCAGAGGAATGCGCGGAGCTCGCCAAGGCTGCACTGAAGCTCAGGCGTGTGCTGGATGGAACGAACCCCACTCCTGTCTCACAGGAGGAGGCAGAGGCCAATCTGCAGGAGGAGATGTCAGACGTCATTGGCTGCATGCTGCTTGTTGATATCGATTGGGAAGCTCTGGAACAGATGCTTCCGTTCAAGATGCGAAGGTGGGCATCACGGTTGGAGAGGAAAGGGGCTAATGATGGCTGATATAACGATGTGCCTTGGAAAAGGCTGCCAGGTTCGTGAGACGTGCTACAGATATACGGCACCAGTTGACCAGTATATGCAATCGGTATATACGGAAACACCGAAAACAAGGCCGTGTCCTCACTTCTGGAACAACGCCGGGCGTGTGAACGGAAAGGTGGCTGGAATATGGTGGAAGCCGGATAGGAGGGACTGACATTGAAAATCGTACTTGATATAGACCTCACCAATCGTCGGATATTCGTGGAAGACGAGTTAGGAAATAAAGACGATCTCACAGATGAAGGGCATGACTTTTGGGAAGTATGTCCAAGTCACATCAGCAGTGCATTGGATATGTTCATTGACGAGCATTGGGGCTCATATGTGGCTCTTATCCAAAATCCGGAATACGAAAGGCTTGAGAAACAATACAACGAACTGTTGCGTGAACGAACGCTTCTACAGCTAAAGATCATGGATCTTGAGAAAAATACGGTTGGCCAAGAAAAGGAGGCTGATTGAATGAAAAATACGCTGGCAGATTTGAACAATCACCTTTTCGCCCAATTGGAGCGGCTGAGCGATGAGGACCTGAAGGGCGAGGAACTTGCAGAGGAGATCCAGAGGGCGGATGCCGTTCAGGGAGTCGCATCCCAGATTATCAGCAACGCAAGCCTTGTCCTGAAGGCAAAGACAAGCTACGCGAACATATTCGGCTCTGCGGATCAGTCGCAGATGCCAGCCATGCTTAGAGGTGGTGAATGATGGCATCGAAGCCGTTATTCACACGAGAGCAGGAGCACTTTGTACTGGAAAACTATAGGGGAATCTCCTCCGCAGAGCTGGCAGAACGGGTAAACGAGAGATTTGATTCCAGTTTCACGGTGAAGCAGATGCAGTGCTGGAAACACAGCAACGGCCTGTCGAGCGGGTACAGATACCGGTCGGACCACAATAGGGTATTCACCCGGGAGCAAGAGACATTTATTCGGAAATACCATCGGGGCATCAGCACGGCAGAACTGTCTGCACTGATTGAGAAGGAGTTTGGGTTAAGGATCTCAGGCGAAAGGCTCCGGATATGGTTCCGGAACCACGGATTGCGGAACGGCTATGATGCGAGGTTCAAGAAGGGGGGCACACCTTTCAACAAGGGCAAGAGGAATCCCGGGAAGGTAAACTCCGGGTGCTTCCGGCGGGGGAACGTCCCATACAATCATCTCACTGTCGGATCCGAAGTGGTAACAACGGACGGGTATAAGCAGACGAAAATCGCGGAGCCAAATGTATGGAAAATGACACATCATCTCGTATGGGAATCTGCAAACGGGGCTGTCCCGAAAGGGCATGTTGTCATCTTTGCAGACGGGAACCCACTGAACTGTGAGCTTGGTAACCTTGTCCTGGTGTCGAGAAACGAGCTTGTCCGGATGAACCAGATGCACCTTCCAAGGACAAGCAGGGAAATCACAGAGAGTAGCCTATTGACTGCCAGGTTGAAGATAGCCTCAGCGGCTGCGAAGAAGCGAATGAAGAAAAAGGAGGGGCATCCTGAGCAAGAATGACTGGAGATCGAAAGCGGGTATTGTATGAGTGGTACAAATCCCACCACATATGCACCCAATGCCTGAGGGAAGACGCTACACCAGGGCGGACCCTTTGCCCGGATTGCGCGGAAAAGAACAGGGATCGGGCGGCAAGGCGGCGGGCGGCAAAGCGCGATGAGATAAACCTGCAGCAGAAGCAGAGGAATCTGAAACTGAGAGAAAACGGGCTGTGCCGCTGTGGCCGTCCCGCAAGGCCTGGGAAAGCATTATGCATAGAGTGCGCAGTAAAGGACAATCGAAAAACCATTGAAAGAAGGCATGCGAGAGGGCAAACGATGCCACTGGGGCTACGGAAAGAGCTACACATCTGCCTTCGTTGCCAAAAGCCTGCCGTGGAAGGTTATTGCTATTGTGAGGAGCATCTCGCGAAACAGCGGGAGCATATGGCGAAAGCAATAGCAGACGAGAAACGGCAAGAGGCCATAGAATACTGGAAAAGGACGATGATATTGCCAAGAAGGGGATAAGATGATGGAGCAGACTGAAGGAACCGGAAGATCGACCATAACACCAGAAGAAGCGGTGGACACTCTGGAAGAGATCAAGCTGTGCTTCATGCAGCAGATGAACGAAACTCCGTTAGAAAGCCGTGAGCATAAACTGGCAGAAGTACGGTATGAGGCAATGAACTGTGCCATATGGACAATGAGATTTTTCGTTACAAGGAAGCTATAGGGGGAGTGATTGGCAATGAGATACACCTTGGAGCTCAACGAAGAGCAGGCATCCACCCTGCAGGCGGCGCTTGAGTTTTTCGCAAGGATGAGGATAGGCCAAT
>CADCIX010000061.1 GCA_902801565.1 uncultured Veillonellaceae bacterium | reverse complement strand
GTTTATGGAAGCTGTCATAGCCCGCTCGCCCTGATGGGCGGTGAGCTCCTTGCTGTACTGCGACAGCTTGCAGGGCAGGTCCTCATAGACCGGCAGGAATTCCTCGGCATAATCATCCGAGCCGTCATCTGCCATGGACTTCTGTGCCCGGTAAATCGTGGCCCGGTCGTTATACATCAGACGATGCAGGATTCCTCTCATGCTCATGCCAGGCTCACCACCTTGCGGTAAAGCCTCAGCTTTGGCTTGATGGATTCCAGGTCAAGATCCGAGAGACAGCCGGACAGATCCGCAGACTTTACGGCAAACTTGAATTCCGTGTCGTCCATCTTGACGGAAGCAAGCGGCCCCTTGACGGCCACTCCAAATTCTCCTGAATTCCCTGCGGCCTCTGCCTCGTCGGAAATGCGCTTCCTGATAAGGTCAACGGCCGTATAGACCAGGCCTTCCGGGAAATCGTTCCGATGGCAGTAATCCAGGATATCGTTCACCAGTTTTTCCACATAGAAGGCCAAAAGGTCACTATTTAGCTCTCTTTGACTTTCTAGCTGGAGCACCTTCTCCGTTATCCTCTGTATTGCCTCCGTCTGTTCCAGTGCTGGCTGTTCCCTCATCTGGCACCTCCGTTTCCGGAGGACTTGCCTCGACAGGCTCCTCCTGCTTCAGCCGAAACCCCTGCGCCTCATAGATAACCTTGAAGGCTGTCTCTGTGGCGTTGATGGTCCTTTTTCCTTTCACATACTGCTGAAATGCCATTTCCATTCACCTCCATCAGGTCGTGGGAGTAACGGCCTTCGGGACAAGGATGGCAAAGGCATCTTCCTTCACCGGCAGGAAACCGAGGCGCATGGTCGCGCGAACCGCTACCATATCCTGTTCCGCGAGGGAAAGCGGCTTGCCATCCTCCATGGAGACCGTGTGGAGCGTGGCCTCCTTGATCACATCGTACTCAATCTGATCGCGGATGCCGACAATGGAATATTTCCACTCGCCGCCAATGCAGAGTGCCTTCGTGCTGTCCCAGGCGCCGTTCCTGACGAACTCGATGGGCTGGGAATAAAGGGTATTCTGATCCACGCCGGGAACATAGAGCTGGTTGCCATTGGCATCGCGGAGCTTCCTCAGGCTGTTCTTGAAGCCAATGCTGGCGGCAAAGCCGTCCACGTCGAAACCGGCTGCCTCGACCAGCGCCATAACGTCGGAAACATCCTCGTCCAGCCGGGTGTTGGTGCCAAGCTGCACTTCGCGGCCTGCGTCATGCGCCACTCCGTAAAGACTCTTGGTGAAGGGGGAGTCCGTTCCGAAGATGCACGCCTTGTCGATTTCCTTGTAGAAGGCCTCCGCAATGTACGGACGGATGGCCTCGAAGACGGAAATGGTGGCATCCCGCAGTTTCTCCTTGGTCACGGGAACGATGACGGCAATCTTCTTGGCCACGATTTCCGGGAAGATCCACTTAGCTTTATCCGTCGTGATGCGTTCGGACTCGCCTACCCAATAGGCACCCGGTCCGGACACCATCACAGGGAACTTCTTGTTGTCGCTCTCCATGGACTGCACCGTAGACAGGCGCAAGATGGACGAGCCACGCGTCACCGCCGCGATGATATCCTGGGCGATGGGTTTGGGCACAAAGCCCTCCAAGTTGTTCATCAAAAAATTCTTAGTATCCTCAGCCATTGTTCTTTTCTCCTTTCTCTCTTAACGCTTGGACTGGTTTTTGTGGATGATGTCAAGGAAGCCGTTCTTCGTTCCGGCATCCGGTACGCCATCCTCGCTGCCGCCATTCTTTCCGCTGTTGCCAGCGGGCGGCTCCGTCTTCTTCAACTTCTCATCCACGGCAGCCTGAACCGCTTTCTTGAACTGCTTCTCGAAGTCCGTGATGCGCTTCAGTGTTGCCTCGCTGTCCTCCGCGATGAAGTAATCCATGAACTCGACGGGGACGTTCCGCTCCGTCAGCACCTTCACCATTTCCAGCTTGAGGACATTGCGCTGGTAGTCCTTCTCCTTGGTGGCAAGCTCCTGCTCCTTGGCCTCCAGCTCCGCCTTGCGGCGCTCCTCCTCGGAAAGACGGGAAAGCTCCTCGGCCTTTTTCTTCTCGGCTTCTGCTTTCTTCTGGTATTCCTTCTCTGCCTTTTTCAATGCCTTTTCCACAGCATCATTGATGCGTTTCTGCACCTCGGCCTCGCGTTCCGTCTCAGACTTCCCCGCGTTGCTGCCTTTCGTGCCATCCTTGGTATCCTTGCCCCCGTCAGTGCTATCAGCACCGCCATCAGCACCATCTGTGCCTCCATCAGCACCATCTGCGCCGTCGCCACCGTCTGCAAACAGCTGGAGGTCGAGGACGAACGAATTCCCGCTTGACTGTTCCTGCATGTTCTTTCTCCTTTCTACTTCCGTATAAGCTCCATGAGTCCCGGATTCTCCCTGATGAGGTTGACGAACCCGGATGCCAGTGCGTCCACAAGCTCCTCATTCTCATGTTCCTGTCTGCCTCGCTCGTAAAGCAGGGCATGGACAATCTCGTGCATAAGCGTTTGTACTTTCCTGCCTTCACCCAGCATCGCCCCATCACAGCTCAAGCGGATGCGGGTTTGGTTGTAGTCCACATCGCCATGGCAGGCATGTCCGTCAACCAAAATCGTTTCTTTCGTCTGCTCGACGCGGTACCGGACAGTATCGATCAGCACGCTTTCCACCAATGGCCTCACCTCCTCTCAGGGCATAAGAAAAGCACCCTGCAAAATGCAAAGTGCTTAATCTCTTATTTCAAATACGACCGGCTTCCTCGGTTGCATTGCTATTTTCAGCCTGTCTATGTAATCGTAGCCTTTCATGGTCAATCTTACGATGCTTCGAAACTTTGACCAAGGAACCCCGGATAATATAACCAGTCCCATGTCAGCCAACAATTCCATATGAAGACTTATGACGGCCATATTTTCATTTAACGACAGAAAATACTCTGCATTTAGTGAAAGAGGAGGCGCATCCTCGCTCTCTTCAATCAGTAATAGCATACTGTCTATTAGCTTTTTATCGCGTTTCATAAGATACCCCCTGAGCAGGAAAAGCACCTCGCCGACGGCTTGGTGCTTGAAACCTGTGATATAATCGGTTATGGTGCGTTGAAGGGAGGTGAGTAGAATGCTTCATGTAAAAGATTTTGATGATGTTGTGCCTGATGATTGGTTTACAGAGAGCGTTATGTGGCAGACGGCAAGATGTCGTAGCCTGAGCGAGTTTTTTGCAGCCAGTAGGACGGGAACAAAAACTTTCGAGGAATTTGACACATTTGCCGATACCGCAACTCGTGACGCTTTTGTAGCAGAACGCACTTTGTTCTCCAACTGGGAAGAAATGCGCAACTACGCACGGGACAAATATTTCGGCTACATCTAAAGCGTCAAGGTAGCGATGCATTCCATGCGGTTTGGCTGAGCAATTTCTAGCGTAGGATTGCTCGTGCCTGTGATTATCAATTCTCGTGTAATGCGGATGTGTCCCTGTTTGCGGCTAGGAGATACATTCGCATTTTCTTTTTGTCCAATGAAATGCGCTAAATGTTTTTCCAACACATTGCGTCGATGTTCTTGATCTAAATCGTTGAGATAACAAATCCTATTTTCCATAAATTCACCCCAATGGCTTAACAGCATCTCGGCGGTTCTTTCCTTTCCATCCTCCTGATCCACCCAAATTTCAATCACAAATTGACACTCCCCACGGATAAATCCAAAAGCACCCGCGAATTGCCGCAAGCGCCTTGGTTTGGTATTCGGTTTAGTCGTCCCAAGTGACATGATTCGCTTCCTTGAAAAGCTCGAAGCTACGACGTGCCTCTGGAGGTGCCTTAGGTGTCAGGATAAAGCGCTTCCGCTCTTTATCGTAAATATACCATTCCTTGTTTTTTCGCCAGTTCAAGGCCCCTATGTAACGAACTGACATGGCAATCGAATCCATATCACTGCTGGCAACCATCATCTCAGCGACCCGATCTGCCATCTCTTCCCTGGACATATTGTCGTTTAAGGCCAGCGGTTTAATTCGATTTTGCATAGCACTTACCCTGCAACCCTTGTATGGTCATCGGTCGGCTGTTCTGTCAAATCCTCACGCAAGTCAATATCCGAATCAAGCGCAAGGAGTTCCTCTGCCATCGCCCTGATCTCTTCCTTGGTTGCATTGTCGTTAATGATTGGCAACCTAATGCGATCTTGCATAAACGACACCTCCATCAATCAGCCCAAAGGCTCTTATCGACTGGCTGGGGCGGGTTATCAGAGTGGAACTGTATTGCTATATCATAAAATCACGCATTAAGCTTATATCTCTTTTCTTTAGGCGTGTCCACAAGATAAGCACGACATTCTTCTTTGATAGCTTCTTTTTCTAATGCCCATTCTGCCGCCTGTTCTGGAGTTTCAACTGGCATGTTCGGCATATTACTATCATCACTGAATATAACATCAATCATAATCAATCACCTCTTCACGTAATTCAGATACTCATATTCATCAAGAAGTTCAACGGCAGTATCTGCAGCATGGATTTCAATCATTTTTTTGGGCCAATCTGGATATCTGCTACGTACACTCTCATAAACCGCATCTAGGAATTCTTTTATATTGTCGTGTTGTTTTCGTTTTATCATCCGATAAAGTGATCCGTCATGCCCTGAAATAGTCGAGGCAACCGCCAGAGGTCTAATAAAAAGCCCCTCAATATCGGCCATGGATGGTGGCGTGCTACCAGGATGATTATGCAAAATTTCAAATTGCCTTTTCAAGCTATCCAAATAAGATGCCTGTTCCTTGGTGAGACCTGCTTTGAATTTATCTTCACCACTTGCCGAAGTGTTCTCTACCAGTAATTCCCCAGTACGGGCATCCAGCATGGCTATGTCCTCATACTCCGAACCTGTTCTATGAGCAAGCATTTTAGCACTCTGCTTATATAATGCTTCATCTACGGGTTTATGTCTAGTTAATTTTTCAAACTTATCATGATAAGCTTTACTATTAACAAATTCATAATTAACCGTATAGTTGTTTCGCAAGCCGTTATCAGCAACGACCGCCATTTCCTTATGTATCACATCCACCACCAAGCCAGCACTATCTTTCATTCTCATTATACCATCATTAGCCTTGGCCTGGCTACTAAAACTTGCAGAATTGGCAAACATTTCCCTTCCCTTATACCCGGTTTCCACCTTCCACTCAGTCCAGGTCTTGCTCTTGTCCACATACACGGCCTTCCAGTCGCTGTACTTCATCTCGGCGGGGATGCTGATGTTCTGCCCTTTGCTCCCTCGGGCAACCCTTCTGCCACCTTTGGTTCCTGCACCTTCCTCGTCCAGGCTGGCAATGATGGTTGAGCGGCACCTCGGATGCAGGGGCGGCACGTTGCTCCCTGCTCTGGCCTCCTCCACAGGGAATACCTCCCCGTCATGCTCCCGGCAGATGGGAGTGGTGCGCCTGTCCATGACC
>CADCIX010000060.1 GCA_902801565.1 uncultured Veillonellaceae bacterium | reverse complement strand
CGTTACGCGACGGCACAAACATTGCTTAAAAAACAAATGTTTGTTTGACGCTGAAAAGTTCTCATTTTAATTTGCTTTAAATCTTGACATAGCACCAGTGCGGAATTAGAGGCGTTGAAAGGGGCGTATAATATTATAAAGAAAAATAAACCGTGCCTGACAATTTCTGTTTATCACAAACCTGAGGATATTATTGAGTTACCATTATATGTCCATGGAATAAGTAAAAATTATAAGTTCTATTTGAGGCATCATACGTTTGGAGCCTTTGATACTGTTATGTACGCAGTAGATAAAAATAGGGATATGAATGATGTCGGGGTCAAAAGCCGGTTTTGATGCCAAAAAGTCTGGTGAATATTACGGTTTTATGCGGAAGAACCTATCTCGCCGCAGTACTCAGTCTGGAATGGGCTACTTGATGTACTAAATATAGTGTTCTTCCTTACAAAGAAACACTATATGTTGAGTTGAATTTTTGGGAAAAAGCAATTGACCCTGACATCATATGAATTAGAATGATTGATGAGGTCGATTTTAGGAAATCAATATTATGGACATAATGATATGGGGAGCCCAAAGTATTGCTTTAGGGCTTTGCAAGGCACTGAAAAAATTAAATGGTTGTGGCAGTATTTTGGGCTTTGTGGTTACGAAAAAAGAATATAATCCTGACTATCTGAACGGTCTGCCTGTGTTTGAATTGAAGGATTTAAGGGATAAGCTTTCTGTTAAGGATTGGGGAGATGTGGAGTTCCTGATTGCCACACCGGAAAATGTTCAACCAGAGATAGAGGAAAGCTTGGAGACTTATGGATTCTTTCAATATCGTCGCGTGACTTCAGATGAATATGCGTCCTTTATGGAGTTGTATTATGCCAGGGAAGATTTTGTTCCTTTGCTTCGATCGCTGCCCATGGGCCGCTGGAAGACCTTTGCGCGTTGCCTGGTCGCTCTGTCAGAGGTTGATAAGCCTCTTCGTAGTCCGGTTTCCTATGAGGACTGGCTGGAGCCGATTCAGGCAGGGGCTGCTTTAGGGACGCGTGGTATAGCTAATCTGCGGGATAATACAGGTGAAAATATCTCCTCTAAGAATCGCAATTATTCAGAGCTTACGGCCCTGTACTGGCTATGGAAAAACCGCCTTCAAGGTGAAGGCGGCGGGCAAATTTATTATGGCCTTATGCAGTACAGACGCAGGTTGCAGGTTTCCAAAGATGATCTTTTTCGACTTGAGGCTAATGAGGTGGATGTTGTCCTGCCCTATCCTATGATTTATGAGCCGGATATTTCTGTTCATCCTAAAAGATATTTAAAAGATGTGGACTGGCAGGCTTTACTGACTGCTTTGCGGGAATTGTGCCCTGCTTATGCTGAGGCGTTTCCAAAGGTGCTTTCTCAGCCTTATTTCTACAATTATAATGTCATATTGGCCAGGAAGCCTGTGCTGGCAGCTTATTGTCAGTGGCTTTTTCCAGTGCTGGAACGGGTAGAAGAATTGAGCGTGCCAAAGGGAAAGGGGCGGGCTGACAGATATATAGGATATATGGGCGAGGTGTTGGAGACGCTTTACTTTATGTATCATAAGGATGATTTGCATATAGTGCATACTGGCTGTAAGTTCCTTGTATAGAAAAAGTCCTCTACATATTACATATATCCCTTAAAATCATCGAGAGGAGCGTCGAAATCGTCAGACATATATACTTCGCCTTTCATGAGGCCTGGTGTACGCTTGATGCCTTCGGTTTTGGATTCTGTATTTTTGATGCGGCATGATAAATAGTCAAGGAAATTGGCCACTTCGCCTAGGTATACCTGTGGTATAGCGGCGAGTTTCTGTTCTATAAGGGCTGTAGTCATGATAATTAGCTCCTTTCTTAGGGGATGTTATTATTTTCTTACAATTAAATTCTATCACTATGGCCGATGCTGGTCAAGAAGGGACAGATATACATATGAACTTTCAACTGATGGCCTCCATGATGTGCGCGGATTACCGCAATCTGCAGCGGGAGGTGGAGGCACTGGATTTTGGGGGGATCGATTCCTTCCATATTGATATCATGGACGGGCGGTATGTGCCGAACTATGCCATGTCGCTGAATGATCTAAGGTGCATACGGTCTTTGACGAACAAGCCTTTGGATGTGCATCTCATGGTGGAGCATCCCAACAATACCATTGAGATTTTCATCAAGAACCTGCGGGTCGGGGATACCATCTATATCCATCCGGAGGCAGAGTACCATCCCTCCACGACGTTGCAGAAGATCATCAATGCGGGGCTCATCCCGGGAATTGCCATCAATCCGGGCACCAGTTTCGAGACAGTCCATGAGATGCTGCGGATTGTGAAGCGCATCTTGGTGATGGCGGTGAATCCCGGAAATGCGGGGCAGATGTTCCTGCCCTATGTGGGGAAGAAGATCGAGAAGCTGCTGTCCGTGAAGGATGAGATGAAATTCGAGCTTTATTGGGATGGGGCCTGCGGAGCGGACAAGATCAAAACATTCGCTCCCATGGGCGTGAAGGGATTCGTGCTGGGCACCACGTTGCTCTTTGGGCAGCCTCGTCCCTATGGTGATACCCTGAAGGCAATCCGGGAGTTGAGGTTTTGATGAACATTGTTGTGCTTTTGGCGGGCGGCATGGGGAACCGCATGGGGCAGGATATCCCGAAGCAGTTCATCCATGTGAACAATATCCCCATTATCATCTATACGCTTCTGGCGCTGGAGAGCCATCCGGAGATCGATGCCGTGCAGGCGGTGTGCATCGAGGGGTGGGAGCAGGTGCTTGCCGGATATGTGAAGCAGTTCAACATTGGGAAGCTGCGGGGCATCGTGCCCGGAGGGGCCACCAGGTTTCTTTCCACCAAGGCGGGCATGATGGCTCTGGGCGGGGTGGCTGACGATGATGTGCTGATCGTCCATGATGCGGTGCGCCCTTTGGTGGCGGCGGAATCCATCTCGGACATGATTCGTGTCTGCCACGAGCATGGCAATGCCATGACGGTGCTGGATTGCGCGGATACCATGTACCTGCGCCAGACTCCCGGGTCGACAAGCCGGGTGGTGGAGCGGGCCGGACTGGTGCGGGGGCAGACGCCGGAATGTGTGTCCGGCAGGCGTATGCGGGAGATGTATGCCCGGGCTGCCGAGCAGGGGCTGGAGATAGATTCCATCTCTGCCCTGCAGGTGGCCCTGGGCTGGCAGATCTATTTTGCCAAGGGCAGCGAGAGGAACATCAAGCTGACCCGCACCGAGGATATCGATATGTTCAAGGCCATGCTGGCAACGGAAAGGGATGAGTGGCTGAAATGAAGGCATTGAATCTGCACGGCGTGGGGGATTTGAGGTATGAAGATGTTCCGATGCCGAAGCGGGAATCGGGAGAGGTGCTGCTGAAGCTCAAGGCTGTGGGCATCTGCGGAAGTGATATTCCGCGGGTATTCACTAAAGGAACCTATCATTTCCCAACGATTATCGGCCATGAGTTTGCAGGGGAGATTGTGGAGGCGGAAGATCCTTCGCTCATCGGGCGTGGCGCTGCGGTCTTCCCCCTTCTTCCGTGTGGGGCATGCGAGGCATGCCGGACGGAGCACTATGCCCAATGCGCAGCCTATGATTACTATGGCTCCCGCAGGGACGGTGCCATGGCGGAGTATCTGGCGGTCAAGCAGGAGAATCTTTGCCTCTTGCCGGAGGGCGTGAGCTACGAGGAGGCAGCTATGAGCGAGCCTGCGGCGGTGGCGCTGCACGCCTTCCGCAAAACGGGAATCGGTATGGGTGACACCCTGCTTATTTATGGTATTGGCACCATCGGTCTGATTCTGGCACAATGGGCGAAAGCGGCAGGGGTGAGGAACATCGTTTTGGTGGCGCGGACAGACGACAAGGTAAGATGGGCCAAAGACTTGGGATTCCCTTTGGCAATCAATGGGAATCATGTGGATGTGGACGCATTTGTGAAAAAAATCACGGACGGGCGCGGAGCAGATGCCTGTGTCGAGGGGACGGGGGATTCGGAGCCATGGGAGGCATGCATAGGATGCGTGAGGAACTACGGCACGGTGGTATGCATGGGCAACCCTGTGGGAGCAATGCAGTTGTCACAGGATGGCTATTGGAAGATCCTGCGGAAGGAACTTCGCATTGTGGGCACATGGAACAGCAGCTTCGGGCAGGTGGAGAATGATTGGAAGGATGCCTTGTGGGGAATGCAGAAGGGGCATTTGGATTTACTGCAGATCATCACGCATCGGTTTTCCCTGGCAGAGTATGAAAAGGCGTTTCGGCTCATGCATGAACGCAGGGAGATGTATGGCAAGGTCATGTTCGTGTTATGAAATAGGCCGATTGCTCGTGGGAGAAACGAGTAATCGGCCTATTTCAGTGTTACCGGGGGTATTGGCAGGAGACTGGTCAAGTATCCCATCCGGTTTGTGGTTAGCACCGGTCAAGAAAGGACTGACAACACCCCCTGGCTGAGGCTCTTTTGTTTATGCGAAGCAATCTGCGTCTTCTTGCCGCAGAAGGCGATGCCGTATTTCCACACGTCATTGATGTTTTGTGCGCGGAACTCGGCCAGGTAGTCCATGTGGTCGATTTGGGCGAGGGCTTCCTGGGCTTTGGCGGGGAGTTCGGCTTCCGAGTCTGCCACCTTGAACTCCATGAGAATGCCGGAGGGCTGGCCCTGCGCCGGGAATATGGCGATGTCGAATCGGCCATAGCCGCTCTCGCGGTTAGAGCGTACAGCATAGTCCGGCACGAGCAGGGCGAGAAGGCCAAGCAGGAAGCCATGATAGAAATTTTCGCGGTTGGCGGTGTCGTAGTAGCTGGCAATTGTCTCCAGATAGTCGTTCAGCCCTGTGGCGAAGGCATCTGCCCTGCCGTTGAGAAGGTCATCGAGAAGGTCCGGCAGGCTCGATGCGCCGCCCATGTGGTCGATCTGGTTCAGGATTTCGGAGGCGTAGACGCTGCGGACTTCCCGGTTGGGGATGCGAAGCTCCGCTGTCGGCAATGAGCCGAGCAGGACGGGAGGATTTGTTGTGGTGAGGTAGCCGGTGGTCAGGAGTATGGTATAGAGGGCATTCTTGTTTTGGTGGATGTCCACATAGATAATGCCTTCGTCTATGGTGATGCGAATGGATTCCCTTTGGAGCAGGGAGCGCAGTTCCTGCTTTTGCCTTGGATGGGCGAGTTTCAGAAGCTCGGCGAGGATGGAGTTGCTGGAGGTGTTCACCCAGTAGAGCCCGGGGCGGAAGCCGTTGCCGAAATAGTTGATGACGGACCATGGGTTGTAGATCTCTTTTCCGGAGAAGTTGTAGCCATCATACCATAGCTGGATTTCCGGCAGCTTTTCAGTGCATCCGAAATCTGCGGTCATTTGCTCGATTTCTGCTTTAGAGAAGCCGAATACCTCGGGGTAGGAGCCGTATGCAACGCTGGAAACATCCAGATTGTTGAGGGAGCTGAAGATGCTCTCCTTTGCAATGCGCAGGACGCCGGTCAGTATGGCAAAGTCCAAATAGGGATTGGTCTTCAGGGCGGCGCTCAGGAAGTTCCGCAGGAAGGTGATGGCATCCTCATAGTAGCCGTTGTCCCAGGCATACTGCATGGGGGCGTCGTACTCGTCGATGAGGAGC
>CADCIX010000059.1 GCA_902801565.1 uncultured Veillonellaceae bacterium | reverse complement strand
TTCAACTGTCAGCTCCATCTTCTTCCCCTCCGTCTGTATGCTGTCCCAGCCCTCCGTAATCGTCCTCCATGGGCTCCTTCTCCTTGTCCAGTTCCTCCAGTTCCTTGGCAGGATCGTCAACAAAGGGCAGGAGAGAAAGGAGCCGCTTATGGGAGACCAGGCCGTCCAGCTGTCCGACAATCTGTGCCAGCTCCTGCACGTTGGCGGGGATGTTGGCGGTGAAAGTTATCTCGATGTCCCGGAAGTCAATCTTTGTGCCGCCTTTCAGCTGCATCACGTTCCCGATTAGCTCGATCCGGCGCTGCAGGCCCTTCTTGAACCCTCTTTCCTTTCGGGAACGCACCTGCTCCAGCCCGATGAGCTTGTACTTGATGGCTACCCCCGATGTGTTGCCGGTGAAGCTCTCGTCGCTCATATCGGGGATATTGCTGAACTTATGGATGTCTTTCTGGAGCCTGGTCTTGATGTTCTCAATATAGGTGTCGTTGAGCTCCTTGATAAGCCACTCGGCTCCGCAGTCCGGGCCGTCCACCTCAATGACCTTGTTCTTCCGGAGTTCCTTCACATCATCATCATTTGTGCCGCCCATACCCCTCAGTATCAGGAATGCATCTGTGAAGTCTTCCATGTCGTCCAGGGTCAGGGACTGCGCCTTGTTGTAGGCATCCACCAATGTCATGACACCCTCAAAGTCGCCCCTGCGTTGCTTATTGTTCGGGTATTCCACAATCGGCACGTCTCCGAAACGGTGGGGGGACGGCTCGCCAATCCTGTCCATACGGCCTTCGTTGTAGCTGTATTTCGTGACCGTCCATGGGTCATATACGTCCACGAACTCCCGATAAGTCACCTGGTCCAGATTGTAAACCCGGTAGTGCCGGATGGCATAGAGCATATTTTCTTCCAAGGTGTTGTCATACACCAGGATAACCTGGTCTGACGGAATAGATGCAAAGCGGATCCGGGCATCGGAGTCGATATATAGAATCTCGTATGCCTCACCCGTGATGCTGGCCTCCTCCGCAAGTTCCAGGTTATGGGCGGCCTCATCGTTGTAGCGGAATATTTCAAACAATGCGTCCACCTGCGCCGCATCTTCGCTGGCCGAGGAATAGGCAACCGGCTGTCCAAGGAAAAAACCGGTGCTCATGTTGGAAATATACTCACAGTAATTGGCCACAATCATGTTGTTCGGTGCCCCAGCCGCTCTGGTTGGCTTGTCCAATATGTCATGCTTGCCGCGGTAATAAGCCTTCAGCCGCTTTTTGTGCTTGGCGTCCTTGAGGTGCATCTGTATGATTTCCCGGATATCCATTTCCGTCAATCGTTTCTTTGTCGTGCAAATCCTCATAGTCCGAAATCCTCCCTGCTGAAACGGTGCTTCACGTCCACCACATCATAATCGTCCAGCCCGTACCACATGGCCGAAAACAGGTGGGCATCTATGCTGAACTCGTCCGGTATGATTTCCCCGTCACGGTCAACAGCGAAGGTCAGATCCTTCAGCTCATCAATGCAATGCTCGCACCGATTCGAGCAGATGATGCGCTTGAACCTTTTCATCTTGCGTGTATTGTCCATCCTGGAATGGCGTGTGCCACCATTGGATTTCCGGGTGGGCACCATGTTGAAGCCTCTTTTTTGGTAATACCGTATGGCCTTTGGCTCCGCTGAGTCCGCCTTGATGCGTTCCCTTGTTTTCACGAACTCCTGAAGGGCATCTGCTGTCTCATCATCCGTCATGTGGTTGGCGTAGTATTCCCAATAAAGGTAAAGCCATTGGTTTTCGTGGTCAATGGCCATGCGAAGGACAGCATTATAGGACTTCTCAAAGCCGAAGTCCATGCCCACCTTGCGGTATTTCCCCGGGATCCTTTCCACCGCCGCCATGACTTTCTCGTGACTCATGACCTCGAACTGCGGGAGGACGCGGGTGCCATTCACGCCGAACCTGCCCAGCCGCGCCACACGATAGAGGTCCATGTCATAGGTCTTCATCTCATCCAGCTGTTCCGTGTAGCTCTCCGGCAGGAAAAAATTGTCATCCACGATGGAATGATGATAATACACGTCATCCTGAACAACGATGCGCCGCGCGTAGAGCTCGTCATCGTCCAGGATAATAAACTCCTTGTTCCCTTCCTTCCTGCGAAAAAAGTGACGGTAAACCCAGTTGCTCGTGGCCACGGGATTCGTGGACAGCAGGATGTGAAGGGGCAGCGTCGGATGACGGAGACGGCCAAGGAGTTCCTTGTAGCCGGCGTATCTCAACTCACTGCATTCCTCCACCCAGATCAGGGAAATGTTGTTGATGGATTTCAGCTTGGATGGCTTGTCCATGCCCTTGAAAATGATGGAACTGCCGTTAAGGAACCGCATCTGCATGGGCGAGCTGAGAAACATGACGAGCGTATCGGCAATGCCCATATCCTCGCATATCTCTTTGAACAGGGCGAAGCAGGATGTCCGGATCGTGTCGTAGACTTCCCTCACCACGAGGCAGGTACGCCGTTCCTGCAGGAGCTTCAGCAATATCTTCAGAGCGACGTGGTAGCTCTTGGAGGAACCGTAGCCTCCCACCAGGAGGTAGGTCTTGTGCTCCCAGTTGAAGATGAAATCCTCGAAGTGAGGATTGACCTCCTTGCAGATTTCCATCGTCAGCTTTCCTCCTTTGCCTTGCGGGAGATGGTCACATGGATATCCTTGCCGTCCAGGTTGTTGTCCATGTCCTTCAGGAGCCGGTGCTTGGCCTCGATGGCCCTCACCTTTTCCTTCTGCATCCGGGTCAGGGCATCCTCTATGGCTATGATTTTTTCCATGATGCGGCGCTCCACAATAACAGAATGGCTGGAATTTCTGCCCTTCGATCGCTCAATCGTCTTGGTTACGTCATCAGCAAGGTCGCTGGCTCTCTCCGGCTCAATGGGCTTTTCCCTCTGCCCTTTCAGCTCCGCCAACAGCTTCATCATGCGCCGCTCTCGTATGGATGTAATCCGGATGCTCTCGTCCAGCTGAGCCACTGGATCGATGTCGATCATGTCATGAAGAATCTGCTCCTCCGCATCCAGGCTGTCCATCCATATCGTGGCATACTCACCTGTCTTCAGGGCGTTCTGGTTCCGCTTGGGTGCTCCATGGCCTTTCGCATTCTGATTTCCTTTCGGTGCCCCATGGCCAACGGAGTTCCGATTTCCCTTTGGTGCGCCCCTTGGCTTCGGCTTTTGTTGTACAGCATTGGGATTCTTTTGTTGTACGGTGTTCCTTGGTTGTTGTACAACGCTTTTCCATTTGTCCCGCTGCTTCCATACGGCAATCTTCTTTTCATCCTCGTTCAGGAGTTCCGCTATCCTGCGGTTGGAGATTTCCCCGTTGTGCTCCCGATAAATTGCCAGCGCTTTTTCCCTGTTCGGGTTTTTCTCCCGTGCCACTACATATCCACCACCATCCCCCTGCAGGATTTATTTCGCATGCAAAAAAAGCCACACCCGTCTGGAAGTGGCTTTTCAAGTCATTTTATATTATACCACAGGATTTAGGCGAAATCCCGCCAACTTTTTCGCCAATTTCAGCCGTGGGCAAACTTGACCTCCTCCGATGCCAATGCCCCGAATATGGACTTCGCCACCTGCCGGACGATATGGCTGACCCGTCTCTGACAGGAACGCTCGCTGAGATTGAGGGTTTCCGCGATGTCCTTGTAGCTTTTTCTCTCATGAAAGAAATACTTTACCATCTGCTGCTCCTCCTCCGTCAAGGAGCGGATTGCGCGATCCATGCTTTCCAGGTGTTCCATCACGTCGCGGCGGTAGGCATAGAGCTCAGCAATGCGGACGCGCAAGTTGACATGCGTGTCCACGGTTCTCTCCGGCCCCGTGAGTTCCTGAAAGCCTCCCCCGGGCTGTCCGCTATAGGAAGCAGTCATTTTCCCGCACTTGCCGGACAACTCGCCCCGGATATCGTCGATGTCATCCGTCAGTATCTTGACGGCCTGCTGGTGCTGGATGTAACTCCGCAGGTATTCCCTCGTGATTCTCAGATAATCGTTGTATTTGTACATGCAAGCGTTCCTCCCTCAACGAATCGTTTGTTCCTTGTGCCAGGCGCCCATGGGCCGCCGCTGAGGGAATGTTACTTTATCAGGATGGTGGTGCTCCCGTCTCCCATGTCATACTGGGGCAGCTTTCCATAAAGCCATCCCAATCCCCGCAATTCCAAGACTCTGATTATCATTCATTTTCTTCACGTCCCTTTCTCTTGCTTCCCTTGAAAAACTGCTTAATGGTTTTCTTGATGCTCTTGCCCGTCGCCCGCCCATGCTCCCAGAACAGCAGCAGAGCGATGACAAGCCAGAACACAAACGCCCTCATAGGGCATCAACCTCCTTCATTCCAGCAGGGAGAGGACTGCACGGACACCTCGCCTATAACGCTCCTGCACATCCTCATCCAAGTCCTGGAAATCCTCTGTGCCGTTCAGTTCCTTGTAAAGGGTCTCTGACATGTCATCCACCCGACGGCCAAACTCGTAGCCCCCAAGGGTCGCCTTTCCGGCCTTTGCTTTGGCCACGATGTCCGAGATCTCCCAAATGTTGTCCATGTCATACCTGATTTCCAGAAGAATTTTCGCCGTTTCCTCCTGCTTGTTGTCCCTTGCGGCAGCGGCCAGAACTTCCAGCCGCGTGATGACCTTCGATTTCCTCCAGCTCATGCTTCTCCTCCTTGCTATAAAGAACCCAATCATCTCACTATCTTCAACGGTATGTTTTTCAATGCATGGTATGCTTCCCGCAATTCATGCATGTTGATACATGCCCGGCTCGTCCTCATGGGCAAACGGTTCATACAGACGAAGAGCTTTACGAGATCTCTGGGAAACAATTTCTGACTTTTTCCCGCATTACGTTTTTTCACCGCCACAAGCTCTACGCCTCCCATCCATGCAAAGCCCCGGCTATCAGCACAAAGGCATGCATCCGCCGCCACTTCTCTTCTGTGATGTGCTTGCAGGCGGCTTCCAGGCGTTTCCTGTCCGATTCAGGAAAGGACTGTTTCTTTTGCGCAGCCTCTGCTGTTGCCTTCCTCAGCATTTCCTTTTGGGTATTCCTCGGTTTCCCGAGCTTCCGGTCCAGTTCCGCCAATTCTTCCGGCGTCGCCTTCCTCGTACGGACTTCCCCTATTTCGGATGAAGGTGTTCCAAGCATTCTCTCTGCTGGCGTCCCTCCGCCTGTTATCTTTCCTACGATATTCACAGGCATTCCCATCACTCCCCCAGTACTTTCAATGGCCATCTAGTTGGATATGGCTTCAGGCGGAACATACAGATGCCAGCCATATTGAATACGCATCCATCACAGCCGCCCGTGTGCCCCATGCACATTTCCGCCGCCAGTTTTAGGCCGTTCATCATTTTCATGTTCTCCCTCCGGCAATGTTATTGCCTTGATTTTCATTGGCTGGCTTGATTTCTCTATGCCCGTATGAGCTTCTACCGTCACGGTCGTTCCAGGCTGACGAATGGCTTTTTGCCATATCCGCCCGAAAACATCTGTCCCCATGATTTTGTACGCCCGCTGGATCATGCGCCACCTTGGGCGGCGTGTCGGCGAAAGCGTCATGGTGCATACAACCCCACTGAGCGATGGCTTGATTGTATTCAGCGGCGTTTGGATTTCCTTCACCTCTTCCAAATTCACATGGATGGGTCTCCCGATGTCATCGACCTCTCCAATTTCCCGCTTGCCAATAAAGACCTTTATGCCGCCCGCGCAAAACGGGCAAGGCTTCAAATTCTCGTCCATCCATCAATCCTCCATGTTCAGGTGCCATCTGGCCGGGTACTTCTTCTGCCGGAACATGCACCCATTCCACACGGCCACATTATTGAATACGCATCCATCACAGCCGC
>CADCIX010000058.1 GCA_902801565.1 uncultured Veillonellaceae bacterium | reverse complement strand
GCACTTTACAATAGACAAAGCTAGAACAAAATTGGTGTCCATATATCCCGATCTTCCAGAATAACAATTGTTATAAATATGAACGAGGTTTTACACTAGGGTGGGCTTCGTATATCATTCGGTTTATGAGCTTAGCTACAACTGCCTGAAAAAGTTGCTGGTCAAGGGGGAGAGCTGATGAACCGCAGAGATTTTTTGAAAATGGGGGGACTGGGAGCCCTGTCACTGCTGGGCATTTACGTCAGTGACTATCCCTATGTACCTGCTGCTGAAGAAAAAGGCAGCCTTGGACATGACCCTGAGCAATTCGTGAGTCGGCGGCCATGCAGGAAGCCTATGACGCTGGCATGAATCTGTGAGGAGTGAAGTATATGTTTATCATCAATCAGACGCTGAAGCCCGAGAAAATCCCTGCAGACAAGGGCGAGGAACTTTTTAAGGCACATGTAGAGTGGTTTACCCGCCACTTTGAGCAGGGAGACTTCCTGCTGGTAGGGCCTTATACGGACAAGGAATTCCCGCAAATGTGAAGCACTGGCACGGTGCTGCCAGGGACTCTGCCTTCCAGCATATCGCCATTGAGGTGCCGGGAAAGAATACCTCCAGCGAGTGGTGCGAGCCGGTGGAGGAAAGTGAATATAACAGGTTGAAATGATGAACCGCAGAACATTTATCATGGGAGGTATCGGTGCCGTGGGGATGTTAGCTGCCGGGGGCTGGTCTTTTACCAGACGGCCGGAGTTTGGCCGGTTGCTGAGTTTTGGGGCTTTGACACCTCAATGATTCACGAGGAAGACTGGGATACGGAAATCAGGCTGGCGGATGATTTTTCCGTCCATATCCTGCCTTCCCAGCACTTCTCCGGCCGCTTCCTTGACCGCAATCCTACCCAGTGGTGTGGTTGGCAGGAACCATATCGGGAACTTGCACGCTTCAGTGAAGGGCGGGGGTATAAGCTCTTGACCCCGGAAATAGGGGAAGCTGCCTATCTCGATGATGCTATCTCGAAGAACTTTGAGGAATGGTGGGAAAAAATGAAATGACTGCAAGCAGGCGTCAATCTCCCGCTTCTATAAGAGGAAGATGTTCAAGAATCCCCTGAATTTTGGCAGGAAACAGTGCTTCCCATGGCGAATATATTCTTTGTAACCTGTCACAAAAAGGAGACGGTTCCTTATGAATACGTCAGAACCAGAAGGACAAAAAAAGAATCTGCAGCCCTACCTCTCCCCCATCCATGTCTGGGCCCTGGCCTTTGGCTGCGCGGTGGGCTGGGGTGCCTTTGTCATGCCCGGAACGATATTTTTGCCTACCGCAGGCCCCCTGGGCGTCGCCATCGGCATGGCCATCGGTGCTGTCATCATGCTGGTCATCGGCCTCAACTACCATTACATGATGAACCGCTATCCGGACGCAGGGGGAACCTATGCCTTTGGCAAGCACGTTTTCGGCTACGACCACGGCTTCATGGGCGCATGGTTCCTGCTGCTGGTGTTCGTCGCCATCACCTGGGCAAACGCCACCGCCCTTCCTCTGGTTTTCCGCAACCTTCTCGGCACCACCTTCCAGGTGGGGTTCCACTATCAGCTTGCGGGCTATGATGTCTATCTGGGAGAGGTGCTCCTCTCCCTTTCCGCCATATGGATCTTCGGCTGCCTCTGCATGCGGGGAGGCAGGCTTGCCGCCCGCCTCCAGACCTTGATGGCCCTCCTCCTTTTCGGCGGCACCTTCATCGGCTTCCTCAGCGCCGTTACGGAAAACGGCTTCAGCTCCCTCATGCCCGAGCCTGTCTTCACGCCTGACCGCTCCCCCGCCCTTGCGGTTCTCGCCATCGTCGCCATCGCCCCCTGGGCCTTTTCGGGATTCGAGTCCATCTCGAATTCCACGGAGGAATTCCGCTTCTCCCCCAAAAAGACCTTTGCCATCATGATTGCCGCCATCACCACCGGCCTGTTCTCCTACGTCTTCCTTTCCTGCGTTGCTGCCTCTTGCATACCAAAAGTCTACGGGAGCTGGCCCTACTATCTCCATGACCTTGGGAACCTGACGGGACTGGCGGCGCTGCCCACCTTCCATGCAGCCAATGTGCTTCTTGGAACGCCCGGCCTCCTCATCCTCGGCCTTACCACCATCGCCGGCATCGTCACCGGCCTCGTGGGAAATACCATCGGGGCGAGCCGCCTTCTCTATGCCATGGCAAGGGACAACCTGCTCCCTGCATGGTTCTCCAGGCTCAACAGTACAGGCACACCCAGGAATGCCGTCCTCTTCATCATGCTCATCTCCCTGCCCATCCCCTTCTGCGGCAGGACTGCCATCAGCTGGATCGTGGACATCACCACCATCGGCGCAACCATCGCCTATGCCTATACCTCTGCCATCGCCTACAAATCGGCCAGGGAGGCGGGGGATTCCCTGGTGCAGTTCACCGGAATCCTCGGCAGCTTCATCTCCGCCTTCTTTTTCCTCTATTTCATGGTGCCGAGTTTCTTGTCGGTCGGCGCACTGGAAACCGAGTCCTACCTGATCCTCATCCTCTGGAGCCTCCTTGGATTCGCGCTCTTCCGCAACGTCTTCCATAGGGACACGGAGAACCGTTTTGGGCGGTCCACCGTTGTATGGATCAATCTGATCGCCCTTCTTTTCCTCACCTCGACCCTCTGGCTCCGCCAGTCGATCCACGATACAACAGCGCATGCGCTGAAGAATCTCGATGCCTACTATATGGAAGAACTGCAGTCCCATGGCATCCGTCTGGACGAAACCGAGGAAGAGGACGCCGGGTTCTATCTGCAGAAACAGCTGAATGCCATCGGCGATGACATGATCAACCGCAACCTGCTCCAGGGCGTGCTGATTGCCATCTCCCTTTTCATCATGTTCAGCATCTTCGAGCTCATAACGCAACGGAAAAAAGAGGTGGAAGTGCAAAAACTTGCGGCAGAGCAGAGCAACAAGGCAAAGACCACCTTTTTCTTCAACATGAGCCATGACATACGGACACCCATGAATGCCATCATCGGCTATGTGGAGCTTTCCAAGCGCACCAGCGGCCTCTGCAACACCTGCCCGCAGAAAAATTGCTGCGACCGCTGCGTCCCGGAGAAGCTGGAAGGCTTCATGGGAAAGATTGATACTGCCAGCCACCACCTTCTTTCCCTCATCAACGACATCCTGGAGATGAGCCGCATCGAGAACGGCAAGCTGGAACTGGAAATCGCGGAGTCAAACCTCGTCACGGCAACGGACGAGGTCTACGACCTCTTCGCGACCCAGATGGAAACCAAGGGGATCACCTTTACCGTCGATGCGAGCCAGGTGACGGACAAATGGGTCATGTGCGACGCAATGCGGCTGAACCGTGTCCTGCTGAACCTCGTCAGCAATGCCTGCAAATTCACCCCTGCAGGGGGGGAGGTCCGCGTCACCCTGTCGGAGACAGGGATCGCGTCCGGGATGGGCTCCTACGAACTTCGGGTCAAGGACACGGGCATGGGCATGTCGCCGCAATTTGCCGCCACGATTTTCGAGGCCTATACCCGTGACCGCAGTGTCACCAAGATCCAGGGCACGGGGCTCGGCATGTCCATCACCAAGCGCATTGTCGACATGATGGGCGGTACCATCGAGGTCAAGTCCGAGCAGGGAAAAGGCACCGAGTTCATCATCCATTTAACCTTTGAAATCTCCCGCGACAGCGCTGAGCGCGACAGCGCTGAGCGCGACAGCGCTGAGCGCGACAGCGCTGAGCGCGACAGCGCTGGTGCCACGGACTTCAAGGGCATACACCTGCTCCTGGTGGAGGACATCGATATGAACCGGGAGCTTGCCACCATGATCCTGACGGATGCGGGCTTCCGCGTCGATACCGCCGCCAACGGGAAAATCGCCGTAGACAAGATCGCAGTCTCCAAGCCCGGCGACTATCAGGCCATCCTCATGGATGTCCAGATGCCCGTCATGAACGGCTACGATGCCACAAGGGCCATCCGCGCCCTCAAAAACCCGAAGCTTGCTTCCATCCCCATCGTCGCCATGACGGCAAACGCCTTCTCGGAAGATGTCCAGAATGCAAAAGCTGCCGGCATGAACGGGCACATCGCAAAGCCTCTGGATGTTCCCAAGATGATGGCGACACTGTCGGAAGTGCTCCAACAAAGGAAAAAGGAGGAAACTCTATCATGAAACACCGGAAAGCAAGAACCATCCTTCTCACATTTGCCTTCTTCGCCCTGGCTCTTTGCACGGGCTGCGGCAAGGAATACCAGCACATCAGCCACGAGGAAGCGGAACATATGATGGAGACCTGCCCGGACTGTGTGGTGGTTGATGTCCGGCGACAGGACGAGTACGACAAGAAGCACATCGCGGGAGCGATACTGGTGCCCATCGAGGACATCCGGGAGGGAAAACTGGATGCCCTGCCCGACAAGAACCAGACCTTGCTTCTCTACTGCTGGACCGGCCGCCGCTCGGAGGATTCTGCAGAACTGTTGTCCTCCTACGGCTACAAGAATGTTTATGAGTTCGGCGGGCTGGTGGATTGGACCGGCAAAACCGAAAGCGGAAACACCAGCGGGGACTCATAATTTACATGTATGGTTCCAAAAAAGAAAATATCTTTTGAAAGTATTTTTCCGGATCTGCCGCCTTTGAGCTGGCATGCCCTGCCCCGATAACGGTCAGGGCTTCTTTCTTTGTTGCAGAGGAGGCATCATAGAGTTCCTGCATCATGCCATAGGGTACCAGCTGGTCCCCGTCCCCGTGGATGAAGAGCATCGGCAGGGAAGCACGGCGGACACTCTCCAGGGGGTTCGCATCGGAAAGGGCGCACCCCATCTTGAAACGGCTCACGAGATCCACGCATGGCATGACAGGGAATTCCGGCAGCCCAAAGATTTTTTCGAGCTGCTCCGTGAACATGGTATAGGCGCTGGTGTAGCCGCAATCCTCCACAACGGCCACGACTCCTGCCGGATGCAGGGCGGAGGCCATCATCACCGTGGCCGCCCCCATGGACACCCCGTGCAGGACGATTCTCGCATCCGGGTCCCTTTGAAGGATTTTTTCCGCCCAAAGGACGATGTCCTCCCCCTCCTTCGTTCCCATGGTGAGATATGTGCCGTCGCTCTCCCCTGAGGCACGGAGGTCCGGCGTCAGTACGTTATAGCCCTGTTTCAGGTACTCCTCCGCATAGTCCCATGAAAACTCCTTGGTGCATCCATAACCGTGCACCAGAATGGCCCATCGATGGGATTCCTGCGCAGGGAAGAAGCAGATGCCCCGCAGGGCCAGCCCGTCTGCCGACTGTATTTCCCATGCCTCGCTTCGGGCATCGGGCCTTTCCGCAGCAACAAATTCCGGATCCACGATCCTTGCACAGGCGGCAGGCGACGCCTTCGGATTGTCCGCCGTGCCCCGCCGCAATGCGTATCCCACGAAATAATCCCCCACGAGATACACCGCCCCCGCTGCAAACACCAGCAGCACAAGCAATGCCGCCAAAAATCTTCTCATGCCATCAGCCCCTCTCTTTATTCACTGTTCCTAAATTTTTCAACACACCCTAACTTTATCCTATTCGTCACAAATTTTATCATCCCTGCCTAGTATAACCCATTCCAAATAACTGGCTGTTTGACTTGTCTAAATTTCCATGAACTGCGTCTTCGATCGCTTGACGTAGCTCTGCTACGCCTGCGCTCCTCATCCTTGTTCATGAAAATTTATCCTGCGTGAAACAGCAAGCTATTTAAAACGTGTTATACTAGGTCGTGTTGAAAAACTCCACCACTGAAGTCAATGTTCCCACACAAAAAGAGGCGATATGAAGACACTGCAACCGCCGAAGGCATAACATTATATAATGGGCATTTGTGCTCCCGCCTTGTATTATAAAAAAATTCATGCTAAACTATACTTAACATTGCGAAAGGTGATGTCATATATTTTGGATAAAGATATTCAAGCTATCATCGATGACATTTCCATTAACGGCCCAAGATGGAAGCCAACCAAGCTATTATCACATCCTCAAACTTCGCAGGTGCTGAGCACCCGTAAAGCCTTGTGAAATCTATGTTTGTAGCAAAATAAATAGCATGAACTGCACCAATTTAGTATAATTAAGGTGTGAAACAAAACATACTAAAGCGGAGGTTCATGCTATGCAAATTATACCACAAACCACCCATCAGATGGAATCCATTTCGAAGAAAACTTCGCTGTTCTTCCACCAATATCGCATCGGCCAGATTTTGCGGTCTGCCAACGCATGCAAACTCAAGGGCTTTTCCGCTATTCTGGTGTTCCTTGTGCTCGTCAGCATCATCTTCGAGAACCGCTCGCTTTACATGCAACGCCGGCTTCACGAGGAATCCCTGCCGTTTGGCAAGGACACGGCCTACCGCTTCTTGAACTCCTGTCACACGAACTGGCGCAGGTTCACGCTGCTCCTTGCGGCGCGGATCATCAACGAAACCATCAAACCGTTGACAGACGCCGGACGTCGTTGCGCTATCATCGTCGACGATTCGCTCTTCAGCCGCTCGCGCTCCAAGCGCGTGGAACTCTTGGCGAACGTCTACGACCATGTGAGCCACCGTTATACGAAGGGCTTCCGC
>CADCIX010000057.1 GCA_902801565.1 uncultured Veillonellaceae bacterium | reverse complement strand
GTATATCGTGAAAAGAGGGGCTGCGCTGTCACAACCCCTTCGTGCTCAAGAGGCAGGAGGAAAGAAGATGTTTAGAACAAGCAGAAGGCTGTACAAGCGATAAGAACAGTCCTGCCCCAAGTCAAGGCTGTGAAAGGGAGGGTTTGCTCCGGAGACCAATTTATTTCCTCGCAGGAAGCAAAGGACAGGATTATCTCAGAGTTTGGCGGGGATTGTGTCGATATGGAAGGCGCAGCCGTAGCCCAGGTATGCTATGTAAACAAGATTCCTTTCATCATCCTGCGAGCTGTTTCTGATAAGGCGGACGAAAGTTCTCCTGTCAGCTTTGAAGAATTTGAAAAACAGGCGGCCAAGAATTCTGCCAGCTTGGTACAGTTTATACTGGAGCATTGGTGACATCGAAACGGTTGTATGCGAGCTGGCGTATTCGCGGCAAACATTATTGGTGAAACTGGAAACAGCAGGTGTCCCATTCCTTGCATCGGGATGGAATACCTGCTGTTTTTCAGCATCCTATTTGCCATTTGCCTGGTGTTTGCACCAGTTCTTTCAGTTTTTTCTGCTCTTTCTTGGGATATGGTTCCCGCCAGCGATCCTTGTGATAGGGGTCGTTCTTGGGGGCGTAGATATAGGCGTTGAGGCCCTGTTCCCCACCAGAAAAGATAGTATTCTATCTCATAGGTATATCACAAATTCGAGACAGAGAACATTGGTACGGCGATTTGGGGCAGGAATTTTGAGTTTTTTGTCGAAATAAAATATTGTCTTGATTTGTGACAAATGCAAGAGCAACGAGCTTTGCAACACGATCTGCTAGATTGGAGGAAGTGACTATGGATAAATCATTTGCAATCCCGATAACAAGACGCAGTTTTATGAAGTTGATGGGGCTGGCGGCGGCCGGGACCGTGCTCGGCGTCAAGGAGGATGCCTCAAAAGCAGAAGCTGCTTCTCCTATGATGCCTGCGATGGACTTCGACAATGTGGAGATTCCTGTACTCTTTGATGTCGATGTCTGCGTGGTTGGCGGCGGCGCGGCGGGTACGGCGGCTGCTGTCAGTGCCGCACGAAGAGGAGCGAAGGTTGTTCTTGTGGAGCGGGGCATTTCCCTTGGAGGACTGGCAACCCAAGGGTGCGTTTTCCCCTGCATGCCTACTTTTGTTGATGGAAGTGATACTCCTTACATCATAGATCTGAACAAACGCATGGAAAGCCAGGGGGCATCGACATCCCTTGGCATAACCACCGATACCTATTATGGAGGCGGCAGGGGACAATATGTGCCGGAATATCTTTCTTTCGTCTACGATGAAATGTGTGAAGAGGCAGGAGTTGATATTCTTTACAACGCTTTCCTGGCAGGGGCGGTGACCGATGGGGACAGGATTGTTTCCTGTGTCGTCCAGACCATGGAGGGACTGGCAAGGATACGGGCCAAGGTCTTCGTCGATGGCACGGGAGATGCATTCCTTTCAAGGTTTGCGGGCGTTCCGGTGGAAAAAGGCTCGGAAAAGACGGGACGCAACCAGCCCATGAGCCTGCGCTTTGAAATGAGCGGTATTGACATGGGCAAGGTTTATCATTTCTTCAAAGATGAGATAAAAGACGGCTGGGTAACAGGAGAATTTGCAAAGATTCTGGAGGATGCCCTGAAAGAAGGGAAGCCGCCTTTCCTTGAAGTTGATAAAATCAAAAAGAATGAGAAATTCTTCGAGGGCGGTGTGGCCCGGGGGGAACTCACCGAGGATGATATCCTGTTCATCCAGGCTTTTGCGATTCCGGGCAAGCCCACCGTGATGTCCATGAACTGTCCGGAGATGCCGCCGCTGAAGTTTAGTGCCACGGATGCCGTCTCTTACAGTAAGGCTGTGACCTTCGGCCGGAAGATGATGCACCGCCTGGCCAGATTCTTCATCAAGAACATTCCTGGCTTTGAGAAAGCCTATATCGGTCGCGAGGCAAGCATGGTGGGTGTGCGGGAGTCGTGGCGGATTCGCGGGAAATATTATATGGAAGCCGAGGATTATCTAAAGGCACATCATTTTCCCGATGCTGTCTGCCGCACGGCATACCCCATCGACATCCATGATGTGAAGCTGGATCTCTTTGAGAAACTGAAAAAAGGACAGTATTATGAAATCCCATACCGTGCATTGGTGACGAACGAGATTTCCAACCTGCTTGTGGTGGGACGCTGCGCCAGTGGCAGCTTCGCGGCCCAGGCCTCCTTCCGCATCCAGCCGACCTGCATGAGCATGGGAGAAGCAGCAGGTATCGCTGCAACTTGGGGGCTTGCCCATGGAATCCCGGTGAACGAGATCAAATGGGAAGAGATTCCGGCGGAAAAGCGCAGTTACGTAAGCCAATAAAGAAAAATAAGGATATGAAGGATGATATCAGAAGCGCAGAGCAGGATACCAAGGGAAATTGCAAGGTAAAAATTGAACACAATAGGAGCAAAAAATTCTTTTATGCCTTGTGCATTATACTTCTGCTATTGCTGGGCGGAGCAGGGTACTTCATTGGCAGTGGTATGAAATGTAGGGAGGTGCGTATCTTATGAGGAAGAATCTTAGCAAAATCATTTGTAGGCTGTTTATGGCAGCCAGTTTGACCGTATCTTTGGCCGCAGATGATGCAATCATGAATGTGGAAGCGGCACCGGTGGCTGCAGTGGCTGTGGCGGGGAATGCAGACCCAGCGGACAGTTCCGGTTTTGTGGAGCTTTCCGAGGCGGTGCCGGATGTCATTTTGGAGCCACGTTATTATTCCACTTACAATTTTGTAGGGGACCGCATTGCCGGGTACCAGGCTCCACGTATCTTCATGACCAAGGAAGCGGCGCAGGCCCTCAAAGAGGTCTCCGATGATGTGATAGAGCAGGGCTACCGGCTGAAGATTTATGACGCCTATCGCCCCCAGATGGCCGTGGACAATTTTGTGGTCTGGGCAGAAAACCTCGGGGACAAGCGCATGAAGGAGTATTTTTATCCGCAGGTGGACAAGACCAGGCTCTTTGCCGATGGCTATATTGATGCCAAGTCAGGCCACAGCCGCGGATCCACGGTGGATCTGACCCTGTTCGACATGCAGACCGGCAAGGATGTGGATATGGGGAACGTTTTTGACCATTTCGGCATCGAGAGCCATCCGGATTGGTGCGGTGATCCTGAAACCGGCAAGTACACAGGTAAATACAAGGGAAATAAGCAGCCCAGGGACGGCCAGATCAACGAAGTCCAGTTCAAGAACCGCATGATTCTGCGGGAAGCAATGCTCAGGCACGGCTTCAAGCCCCTGTCCACGGAATGGTGGCATTTTACCTTGAAGAATGAGCCGTACCCTGACACTTATTTCACCTTTCCCATTCAGAAACTGCTGCAAGGCGTTCACAAGGAAATCTCGAATTGCGCTACTCGGCTTCGCCTAAAGTAATCTTAACCCAAAATACAAATAAGAGGAGGGATATTATATTATGCAGAGGAAATTTTTACTGGGCACTATGATAGTTCTGTTGCTGATGGCAGTATTGATGCTGACAGGGATAAGTGCAGAGGCTGGCCATCTTGAGGACATTTCTGCCAGAGGAACGATTCGGATTGGCACTACAGGGGACTACATTCCCATGTCATACTTAAATCCGCAAACCGGAGAATATGAAGGGATTGATGCAGAGCTATCACAGCTTATTGCCGATTCCCTGGGTGTGAAAATCGAGTATGTGCAGACAACCTGGCCGACGCTTGCCGCCGATACACAGGCGGGAAAATTCGACATCGCACTTTGCGGCATTTCGCGTAATTATAGTCGGGCAAAAACAATGGCCATGTCTGATGCCTATGGGGAAGGGATTTTTGGCAAGACCATTCTCTGCCGCGCCAAGGATGCAAAACGATTCCAAAGCCTGGCAGACATTGACAGGCCGGAAGTTCGTGTGATGATCAACCCGGGTGGGACAAATGAGAAGTTTGCCCATGCGAATCTCAAGCAGGCCCAGATTGTCGTCCATAATGACAATGCGGATATTCCCCGCCAGATCGCAGAGGGCAAGGCTGACATCATGATTACGGAAACCGTAGAAGCTGCCCACTATGTCCGCATGGACAAGCGTCTGGCAGCTCCTCTCAAAGATAAGCCCTTCACCCGTCATTCCTGTGGCATACTGATGGAAAAAGGAGACCAGGAATGGCTGAACTATATCAACTTCGTACTGGCAGAACTGAGGATGGACGGCACCTTGGAAAATCTGGAGGAAAAATATTTGAAGTGAAATGTTGTTTGGAACTGCCTATGAATTACAATCGTCATATTTTTCGGGTATGAAGATGGGGCGGCGAAGCCATTGAGGAGGGAGCAGATCACATGCAGAGGACAGCCTGGAAAAAGAACGTCTTCTTAGCGACAATCACAGCTTTGCTGGTTCTGTTTGGGTTTGGAAGCACATCCTATGCATCGATTGCAATCCATGGTGCCAGAGCCACTGCTGATTATTGGACAGAGAGAAATCCGGACGGGGAGACGCTGTACCTGACGCGGGAGGAGATTGCCTCTGTCAATCAGGAGATACGGGAAAAAACGACAAGCTTGACGGATCTGATGAGCTATCCGCAGACGGTTGACGGCGCAACGATAAAAGAGCTGATACTCAGCGCACAGCAGGATTTCCGTGGTGAAACCGACCCCGGTGAGCATTACGACAAGGGTGGCAGGCCAATCACCCAGTATGATTACAATGCGGCACAGGGGAATTGCAATCTGGATGCTGTTCCCTTGAGCACAGAGGTCCGTTACGGCGTAGTAACCATGCGTGCTGATATGCGCCTCCTGCCAACCCCCAAATACTATTTCGATGACAAGTCCTTTCAGCATTATGACGATCTGCAGGGCACGGCGCTCGACCCATGCGAACCGCTGCTTGTGCTGCATATGAGCAGGGACGGGGCCTTTGCTTTTGCCGTCGGACGTTACTACATGGGCTGGGTAAGTCTTGGTGCCATTGGCTTTACGGACAGGGCAGCCTGGGAAAAATATGTGTCTCCCCACAACTTCCTCGTGGTGACAGACCATAAGAAAAAAGTTCATGTGGGCGGTGCTTGGGATGTCCTCTTCCAGATGGGCAGCATCATTCCCCTGAAATCACCTGTACCTCGGGGCGGTGCCTATCAAGCAGTCATTCCCGTGGAAGTCAACGGGCACCTTTCGGAAGCCGAGGTTCCCATCAAGGCGGACCGCACGGTAAATCCTGGCTTTCTTCCCTGCACCTCCAACAATTTTGTGCGTCAGTCCCTGAAGTTTCTGGACGATGGCTACGGCTGGGGTGGCATGGAGGAGAGTGTTGATTGTTCCTCCTTTGTACAGGATGTCTACCGTTCCATGGGCATCTTGCTTCCCCGCGATGCCGACCAGCAGGAACTGGCCATGAATCACTCCGTATCCCTGGAGGGCCTTGATACCGATGCCCGCTATCAAAAAGTAGCGGAGGCCCCCGTTGGCGCGCTGTTCTTCAAGCCGGGTCATGTGATGCTCTATCTTGGCAAAGATGATAAAGGCACACCCTTGGCGATTCACTCTGCCAGCAGCTATTTCACCTTCTCTGGCAATAAGAGCAAAAAGCACTACATCCGGCGGGTACTGGTTTCCAACCTAACCTACCAAAACGGCAAAGCCATCCGGACCATTGATGGTATGACTTCGATTGGGAGTTGTTTTTAATTTTTTGAATGGAGGATGAGAGAAATGAAATTTGACATCAAAAAGAAACTTATTGCGGCCACTCTTGCCGGTGCGGTGACGATTGGCGCGGGGATCGGTGCATCTCCTGCGTATGCCGCCCAAGCGGATCGGGAGAGCATTGCCCAGGTAGCGCTCCTGCAATCCTTGGCGCAGGGATATTTTGGTGGCACGATTACTGCCGGGCAGCTTCGCACTCTCGGCGATACGGGAATCGGAACTTTCGAGGGACTCAACGGCGAGATGATTGTGCTGGATGGCAAGGTTTACCAGGCCTTGGGAGACGGGCGTGTCATCGTTGCTCCTGACAAGACCATCATCCCCTATGCTACTGTGACCTTTTTTGACAAAGATATTGCCGTCAAGCTGGAGAATATCGAGGATAAGGCTGCTTTGGAGAATGCCTTGAATGAGGCCGTTCAGCAGCACGGAGCCAATAGTTTCTACATGGTAAAATTCCCCGCAGAATTCTCCTCCATCCTGTTCCGCAGCGAATACGGCAGCCAGGAGCCTTATCCCACCCTGGTGGAGGCTTTGAAAGGCAAGCAGACGGAGTTTACCGAGCAAAACATCAAGGGAACCTTGGTAGGGCTGTACTGCCCAAGCTACATGGGAGAACTCAACTCCGTGGGCTGGCATTTTCATTTCCTTTCGGATGACAAAAAGAAGGGCGGGCATATTTTGGAGCTTTCCCTGAAGAGTGCCACGGCATATCTTGACCAGACGGACAAGTTCACCATGATCCTGCATGATGACAAAAAGTTCCATGACCTCAATCTTGCCAAGGATATGACAAATGATATCAGAAGTGCAGAACAGGATACAAAGGGTAAATTGCAGGGTGAAAAGTGAAATTGGCATATGTCTGCTATTGATGACAATACTTATGCTGCCTGGTGTAAGTGTGGAGGCTGGCCATACTGGCCAGTCTGCCGCTCAACGTGTTTCAGCACCTGTGGAAGAACGTGTGGAAAATCTACTCCGGTCCATGACCTTGGAGGAAAAGATTGGGCAAATGCTCATGATTGGCATCCAGGGTACTGATGTGGATGAGGAAAGCCTCTTTATGTTGCATCAGTACCATATCGGAGGCATCATCCTCTTTGACCGCAACATGAAAACCCAGGAACAGGTGAAGCAGCTCAATGCTCACTTGCAAGAACAGGCAGGAGAAAAAATGCCCCTTTTTATCGCCGTGGACGAGGAGGGGGGAGTAGTGGCCCGCATGAAGGAGCAGTTGCCGCCGCCACCCTCTGCCCAGGAAATCGGGGAAACAGGCTCCCTAGGAAATGCCAAGCTTTGGGCGGAAAAAACTGCTCGTGTCCTAAGGAATATCGGGTTTAATGTAAACCTGGCCCCGGTGGCCGACATAGGAACCGGGCGTGGGCGTTCCTTCGGCAATACTCCAGCTGTGGTTACGGAGTTTGTGCGTAGTGCCGCCAGTGGCTATGAGCAGGAAGATTTCATCTACTGCCTCAAGCACTTCCCCGGGCTGGGCCGGGGCAAAGTCGATACCCATTTGGACTCCACCGTGGTGGATGCTTCCCGCCGGGAGCTTATGAAATGGGATGTCATGCCCTTTCAGAGCATCATCAGGGAAAAGAATCCCGCTGACTATTTCATCATGGTAAACCATGCCACTTATTCCAGCCTGGAGAAAAATGTTCCTGCCAGCAT
>CADCIX010000056.1 GCA_902801565.1 uncultured Veillonellaceae bacterium | reverse complement strand
CAAACGACTGATGACAACGCTGACGAGCAGGCAACAGGAAATCCTGAAACTTTACCGGATATCGGCATAGCTGTGTGTATAATCTGTCGGGAGATTAGGATGTATCTGTGAGGAGGTGCCAAAATGTATCTGGGAGAAAAAGCGAAGCGCAGGTATATGCAAAATTGTGTCCTCTGTGGCGATGCTCCTTGTGACAAGGCCTGTCCCAAAGGGCTGGAGCCTTCCCGTCAGCTCAGGAGCATTTGGTTTGCGAATGAGAACTGTGCGGCAGATCGTCTGCCTGAGGAAAATGTCTGTGCGTCCTGCCAGGCTCCCTGTGAATCGGCCTGTGTGAAGCACGGGGAGGTTCCTGTCAGAAAAATGATGGGCTTTTTGGCAGAGGAAGTTCAGCCGAGACTTGATGTAAAGGCACCGGAGGACGAGAGCGCTCTGCTGACGGAACTTTGCGGCATCCCTCTGGAAAATCCCTTTTTGCTGTCATCCTCGGTGGTGGCCAGTACCTATGATATGTGTGCCCGCGCTTTTGAGGTGGGCTGGGCAGGGGCGGCTTTCAAGACCAGCTGTGCCTTTGACATACACGAGGCTTCTCCAAGATTTTCGGCGATTCACAGTGCCGATGGCAGGATTATGGGCTTCAAGAACATCGAGCAGCTTTCTGACCATAGCGTGCCAGAAAACATGGAAATCTTTCAGCAATTGAAAAGGGACTATCCCTCAAAATTCATCCTGGCTTCCATTATGGGCAGGGATGACAAGGAATGGGAGGAACTGGCCCGGCTCTGCCAGGAAAACGGAGCAGATGCGCTGGAACTGAATTTCTCCTGCCCCAATATGATGGAGGGTGGTCTGGGGGCGGATATCGGGCAGGTGCCTGCCCTGGTGGAGCGTTTCACTGCCGCTGCCAGGCGTGGGGCCGGCATTCCCATTCTGGCCAAGCTGACTCCCAATGTGGCCTCTATGGGACCGGCCGCAGAAGCGGCCCGCAGTGGGGGAGCTGACGGGCTGGCGGCCATCAATACCATCAAGAGTCTGATGTCGATAAATCTTCATACCTATGTCACCAGTCCTGCCGTAAGGGGGAAATCTGCCGTGGGCGGGTACAGTGGCAATGCCGTAAAGCCCATTGCCCTGCGCTTTATCGCAGAGCTTGGGCAGAACCCGAAGCTCTCCGGCATGCACATCAGTGGCATGGGTGGAGTGGAAACCTGGCAGGATGCCCTGGAATTCATGATGCTGGGGGCCAGTTCCATACAGGTGACCACGGCGGTCATGCAGTATGGCTACCGCATCATTGAGGATTTGAAGGCAGGGCTCAATTACTACCTGCATGAAAAGGGGTTCCGCCGTGCAGGAGATGTGGTGGGGCTGGCTCTGGATTCCGTCAGTGAAACCACAGATATTCTGGAACGGGACAGCATCATCTATCCCAAGTTCCACCGGCAGACCTGCATCGGCTGCGGCCGGTGCGAGATTTCCTGTATGGATGGAGGCCACCAGGCCATCCATCTGAATGAGCGCCGCCGTCCCGTCCTTGATCCCAAAAGATGCGTGGGGTGCCATCTTTGCGTGCTGGTCTGTCCCACAGATTCCATACGTTCCTCAGGAAGACGGATTTACCACGGCAGCAGATAAAGGCGGAAAACTGGAGAATAGAATGAGCGGGGTAATGTTTATGTCGAGAAAAATTTCATCGGTTCATATGATATGTCTGCTGCTGATGGCAGTATTGATTTCTTGGACAAGTGCGGAGGTCGGCCAAGCTTCAGGCCGGTCTGCAGTCCAATGTGCATCAGGCCCTGCGGAAGACTGTGTGGAAAATATGCTCCAGTCTATGACACTGGAGGAAAAGATCGGGCAAATGGTTATGATTGGCATCCATGGAACGGATGTGGATGAGAAAAGCCTCTTTATGCTGCATCAATACCATATCGGAGGCATCATTCTCTTTGACCGCAACATGGAATCCCAGGAGCAGGTGAGGCAGCTCAATGCTCACTTGCAGGAACAGGCAGGGGAAAAGCTGCCCCTCTTTATCGCCGTGGACGAGGAAGGCGGTGTGGTTGCCCGCATGAAGGAGCAGCTGCCCCCGCCGCCTTCTGCCCAGGAAATCGGGGAAACAGGGAACCCGGAAAATGCCAGGCTCTGGGCGGAAAAAACTGCTCGTGCCCTAAGGAATATTGGGTTTAATGTGAACTTTGCTCCGGTGGCGGACATTGGAACAGGGCGGGGACGGTCTTTCGGTAATACTCCCGCTGTGGTAACGGATTTCGTGCAGAGTGCCGCTGATGGCTACGAGCAGGAAAATTTCATCTACTGCCTCAAGCACTTTCCCGGCCTTGGCCGGGGCAAAGTAGATACGCATCTGGACTCCACCGTAGTCGACGTTTCCCGTCAGGAGCTTATGGGCTGGGATGTCATTCCCTTCCAAAGCATCATCCGGGAAAAGAATCCTGCGGACTACTTCATCATGGTCAATCATGCCACGTTTTCCAAGATGGAGGAAGGAACCCCCGCCAGCATCTCCCGCGTCATCCAGACGGATCTCCTGCGGAGGGAACTGGGCTACCGGGGAGTCATCATCACCGATGACATCGCCATGGGCGCCCTTTCCAAGCATTACACACCTACTGATATCGCACTGAGGGCCGTTCGTGCAGGCGCAGACATCGTTTTGAGCTGTCATGTGTACCAAAACGGGGCAGATGTCTATCTCAGGTTGCTGGAGGCCGTGGAAAAGGGAGAGATTAGTGAGGAACGCATCAACGAGTCCCTGCGCAGGATTCTCCGGGTAAAACTTTCCCATCTGGCAGAAGCGTCAGGAAAGTAGCCAAAAGTGTCTGAGGGGAGACAGGATCCGAAAAGCAGGAAGTTGGAGTATGGGGATAGAATGATATCCATGATACGTTTATGACCCAATGAAGCGGGCACCCCTGGCAAGGGCTCTGCCATCTTCCTGCACTGCATGGCACCCATGAAGACCTACACCGGCGGCTGCGTTGCCATTCCTCAGGACAAGATGCACTTTGTCATGCAGATGGTGCGCCCCGACTGCGTGGTACTGATAGATTCCCTCAAAAATATTGCCCCCGCTTTGGCAGCCGATTGGGGAATTTGATGCATGCGAAGATGCGCAGCGTGAAGCAAGTGTGGGAAAGTCAGGGGATTTTGGCAGATGGCAGGGAACAGGCGGACAGGAGCGTTTTCTTATGTATTTGAGGAAGCTGATGAAGAATGCAGCCATGTTGCTGTGCGCCATGGCGATGATATCAGTGGGTGGGGAGGCGCAAGGGATGGAAGTTCAGGCAAGAGAGATACCTTTTCAGGCCATAGACGGTGTCTGTGTGGGAAATGCCCAGGACAATGAGGGAAAGACAGGGGTTACCGTGCTGTGTTTTCCAAAAGGGGCAAAGACCGGCATAGACATCAGTGGAGGCGGCCCTGCCTCCCGGGAGACACCTGTCCTTGATCCAACCAAGGAAGACCTTGGCATACATGCCATTGTGTTTGGAGGAGGAAGTGCCTACGGACTGGCGGCAGCAGATGGCGTGATGGCATGCCTGGAGGAAAAGGGCATTGGCTTTGACACAGGCTTTGCCCTGGTGCCGTTAGTGGTGGAAAGCTGCATCTATGACCTTTCCTATGGAAGTGCATCCGCCCGCCCCGATAAAGCCATGGGCTATGAGGCCTGCCGGAACGCCCTGGAAAAGAATGATCCCCAAAGCGGCTCCGTTGGTGCAGGCACGGGAGCCACCGTGGGGAAACTGTGCGGCATGAAGCAGTCCCAGAAAAGCGGTATCGGATATTATGCCATTCAGATGGGGGAGTTGAAGATAGGAGCCGTTGTTGTGGTAAACGCATTAGGAGACATCTATGCGGATGGCAGGAAGATTGCGGGACTCATGAATGAATCCCGCTCGGGGTACATGGACAGTGCCGGGGAGCTTTACAAGATTGCGGCTCCCAAGGATTTGCTGTCCCGCACCAACACAACCCTTGGCGCAATCATCACCAACGGAAGATTTGACAAGGCGCAGCTCACCCGTATCGCACAACAGGCGGGCAATGCCTATGCCAGATGCATCAATCCTGTGGGGACGCTGGCGGACGGGGATACGGTTTACGCATCCTCCTGCGGTGAGCCGGTAACGGCTGACGTCAATATGACAGGGACACTGGCGGCAGAGGTAATGGCCAAAGCCATAGAGAGGGCGATAACTTCATCGAAAATGGACGATGAGGAATATCTGTCCTGTTGTCTGGAGCTGCCCATGAAAGAGAAATGAAGATATACAGGTTTGAACTGTTTGAAACGAGGAGGCAAAAACAATGAATGTGTAGCTGAACCTGAAAAAAGTTGTGGGAGTGCTTGTGGGCTGCGCCCTTGCGGGGACTGTCCTGTCTGGCTGCGGTACCGGCGGGGATACGAACAAGAGCTCCGGGGACAAGCCCGTGAAGCTGGGCATGCTGACGAACATGAACATCAGTGAGCAGCAGCACGCGGCGGCGTTGAAGGAAGCAGGACAGAGAGGGCCTTTTATCCCAGGTGGGGCTCCTGGGCAAGGCAGAAGCCTACTCATCCACTGGAAGATGAAATGGACATAGAAGATGAAGAGTCGGCTTTTTCCTCGGCGGGGGTACTGAGAAATATCGTTGATGTCCTTTCCTATGCTTATGGAAAAGGGGAAAACAAACCGCGCCTGGTGCTTTCGGATGGTTGCTGCTCATACAGCGGACGCTTCACGACACCGACTACCGGGCATCCGAGGCAGATCGGCAGTTTGCGATTGGCTTGGAACGGTTTCTGCAGAGCAAAGATCCAAACGACTCGCCGGGCAGTACCACCCCGCATCTGGCAGCGGTTTTTTCCGGGATGGGCGAGCAGGAATATGAGTCCTATGTCCGAAATTTCATAGAGACTCCGGTAGAGGGCCTGAACAATCTGAAATGGAGCGAGGCCTTTTACCTGCCGATGGTAGAGGTCATACGCTACCTGCAAAGCAATCAGTATGCTGAACTACACGGTGAACGGGAACAAGCACAAAAGCGCGGCATTCTTTCTTCTGTGTGATGATTTGGAGAGGGAACTGGGGAACACCAAGAAGGCAGAAAAGTGCAGGAAACTTGCAGATGAGAACGGCTGGATTCCCGTTTCCATGCGAGACGATTTTAAGACCATTTACGGTGATAACGTGTTTCGCCTCTGCGCTTCACCAAGAAGATCGTCAAATCCCTTTATGAGGCGGAAGAGGACAAGATGAACGACTTCGAGCATCGGGCCGTCATGGGACTGGCCTCCTTGCCCAACATCCGCTGGTGGCACAGGAACATGGAGCGGAAGGGCTTCTTTATCAACGGCTTCCTGAAACACTACCCGGACTTTCTTGCCATGACCAAAAGCGGCGTTTTCCTTGCAATCGAGACCAAGGGGGATGACCGGGACAACTCCGATTCCCGGCGCAAGCTGGAATTGGGCAAGGCATGGGAAGGAGCCGCCGGAGGGCAGTATGGGTACTTTATGGTGTTTGACAAGAAGCCCATGGAGGGAGCCTATGCCTTTGAGGACTTCATGGACATGGTGCGGGATGTGTGATTTGTGTCAAGGGAAAAGTCGCCAGTGATTCTTAATTCTGAAATTTTGTTCGGTGGTAGCTTGACAGCATATCAATGACATGATATCATGAGCATAGATATTTTCGGGCTGGCCGATAGGCCCAGGTCCACCGTGGGCGGGGAAGTTCCCCGCCTTTTTCATTTATTTGGGAGGCACTATGAAAGAACTCAGCATTTTCATTGATGAGTCTGGTGATTTTGGTTCATATGAGCCTCATTCCCCATTTTACATTATCACTATGGTTTTTCATGAACAAAAGAATCCTATTTCGGCGGCCATTGACACGCTCGAACAGGAACTGTCATATCTTGGGTTAGAACGACTTTGCATCCATACTGGGCCAATCATTCATCGGGAAGAAATCTATACCTCGATGGACATCTCCACTCGAAGGAAGATTTTCATTGAACCTCTCCCGCTTATAGAAGCGGGAGATTCTTGAGAAGTCTGGTATACGGACTAACGCCTAACAGTATATCCCGAAGGAGTTAGCTGTCAGGATACCCTTATTCTCAAGGGGCTGTCCAAAAGCCCCCTACACAGTCCCTCGAAATCGAAGTTCTGCTTACTTTTGCGGAGTATGTTGCATGCTCCATTCACATCTGCGTTAGCAATCCTGCCATCGGCAAACTGGTACAAGCCACGATGGATACGCTTCCCGCTGAAGGTTCCCGTATACGGCTGTTCAGGATTGTAGACAGGTATATCGTCCAAGTCCAAACAGCTTGCTTTGGAAGTATAGGATTCTTCCTGCTCAATATACTGGATATTGTACCGTTCACAGAGATTTGAGATGGCTTCCCTTAAATTTCCGAAGCTGATTTGCGTGAACTGCTGATTGGTTATCTTTCCAAGGTCAATGCTACGCTTGAAGTCGCCATTATAGCCACATACTATGGTTCCGATACGGTGCTCTATGCAGTAGTTGATGATATGTCGGGCAACCTTGCGGATATAGTCCTGTGTGCGGTTGTTCCGTTTCCTTGCTAAGGCATAGAGCCTATGCGTCTTTTTACGCCCCTGCTTGTCGGCAATACCCTGATAGTAGGCTTTCTGTTTGTTCCAATACTGGTTGATTGATTTAAGTTTACGCCCGTCCATGATGAACGCCGTCCCAGTGCTGGTTACGCAAGTCGCCAGATTTTCAAGCCCAATGTCGATAGCAAGAACATTGTCAACGGAAACATCTTGAGGTTCTTTTTCCTGAAGATAGCAATACTGGATTTTGAAGTATCTGCCATTATATACGGGACAGATACGGACTTCCTTGATGGTTTTTTCTTTCAGCCTTGCTGGGAATGGTATCTTGACCTGTTTGCCACTATGTAACTTAGAAAACTCTCGACTCATGGGTACGGTCAGGAATCCGTCATTGATGTTTATGGCATTGGTGGAAAGAATCAGGTTGAACATACCGCCTTTTTCCCTATAGTGAGGCATCTTGATATCCTTGAAGCGGTATTCTCCTGATTTTGCTTTCTTGATGAGGTTGAAGAACGACTTAAAACTGCGGTCAGCAACCTTCAATATCTGCTGGGATACGCCAGCCTGCAAAAGTCCGTAGTTTTCGTTTTCCTTACAGACATGGTAGTTCTCTTCGTATTTCAGGAACTTCTTCTCTTGGAAATAGTATTGTCTGATGTTGTAGAGGGCGACATTGTAGAGGTTGTTGCTGTACTGGCACATCTCACGAAGCATTGCATATTCTTCTTTGGAAAGACCTCTTATGACATTTGATTGAGTTAAGTACATTTTCATCACCTCCTTTCCTGTTATATACTAATTATATAGCAAGAATTATTATTTTACAAGATGAGTTACAGAGTTTTGTTCTTTTCGCGGGCATCGAACCCGCTCAAAGTACCGCCATTCATCCCCCGCCTAAGAGGCGGGAGTCTTCTGGCGGGAAGAGATAAAATGATTGCATTTGTTCGTCAAATTGACATCCGCTACAAGTGCTTCTTTATTGAAAAAAAGCACATCCCCGATGCAGTGGTAGCAAGCGGGAGACTATCAAGACAGATTTCGCAGTTCATTATGGGACATTGGGATGAGTTTCGTTCCCATGAAATCATTAAGGTCTACTACTGTAAAACCTCGTTCAAAAATTTAATAATAGTCATGCCATGGCGACCTATGCTATAATGAGGAAAAAGTCTCCAAGGAGGTGCGAAAGCCGTGG
>CADCIX010000055.1 GCA_902801565.1 uncultured Veillonellaceae bacterium | reverse complement strand
AACAGGTGCTATTTTGTTGTCAAGCAGAGCTTTTTATCCTACGCGATGCCAGTATTTTCAAGGGATTGGCTTCATTTTCGTGGTGGGAAAGTTGAGTAAAATAATATATATTTTATGAGGAGATATGGATATGCCGACAACATTCACGATGGAGGATTTGCGTCAAAAATTGCAGGAGCGGCAGCACAAGATGACGCCGCAGCGGCAGATTGTCCTTCAGATTTTCCTGGATCATCCGGGAGAGCATCTGAGCGCGGAGGATGTGCATGGAATCTTGCGGGACAATCATTCGGAAATCGGTCTGGCCACCGTATACCGCAGTCTGGAACTCTTGAGCGATTTGGGAATCCTCCAGAAAATGGAATTCGGGGATGGATGCAGCCGCTATGAGGTCAATGCCATCGATCCGGACACCCACCATCACCACCATCTCATCTGCACGAAATGCGGAAAGGTCACAGAGTTTGAGGATGACCTGCTGGAGAATCTGGAGCAGGATATCGAGAACAAGTCAGGGTTCAGGATCATGGATCATCAGGTCAAGTTCTTCGGCTATTGCAAGGAGTGCCAGGATTCGGTTGAAGATTAACAGCTTTTCGCTGAACAGCGATCATCAGGTGGTTGTCAAGGTCGTAAAGGAGATTTTCAGGCTCTTCCGCATTGAGGTGGAGGAGGATGCTTCTGACGCAGACTATGCCCATTGGGATATCTGCAATCGGCGGGTTTCCGAAGATCCGGTGCGGGTGGTAACGATCCTTACACTGGACGAAGGGGAGACCTTGGAGCGGGAGGGCGAAGGCAGGCCCGATGAACGCGCAAGCGCCGCATTCCATCGCCTCATCAAGCTCAATCTCTATTGGATGCTAAGGGAACGATTTGGTTTTCCTCCGGCTCCATGGGGCATTCTTCATGGCGTCCGGCCCACGAAGATCGTGCATCGCTGGATTCGCGGCGGGATGGAAGAAAAGGCAATCATTTCGCGTCTGCAGTCCGATTATGCATGCAGCAGGGAAAAGGCATCCATGATGGTGCCCATGGCTTTTCGCCAGCTCCCTTTCCTGGAGTCCTCGGACGAGAAAACCATCAGCGTCTATGTGGGGATTCCCTTCTGTCTGACCCGTTGCCTCTACTGTTCCTTTCCCTCCAATCTCCTTCCCAATGAGAAGAAGTTGCGGGAGTTCATGGATGTATTGGCGAAGGATATGGCGGCGGCGAAGCGGGAAGTCGAGCGTTACGGGTTTCAAGTGCAGAATATCTATATCGGCGGGGGGACGCCTACGAGTCTGCCCGATAATTTTTTTGCCGAAATGATGGATATGGTATATAATTCTTTCTATGGCGCAAATATCGTGGAATTCACCGTGGAAGCGGGACGTCCCGACAGCATGTCTGCCGAGAAGATCGCCTGCATGAAGGAGCATCATGTCACGCGGGTCAGCGTGAATCCACAGACCATGCAGGAGCGAACCCTTCGGCTCATTGGCCGGCAGCATACTCCGGAGGCCATCGTGGAAATGTTTCATGCCCTTCGGGATGCCGGTTTTCCGCACATCAACATGGATCTCATCCTGGGACTGCCGGGGGAGACAGCGGAAGATGTGGAGGATACCATGCAGAAGGTCACGGCACTGGAGCCCGATGACATCACCCTGCATGCCCTGGCCTTGAAGCGCGGCTCCAATCTCAAGCTGAAGCTCGATGAGAATGAGCATGTGGAACTTCCCAGCGATGAGGAGACCCGCCGCATGTCCGCGGTGGCCATGCGATACATACATGCTGCCGGCATGCGCCCCTATTATCTCTATCGCCAGGGCTACATGAGCGGGCAGCTGGAGAATATAGGGTGCTGCAGGGAAGGCGCAGAGGGCATGTACAACATCCAGATCATGGAGGAGCACCAGACGATTCTCGGCATTGGCGGCGCAGCCACCACGAAGGTCGTCGATTTCAGGGCAAAGCGCATGAAATCCTCCTTCAACGCAAAGGATCTTGTGACGTATTTGCGCGACATTGACATCTATATAGAAAAAAGGGCCGGGCTCTTAAGAGAGGCCTACGGCGGACAGGAGGAACGGTTTTCATGTTGACGAATGCCCCGCGTGGCACAAAGGATATCCTTCCTGACAGTGTCGGCGATTGGACGTATGTGGAAGAAAAGATTCGCGATATATGTGCGCGTTATGGCTACAAGGAAATACGCACGCCGGTTTTCGAGCACACAGAGCTTTTTCAGCGCGGCATCGGTGAGGGAACCGATGTGGTGGACAAGGAGATGTACACATTTCTCGACAAGGGAGGACGCAGCATCACCCTGCGTCCGGAAAATACTGCGGCGGCAGTCCGTGCCTATCTTCAGAACAAGCTCTATGCGGACAATGCGCTGACGAAGCTTTTTTACATCGGCTCCATGTTCCGGCATGACAGGCCTCAGGCAGGCCGCATGCGGGAATTCCATCAGTTTGGCGTGGAGGCCCTGGGCGAGGAAAGTCCGGCCGTGGATGCAGAGGTGATCCTCCTGGCGGTGAATTTCCTCAAATCCCTTGGACTTTCGGACTTGAAGCTGAGCCTGAATTCCGTGGGATGCCCCAAATGCCGCCCGATGTACCGCAAGGCCCTTCAGGATTTTTTCCGCGACAAGCTGGGGGAACTCTGCAAGGACTGCAATGACCGTTTTGAGAGGAATCCCCTCAGGATACTTGACTGCAAGGCGGATGCGGACAAGGAATTCATGAAGGATGCCCCGAAGGTCACGGATTGCCTTTGCGACGAATGCAAGGCCCATTTCGATGAGGTCCAGCGCTATCTCAAGGACGTCGGTGTGGAATTCGAGCTGGATCCGAGGCTGGTCCGCGGTCTCGATTACTATACGAAGACAGCCTTTGAGATCAAGTATGCTCCCTTGGGCGCGCAGAGTGCGGTGGCAGGGGGCGGACGCTACGATGGTCTCATCGAGGAGATCGGCGGCAATCCGACACCGGCGGTAGGCTTTGCGGTGGGACTGGAAAGGGTTCTTTTGGCCTTGGAAAAACAAGGATTGCTTCCTGAGCATGCGTCTCCCACAGAGGTCTTTGTTGTTGCCCTGGGAGAGGAAGCAAGGCTTCCTGCCTTCCAGCTTCTGGAGAAGCTCAGGGATGCAGGCCTGAAGGCTGCCATGGATTATGCAGGGCGCAGCATGAAGGCCCAGATGAAACAGGCAAACAAGTCTGCAGCTCGTTTTGCCATCATCATGGGCGAGGATGAAATCAAGGAATCTGTTGTCATGCTCAAGGACATGGAAAAGAGCGAACAGCAGAAGGTTTCGATCGATGATATTGTAAATAAGTTGATAACTGAGGTGAAAGGTTCATGGAAACATTGCAAGGAATGAAGCGGAGCCATCATTGCGGCGAGCTTCGCAAGGAGAACATCGACCAGGAGGTTGTGCTCTGCGGATGGGTATCCCGTCGCCGCGACCATGGCGGGCTTATTTTCGTCGATATGAGGGATCGCTCCGGTCTCGTTCAGGTGGTATTTGATGAGGCGGCCATGGGGGAGGAATCCTTCCACAAGGCAGAGTCCCTGCGCTCCGAGTTCGTCATGGGAATCCGTGGCAAGGTCCGCGGACGCAGCGAGGACACGATCAACCCCAATATGGAGACGGGCGAGATCGAGGTCGTTGTCACGGAGCTCCGCATCCTGAACAAGGCGAAGACGCCGCCCTTCTACATCCAGGATGGCATTGACGTGGACGAAATGGTCCGCATGCGTTACCGCTATCTCGATTTGCGCCGTCCCGAGATGCAGAAGAATCTCATGCTCCGCCATCGCGTGGCAAAGGTCATGCGCGACTTCTTTGATGCGCATGATTTCCTTGAGATCGAGACGCCGATGCTCTGCAAGAGCACGCCGGAGGGCGCAAGGGACTTCCTCGTGCCGAGCCGTCTCAATCCCGGCGAGTTCTATGCACTTCCCCAGTCTCCCCAGATTTTCAAGCAGATTTTGCAGGTGGCAGGCTTTGAGAAGTATTTCCAGATTGTCCGCTGCTTCCGCGACGAGGATCTCAGGGCAGACCGTCAGCCGGAATTCACCCAGCTGGACATCGAGATGTCCTTCATGGACCAGGAAGAGATCCTTGCCATCATGGAGGACATGATCAAGGAACTCTTTGACAAAGCCATCGGAGCAAAGGTGGAGACGCCTTTCCTGCGCATGACCTGGGACGATGCCATGGACAACTACGGTTCCGACAAACCGGACCTCCGCTTCGACATGAAGCTCATGGACATCTCCGAGTACGTCAAGGGCTCTGATTTCAAGGTCTTCAATGCCGTTTTGGAACATGGCGGGCAGGTCAAGTGCATCAAGGTGGATGGCTATGCCAATATTCCGCGCCGCGAACTGGACGGCCTGGTTCAGTTTGTCCAGATTTATGGGGCAAAGGGCCTTGCATGGATTCAGTACAGTGAGGAGGGCATCAAGTCCCCCTTCAAGAAATTCTACAGTGACGAAACCTTCCAGAAGATTGCCGAGGCGACCGGCGCAAAGACGGGCGACCTCCTGCTGGTGGTTGCCGACCAGCGCCTTGTGGTGGCACAGGCCCTCGGGCAGCTTCGCCTTGAGATGGGACGCCGCCGCGGCCTCATCGATCCCGATGAGTTGAAATTCCTCTGGATCGTGGACTTCCCCATGTATGAGTACAGCGAGGAAGAGAAGCGCTGGAAGGCGATGCACCATCCCTTCACCGCGCCGCGGGATGAGGATATCCAGTACCTCAAGACCGATCCGGGCCGCGTGAAGGCAAATGCCTATGACATGGTGCTCAATGGCGTGGAGATTGGCGGCGGCAGCCTCCGTATCTACAATGCGGATCTGCAGGAGCAGGTCTTCGAGTCCCTGGGCCTTACCCATGAGCAGGCCCATGAGAAGTTCGGCTTCATGATGGATGCTTTCCAGTACGGCACGCCTCCCCATGGCGGCATTGCCTTCGGCCTTGACCGTCTCGTGATGATCATGGCGAAACGCGGCTCCATCCGCGATGTCATCGCATTCCCGAAGAACCAGAGCGCACGCGATGTCATGTCCGATGCGCCCTCGCCGGTGGAGGAGAAACAGCTCCGTGAGCTTTCCATCCGCACGGCTGTTGCGAAAAAGAAATAAAATACTGGGCGCTGAAAGTGGTGAAATGAGGATATGAAGGTTACGCAGGAAGATCTGGATAAGGTAGCGGTTCTCTCCCGCCTTTCGATTCCGGCGGAGGAATCCGGCAAATACATTGGGCAGCTCGACAAGTTCCTGACTTACGTGGAGAATCTGAAGGCCGTGGACACGGAAAACGTGAAGCCCACGACCTATGCGCTCCCCATACAGAACGTGTTCCGTGAGGATGTGGTGAAGCCGTCCCTTGACAGGGAACTGGCCCTTTCCAACGCACCCTTGAAGGAAGACGGCTATTTCAAGGTGCCTCGGGTACTGGAAGAATAATTGTGGGAGGATTTGAAGTGAGACTATACGATAAACCGGCGCATGTCCTTCATGACATGCTTGTGAAAAAGGAAATCACCTCTGTCGAGCTCACCAAGGATGTCATTTCCCGCATCGATGAGGTGGAGGATGATGTGAAGGCATATCTCTCCCAGACGAGAGACGAGGCATTGAAGCAGGCAGAGGCAGCAGACGCGAGAATCGCCAAGGGGGAGGAGATATCCTTCCTGGAGGGGATTCCCGGTGCCATCAAGGACAATATCTGCACCAAGGGGATTACCACCACCTGTGCATCAAAGATTCTGGAGCATTTCGTGCCCCCCTACAATGCAACGGTCATGGAGAAGCTGCAGAAGGAGCATCCCGTCATCCTTGGCAAGGCCAATATGGATGAGTTTGCCATGGGCGGTTCCACGGAGAACTCCGCTTACTATCCGACGCACAATCCCTGGAATACGGAATGTGTGCCGGGAGGAAGCTCCGGCGGCAGTGCTGCGGCAGTGGCGGCAGGCACAGCTATCTGGGCCCTGGGCTCCGATACAGGCGGCTCGATCCGCCAGCCAGCGTCTTTCTGTGGAGTCGTGGGACTCAAGCCCACCTATGGCAGGGTTTCCCGTTACGGCCTTGTGGCCTATGCATCCTCCCTTGACCAGATTGGCCCTTTGACCAGGGATGTGACGGATTGCGCCCATGTGCTGAACGTGATCGCAGGTCTGGACGAGATGGATTCCACCTCCAGTGCGGCAGCGGTTCCTGACTATACGAAATCCCTTGTGGAGGACGTGAAGGGACTCAAAATCGGACTTCCCAAGGAGTATTTCACGGAGGGCATGGATCCCGATGTGGAAAAGGCCGTGCGGGAAGCCATCGGCAAATTCAAGGAGATGGGGGCAGAGGTCATTGATATCTCCCTTCCCCATACTGACTATGCCATCTCCACCTATTACCTCATCGCTCCGGCAGAGGCGGCGACAAACCTTGAGCGCTATGACGGCGTAAGCTATGGCGAGCGGGTGGATGGCGCCGATGTGGTGGAGCTCATGACCAATACCCGCAGTGCGAAGTTCGGCGAGGAGGTCAAGCGCCGCATCATGATTGGCAACTATGCCCTTTCTGCCGGATACTATGATGCCTATTATCTCAAGGCCCTCAAGGTGCGCACCCTCGTGCAGCAGGACTACACGGAAGCCTTCCAGAAAGTGGATGTCATCATGGCACCCACGGCTCCGACGCCCGCCTTCAAGATCGGGGAGATGATCGCCGATCCCCTGCAGATGTATCTGCAGGATATCTGCACCGTTCCCTTGAACCTGGCAGGACTGCCGGGCATCTCCATTCCCTGCGGCTACAGCAGCAAGCACATGCCCATCGGACTCCAGATTATCGGGAAGGCCCTGGATGAAGCGACCATCCTCCGCGCTGCCTATACCTACGAGCAGAGCCAGAACTTCAGGAACGAGATGGCACAGCTGGGAGGGAAGAACTGATGAAGTATGAAGCCGTGATTGGCCTTGAAATACATAGCGAACTGAAAACGAAGACGAAGATTTTCTGCGGCTGCGCCACCACCTTCGGCGCCGAGCAGAACACCCATGTGTGCCCCGTGTGCCTTGGTCTTCCGGGCGTGCTTCCGACGGTGAACAAGAGAGTGGTGGAATTTGCCATCAAGGCAGGGCTTGCCACGAACTGCACCATCAACAACTACAGCAAGTTCGACCGCAAGAACTACTACTATCCGGATCTGCCGAAGAACTGGCAGACCTCCCAGTATGACCTGCCCATTGCAGAGCATGGATGGGTGGACATCGATATTGAGGGCGAGAAGAAGCGCGTGCGCCTCACTCGCATCCACATGGAGGAGGATGCGGGGAAACTGGTGCATTCCGGCACGAACATCAAGGACTCTGCCACATCCAACGTGGATTACAACCGGACCGGCGTCCCTCTCATCGAGATCGTGTCGGAGCCGGACATGCACTCGGCTGAAGAGGCCCGTGCCTACATGGAAAAGATCAAGGCGATCCTTGAGTACATCGATGTATCCAACTGCCGGATGGAGGAAGGGAACCTCCGGGCGGACATCAATGTGTCCCTGCGCCCTGCGGGGACGACAGAGCTTGGCACTCGTACGGAGATGAAGAACATCAATTCCTTCAAGTCCCTGGAGGATGCCATCAATTACGAGATTGAGCGCCAGACAGAGGTCCTGGAGGATGGCGGGCATGTCATCCAGGAGACGCGCACCTGGGATCCTGACCGGGGCATCACCCTTTCCATGCGCAGCAAGGAAAATGCCCACGACTACCGCTATATGCCGGAGCCGGATCTGCCCCCCATCATCACGACGGACGAGGAGATCGAGGCCTACAGGAAGAGCCTGCCGGAGCTTCCCGATGCCCGCCGTGCCCGCCTGGAAAAGGAATACGGTCTCTCGGAGTACGATGCCGGCATCATCACGAGCTCGCGCCAGATGGCGGAGTATTTTGACGCGGTCATCGCCACCGGAGCAGATGCGAAACTGGCTGCGAACTGGATGATGAGCGATCTCGCCAAAAACCTCAATGCCGAGGGCATTGACATCAGCAAGTCGCCGGTGGAGGCGGAACGCTTGGGACAGATGATCCAGCTCATCATGAAGAACACGATTTCCGGCAAGATTGCCAAGAAGGTGTTCTCCGAGATGTGGACGAATCCCGATGCCCCGGAGAAGATCGTCAAGGACAAGGGCCTTGTACAGATCACGGACACCAAGGCCATCGAAGCCATCGTGGACAAGGTCATCGAGGCCAACCAAAAGGCTGTGGAGGACTACAAGGGCGGCAACAAGAAAGCCATCGGCGCTCTCGTAGGCCAGGTCATGAAACAGTCCAAGGGAAAAGCAAACCCGCAGATGGTCAACGAACTTCTGGCGAAGAAATTGAATGGATAAATTGGCATAAAAAGAGCCGCAAGTTTTTTGAGATATTTGTCTCAGGGGACTTGCGGTTTTTTGGTTGGGAGGGGGAGATGTGGAAAAATTTTTGATTTTAGAGGGAATGGGGGGAGGGGCGTCGAATAGGAAAAGTAAGTATAATTTACTGATGGAATACTTGCAAAGAAGGAAGATAACTTTTTGAAATACTAGGCCTAAAATTGCCTATATGTTAACGTCCTTTGGGGATTTTTTCATAGAATTACAATAAGTGTAACTGGTCAGTCGCCCCATATTCCCCTTTAGAAAATCTTCAAAAATAACGATATATAGGTAAAAAGAGAAAGGCGGTGTGACTCATGACAAAGAAG
>CADCIX010000054.1 GCA_902801565.1 uncultured Veillonellaceae bacterium | reverse complement strand
CGCTCTGCTGTGATTGAGATTTCTGTTCCTTGTCAGACGGAAAACTTTTACGGGAGCTTATCCTGATTGACAATCACTTGCAACGGGTATAGAATACAAGATTTCCCAGTCCTGGCGCGACAACTGGGCTAATCTCAGCACCTATTTCAAGTACCCGCCCGAACTCAGGCGGCTTATCTATACCACCAATACCATAGAAGGCTTCAACCGCCAGCTCCGCAAGGTGACGAAATCCAAGTCCGTATTCCCGACAGATGACAGCCTGCTGAAAATGCTCTACCTTGCTATGATGGACATAACGAAGAAATGGACAGGCCGCCGCCAGGATTGGAGCATTATCCATGCCCAGCTGGCCGTCTACTTTGAAGACAGACTTCCGGAATAAAAAATCTGCACGTTCAAGGATTTCTTGACGTGCAGAGAGAAATATGTTTTGTATTAGCGACAAGGGCTTAAGCCTCTTGTCTTGATAACAATTTTACATCACGATATGGAGTTTACACAGAATTTGGGACAGCCTCGAGCCTATAGCATCCCCAAGCCGCGAGCTAATTCCTTGATACGTGGCATGGACAGATGCGTATACTTTTCCACTAAGGAAAGCTCCATGCTGTCGCGGAGCATATCTTTGGCACGTTCCTCTGTTTCTGTCATAGCTTTTTGACGTTCTTCATTGCGCCCAATGTTGATTCCCTTGTTGAGTCCCTCGCGCAAAATTGTCTTAGCTTCGTATTCTAAAACCTTGCCGCCCATGATATAGCTCACTCCTTCCCTCACGTTCTGATATTTCTCTGCAATCAGTGCCAGCACATGATTTGTCATGGTGCAGATGGCACTTTTCATGAATTCAGTAATTTCTCCAGCTTTCTGCATCTCATCAAGCCTTGTCCGAATACGGCGGTATTCGTCCTTTAGCATTTCAAGTTTTGTTTCGTCCTTTGCACATTCCGGCAAATCGGTCTCATGGCTGAAAATGTAGAAGGGCAGGAAGAACAGCAGCTTCTTGTCAAAAATATCTTCCAGGCTATACTGTTGCACCTTGATGATAGGAACCGTGTAGCTCGTTTCGCCGCCGGGAGTCACGACACGAATCTGCATGGTGTCCGGCGCACTTGGCTTGTGGCGCAGGGCAAGCACCGCCGAGTGAGGAAAAGACACGGTAAGCGTACAGCCGTCCACTTTTCCATCGTCCAGGGCAATCTGGGCATCATACTCAAATATCCTGAGCAGGATGGAACCGTCCAGATTGGACTCGCATTCCAAGTGATAGCGTTTCTTTGCCCCGTCGGCGCAGACAATGACAAAGCTGGAGTCCGTGATGCGTTTCTCCTCGTTGCCACCGTCCTGAGCCAGAAAATGCTCGTTGATGCCGAAGATGATTTTTTCTTTGCCCGTGTAACTCTCGCCAAAAGCCTCGTTGACCACCGGGATGACGAGTTCCTTGCAGTCGTTCAACATAGTGCGGAACGAGTCATCGTAGGCCGTGGGGCTGGAGGCGGGATGGGATTGGGAAGCCATGGCATACTCTCCTTCCTCTTGATAGCCTCATCTTATCACAAAATCGCATAGTAGGCAATGGGGCTGACGCGCAGGGCTACCGCTGTATTTCCTCCTGCAACCGCCTCAGTATCTCCTCATGTATTTGGGCAGAGAGCAGAAGCCAGTGGAGGGCATCACGCTCCATCAGGGCATCGGTCAGGTCGCGCTCCTCGGATAGCTGGGCATCCAAAATGTCTGCCCGCTTGGAAAAAGCCTGTTGGTAGCGCTCATCAGATCCCCGGATGCTTCAAGGCGGCGATACACGGCGGGCTTCTTTTCCCGCAGGAAGTCAGCCCGCATACGTCCCCATACGCCGTAGAATTCTTCTTTCTTGTGCATAGCCACCTCCAGTCATCAAATGTCTCTCATCATCGCCTTCATCTTTCGGGCGTGTCTGTCCAACTTTGTCATCAACACCCATGTCTTGTCCGTCTCCAGCCCGTCCCCACTGGCACGAGCCACGAGCCTGACGGCTTCAGGGTCGCCCAGCAGGGCATCGGCAATGATCGAGGCCGCCGATTTTGTCAGGGATTCATTCTGTCGGACGGGAGTTTGCATAGTCCCTTGCGCGGCGGTGCGGTCTGTTTTGGGCTTGACCACCCGATACATCGTCTTGCAGGTTGACATCTATGGGACGGCAGTATTGATGGAAGAAGTCGGCAAAGTTATCGTCAAAGGCGGCACAGGGGTCATTATCTCCAGCCAGTCCGGTCATCGCCTGCCGGCACTTACGCCGGAGCAGGACAGGGCACTGGCTATGACGCCGACAGAGGAGTTGTTAAAGCTGGATTTTTTGCAGCCGGAAAAGATAAAGGATACTCTCCATGCTTATCAGCTGGCCAAACGCTGCAATGAAAAACGCACGATGTATGAAGCTGTTCGCTGGGGCGAGCGGGGCGCACGCATCAATGATATTGCGCCCGGTATCATTGTCACGCCTCTGGCCATAGATGAATTCAATGGCCCTCGCGGTGATTTTTACAAGAATATGTTCGCCAAATGCCCTGCAGGCCGCCCGGGCACCGCTGATGAAGTGGCTGATGTAGCAGAGCTTCTCATGAGCACAAGGGCACAGTTTATTACCGGCTCAACCTTTTTGGTAGACGGTGGTGCTACGGCTTCCTATTATTATGGACCGTTGCAGCCGGACCAATGAATCCTGCTGGTTGAGCATCTCAATAATCCCCTTATGGCCAAAACCATAGGGGGATTATTTTCTGCAAAAAAACCTTGACTTGAAGCTGACTCCAAGGTATAGACTTACAGACATCTGCTGAAGATGTTTACAGATATAGCAAAGGAGCATGTCATGTATTTAGAGAAAATCAATGGGCCACAGGATATTAAATCTTTTAACGAGGAACAGCGCAAGGCGCTGGCACAGGAAATGCGGGAGGCTATGCTGAAGCGGGCCAGCGTCCATGGCGGCCACTTCGGTCCGGATTTTGGTATCGTAGAGTGCGTCATTGCCCTGCATACAGTTTTTGATTCGCCGAAAGATAAATTTGTCTTTGATATCTCCCATCAGGCCTATCCCCATAAGATGCTGACGGGACGCAAGGATGCGTACCTCTATGCGGAGCATTATGATGATGTATCCGGCTACACCAATCCTGAGGAAAGCGAGCACGATATGTTCAATGTGGGGCATACCTCCACTTCTATCAGCCTGGCCACGGGACTGGCCAAGGCTCGTGACCTCAAGGGGGACAAGGAAAATATCATTGCCGTCATCGGTGATGGTTCCATGAGTGGTGGTGAAGCTTTGGAGGGGCTGGATACTGCCGGGGAGATGGACTCCAATCTGATTATCGTATTCAACGATAATGACCAGAGCATTGCCGAAGTACACGGCGGTATGTATAAGGGATTTCGGGAACTCCGGGAAACCAAAGGGCAGTCGGAGCGCAACTTGTTCAAGGCCATGGGACTGGAATACCGCTTCGTGGAAGCTGGCAATGATACTGAAGCCCTGATTGCGGCCTTCAGTGAGGTCAAGGATATTGACCATCCAGTGGTCATCCATATCGTCACTCAGAAGGGCAAGGGGTACAAGCTGGCTGAGGAAAACAAGGAAGACTGGCACTGGCACATGCCCTTTGATATCGAAACGGGTGAAGCAAGACAGGAAATGGTTGACCCTTATGCCGAACAGACGGCAGCAACCTTCCTGCGGCTGGCCAGGGAAGATGAGAAATTCATCGCCATTTCTGCTGCTACGCCGTCCAGCATGGGGCTCACGCAGGAGCGCCGTCGGGCTTTGGGCAAGCATTACCTTGATGTGGGTATTGCCGAGGAGCAGGCTGTGGCCATGGCATCAGGTCTGGCGCGCAATGGCGCTCATCCCGTTTTTGGCGACTTTTCTTCCTTCTTCCAGCGCACCTATGACCAGCTTTCCCAGGACGTATGCGTCAATAATAACCCTGCCACCTTCCTGGTGTTCTGGGCGTCTATGTATGGCATGAACGATGTGACCCATCTTGGTTTTTACGATATTCCCATGATGAGCAATATCCCGAACCTGGTGTATTTGGCACCGACTTCGCCGGAAGAATACCAGGCCATGCTGGATTGGGCAATTCCTCAGGAGAAGTATCCCGTGGCCATTCGTGTCCCCCATGCCATGGTGGGCAGTTCCAAGCGTCCCGTGCGTGAATCCTATGATGAACTCAATAAGTATGAAGTGGTGAAGGACGGCAGCCATGTAGCCATCATTGGTTTGGGTAATTTCTACAACCTGGCGGAAGAAACTGCGGCTAAGCTCAAAGAACAGGGCATAGAGGCCACCCTTATCAATCCTCTCTTTATCACCGGACAGGACAAGGAACTGCTGGAGAAATTGAAAGCTAATCATGAATTGGTGGTAACCTTGGAAGATGGCGTCCTGGACGGCGGCTTTGGCGAAAAGATTGCCCGTTTCTATAGTGCAGACAAAATGAAGGTATTGAACTTCGGTTTGTCGAAGAACTTCTATGACCGTTATGATTATGAGGCACTGGCCAAAGAAAATCACCTGACGGCTGCACAGGTCGCAGAGGATATTCTGGCTAATCTGTAAAGTTATTGAATGACAATAGATTGATTGGGCAGAGGGGCAGCTTTATGAAGCGAAGAACATTTATTTTAGGAGGTCTTGGAGCCTTGGGCATGATGGCGGGGGGCGGGGCGCTTTTTGTGAACCGCCCGGAATTTGGCAGGCTGCCACAGGGGGCGCGACTGGCGCGCATGGAGGCCTCGCCACACTATGTGGACGGCCAGTTCCGGAATCTGGTGCCGGTGCAGGTCATGAATGAGGAAAGCGGCGAGAACCGCTTTGTGGCCATGGCAAAATTCCTCTTTGGGGACAAGTCGGAGCTTTCTCCGCAGGAGTCCCTGCTCAGTCATAAGACGGATTTGTGTGAGCTGGATCCTTCCCGTGATGCTGCAGTGTGGATGGGGCACTCGACCTTCTTTTTGCAGCTGGGAGGCAGGCGCATTCTCATCGACCCGGTGTTTTCCTCCTATGCGTCGCCCTTGTTTTTCATCAACAAGGCGTTTCCGGGCAGCAATGTCTATACGGCAGAGGATATGCCGGAGATAGATGTGTTGGCCATTTGTTTGCGATTGGGGAGAGGTGTAATTCTTCCGTGTATGATTCTTAAAAGAATATTGATTCTGGCAAACAGGTTCCGCAGTTTGACCTTCGCAGCGCAGGGGTTCTGGCTTCTTTTTGTGAGCAGGGGGAAAGGACTTTGGGGCACTGGCCGCGAAGTAGGAAACAGGCATGTTGATGGCGGTATGACAGGAGAGCGCGGTTATGTGGCAGAAAAATTATGCATATGAAGATATCCCTCAAGCGATAGAAGCCCTGCCGGAGCTGCGGCGGGAATTGGAGAGGCATCCGGCCTCTAAGGATGCCCTGCTGCAGATTTTCGTGGCGGGCTATGGCTGGCAGGAGGCAGCTGAGCTTTTGGGCAGTCTGGACAGGGAGCTGCCGGGACTGAAGCGGATAGGCTGTTCCGAGTACATTTCCGGCGACCCAGGGCGCCCGCGCGGGGTCAAGCTGAACCTCCTGGGCACCCGGGAGGCAGAGATTTTGTTGGCGGAATTGCCCTGCGCTCCGGGTGAGGAAGAAGCGGCAGCAAGGCAGCTAAGAGAAATATTGGCAGGGCAGGATTATGTCCGGGGGCTGGAGCTTTTTGCTGTGAATCCCGCCCTGGCAGTCACCAGTTTCACGGACAGCGTGGCTAAGGGCAGGGAGGAAGTCCCCATCTTTGGCGCCATGGCCAATACCATTGCCCAGTCCCTGCGGGGAGAGGCACGGCAAGGTGAGGTCTATGCCATAGGCAGGAAACTGCTTTCCTCCGGCTTTGTAGTGACCATCTACGCCGGGGAGAGCCTGGACATCTACATGGACTACATCCTGGGTTGGCAGCCTGTGGGTCGGGAGTTTGCGGTGACTCTGGGGGAGAAGACGTCCGTGGGGGAGGGCTGTGTGAAGGAGATTGACGGCAGGCCAGCCCTGGAGGTTTACAAGAAGTATTTTGGCGTAGAATGGGACGAATACTTCGTTGCCAATGTCTGTGAATTCCCCCTGATGGTGCAGCGGCAGGGCAAGCCTATCTGCATGGTGCCCTTGGCCAAAAGCGATGCAGGGGCGCTTTATTTCTCTGCTCCTGTCTATGAGGGGGAGAAGCTTTGCTTTTCCTACGGCACTGAAGAGGAAGTGCTGGGCTCAACCCTGGCGGGCAGCGAGCGCATGAAGGCCTTCGGGCCCGAAGCTGTCTATATGTCCCTTTGCGGCAACCGCCTGAATTTCCTTCAGGAGGAGGCTCATCTGGAGTGGGATTACTACCGCCGCTACTTCCCAGAGCTTGTATACTGCCACGGCCATTTTGAGATTTCCCTGCAAAGGGGACAGGGCGGGGTGCTGAACAGTTCCTTCGTAGCTGTGGGGTTCCGTGAGGGCAGGAAAGGAGAGATTGCCCTGGCAGAAGTGCAGAGCCAGCCCTATCAGCATCAGGGCAAGGGCATCATCCCCCTGTCCTATCGCATGAGCCGTTTCCTGCACATGGTCACCCATGAGCTTTCGGAAATGGCGGTGGAGGCCGAGGCTGCCAACCGGGCCAAGTCAGCTTTCCTGTCCAGCATGTCCCATGAGATACGCACCCCCATCAATGCAGTGCTGGGCATGGATGAGATGATCCTGCGCGGCACCGAGGAGGATGACACCTATGGCTATGCCAGGGATATCCAGACCGCAGGCCGCAGCCTGTTGGGCCTGGTGAACGATATCCTGGACTTTTCCAAGATCGAGGCGGGCAAGCTCTCCATCATTCCCGTGGAATATTCCCCGGCAGACGTCATGCGTGACCTGGTGAATCTGATCCAGAAGCGGGCAGAGGACAAGGGCCTCAATCTGAAGGTGGAAATGGACCAGGCCATGCCCAAAGTCCTCTACGGGGATGAGGTGCGCCTGAAGCAGGTCATCACCAACCTCCTGACCAATGGGGTGAAATATACGGAAACAGGCACTGTGACCCTGCGGGCTGGCTTCAGAAAGGTGCAGGAGGGGCAGATTGCCCTGGAAGTGACTGTGGAGGATACGGGCATCGGCATCAAGGCCGAGGATTTGCAGAAACTCTTTGCTCCCTTTGAGCGCATCGAGGAAAAGCGCAACCGCCATGTGGAGGGCACGGGGCTGGGCATGAACATTACCCGCCAGCTGCTGTCCTTGATGGGAAGCAGCCTTGAGGTGCGAAGCGTCTACGGGGAAGGCTCTGCCTTTTCCTTCAGTCTGCTGCAGGATGTCATCAGCTGGGTCCCTGCCGGGGATTTCCGTCAGGCGGCGCAGGCCCCCGGGCTGGAGGAAAGGAAGACCTACAAGGCCCGCTTCACCGCACCTGGGGCCAGGCTGCTGGTGGTGGATGACACCCCCATGAACCTCACGGTGATGAAGGGGTTGCTGAAAGCCACCGAAGTGACCGTGGACACAGCCGGGGGCGGCAGGGAGTGCCTGGAGAAGGTCAGGGAAAATGCCTACGATATCATCTTCCTTGACCACCGCATGCCGGATATGGACGGACAGGAAACCCTGGCAGCGCTGCGCCGTGAGCCGGGCAGATGCCGCCCGGAGGTGCCGGTGATTGCCATGACTGCCAACAACGTCATCGGCGCCAGGGATATGTATCTGCAGCAGGGCTTTGCCGAGTACCTGCTGAAGCCCGTTGACCCGGAACTGCTGGAAGAACTGGTGGAGCGTTTCCTGCCCGCCGAGCTGATAGAAAAAGAGGGGGCGGTGTCCCAAGAAGACAGCCAGCCTCTGCCGAAGATAGAGGGCGTAGAGACAGAGAAAGCCGCCCAGGCCATGGGCAGCCCGCAGCTTTACTTGGAGGTGCTGAAGGAATTTGCCAGGGCTGCCGGGGAGAACGCTGACGCCCTGGAGAAGTTTGCAGCTGGCGGCGATATCGCAAACTACACCATCAAGGTACACGCCCTGAAAAGCTCTGCCCGCATCATTGGGGCTGGCAGTTTGTCAGAGATGGCAGCCGAGCTTGAGAGCCTGGGGGACGAGGGGCGGCTGGAGGAAATCAGGCAAAAGACCCCGGCCCTGCTGGCAGATTACCGTAGGCTGGAGAAGGCTCTGGAATTTTTGCTGGCGCCTGAGCCTGCAGAGGCAGCCCAGGATAGGCCCCCCTTGGAAGAGGGGCAGCTCGCTGAAGCCATGACGGCCGTAGAGGAATTCCTTCGCGTGTTCGACTACGACAGCGCCGCCGAAGTCCTGGCTATGTTGAAAGAGTACGCCCTGCCAAAGCAGGTGTCAGAAACCGTGGGGCAGCTCGAGGCCTGCATCGGCAGCTTCAAGCAGGAAGCTGCTCTTGACTTGGTAAAAGAGGTGCTTTCCTGTGGGGAGCATAATGATTAAAGGCGATAAGAAGTGAAATACTGCCTTGACTTGGAGTCCGCTTCAAGTGGTAAAGTGAGAACAGGATAGTGCGACAGCTTAAACAGCAGCTAAGGAGGTCAATGTCATGAACCGGAAGATGACGCGCAGGAAATTTGTATCGGCATGGTGGCTTCCCTGGACATACTGGCTGCTGACCAGGCTTGCGTAGACTGCGTCTATGCTCTGCCCGAAGAAAGCAAGCATGACCTGGTGGAGCGCATGGAATCCCGCCACAGCATGCGCCAGCTGACTTACATGAAGGAAATGGGCATGGGCAATGACCGCTATCAGTTGGTTGATATTGATAACGGTGACAAGATTATCACGGCAGCCGAGGCCGTGAAAGGTGTCAAGGGCGCCTGGGTGCCGGATGGCAACTGATTATCATACTGCAGAATTGACCGTTATGTTTGACGGTCAATTTTTTTGCCCTGACAGGTTGTTTGGCGGCGAAGGAATGGATTTGTATTATCGCCAATGGTTATGCCTGGCATGACCAGGACTGAGGCACCCAGCCAGCAATTCCTGCCAATGTGTATTGGTGCGTTGAACTGGTAGCCTTTGGCTCGCAGCTCAGGCAGCAAGGGATGCCCTCCCGTTGCCAGCACTACGTTGGGGCCGAAGAGCGTGTTGTCGCCTACATAGATATGGGTATATACTCAATATGTATGGACTTCCCCCGTGCGCTTAGACACCTAAAATGAAAGGTTTCTAACGCATACTCAAAATATCTTTATTTTTCGCGGCCTTAGGTCATTTCATCAATTTAGGCAGCAATTTTCTCAACTGATACACGCTCCATATAATATTCTTCCGGAGTTTGGTAATTGTTACTGGAATGTATCTGCTGGCGGTTGTAGAAAATCTAGTGTCCCACCTCGTTCAGAAACATAAAAAAGGGCGGCGTAGCGGTGGCTACGCCAACTGACGATGACAACGCAGATGACTGCATATCGGGCAATTATTATGGATATGAACGAGGCGGGACACTAGATATATTCAAACACGGCAGCCTTAGCTTCAGCGCAAGTACGAAAATGTTTCTCGTTTAGCCATTCCTGTTTTTTACCATTCATTTAAGGTGTCTAGCAAAGCGGGTATGGGGCAGTATCGGAGGGCATATGTTAATACATATGCTGGAAAAGATGTCAGATGACATCGGAATGGGTTATTAGGAGCTGTTGCGTAACATGGGCTTTGGCGATGTGCATACAGAATTTGATGTGACGGACAAGCTTTGGGACGATAAAGAACGGTTGCTCTACGGGGAAACGCCAATGTTCGGTGTTTTTGCTACGAAATTTTAGGAGGCTGGCTGATGGTTACTTACGAATACGGTAATCCCCATGCGGTCATTACGCTCGTTCAACCTGTGGATGACCATGATATGGCAGGTATGGATGCTGAAGTGGCAGAAATTCAGAGGCTGTCCGGTAAAGACTTTCGCTTGTTGGCGGTCAAGGTGGAAAGTTGGAACCATGATTTATCTCCGTGGCCGGCACCTGCGGTTTTTGGAAAGGATGATTTCGGCGATGGTGCAGAAGAACTGTTGACCGAAATCCTGAAGCTATGCCAGGACGAAAGTAAAATCTATTATCTTGGTGGATATTCGCTGGCAGCTTTGTTCTCTATTTGGGCAGCTTACCAAACCGATAAGTTTGCGGGCATTGCAGCAGCTTCACCATCCATCTGGTTCCCGGGCTTTGTTGACTACATGAAGAGCCATACGATTCAATGCCCAACGTATACCTCAGCCTTGGCGATAAAGAAGAAAAGACCAAGAATGCAGTTATGGCCAGTGTGGGCGATTGCATACGGGATGGCTGCGCATGGCTGAAGGGACAGGGGCTTAACTGTGCGCTGGAATGGAATACAGGTGGGCATTTTAGGGAGCCGGAGATTCGGACAGCGAGAGCCTTTGCGTGGCTTTTAAGTTCAGTTGCCTAAGAGAATTTAAGGAGATAATTTTATGCGTAATTTATTAATCGGTTCGTTGCTATTGTCGCTGGCTGGCAGTATTTGGGGCGCTATGTTTATTGCGGTCCGCCTGACCGTAGGCGTGATTACGCCTGTGGCTTTGGTGTGGCTGCGGTACGGTGTGGCGCTTGTCCCGTTGGTACTTATCATGTTGTATGAAAAAACTTCCTGGAAAATCGAGCGCAAGGACTGGAAGCTTCTGCTGCTTTCCGCGTTGACCGGTCAAACGCTCTCCATTGTCACGCAGGAATCGGGAACCATGTTGACCTCTGCCCAGATGGGCTCGGTGATAACGGCGGCAACACCGGCATTTATGGTGGTATTTGGCTGTTTGCTTCTGCATGAGCGGTTTAATTTCAACCGCCTGTTGTCTGTAGTTTTGGCAACGGTGGGGGTGCTGTTAATCGTCGTTGACCCGGATAATCTGCAAACCGGCAGTCTTTGGGGCGGTGTTTATTTGTTTGTAGCAGCTATCACCTGGGCATTGATGTCTATACTAGTGAAACTGCTCAGCCGCTATTCGGTGTTTACGTTGACGTTTTATAGCGTGCTTATCGCGTTTTTGGTGCTGAGTCCCTATGGAATATGGTGGCTGATTAACGAAGCAAATTATGAAGCTTTGGTTATGCCGCAGATATGGGGCTCGGTTCTTTATGTGGGGGTGATTTCTACCACGGCAGGATTCGTTCTATGGAGCAAAGGGCTGACGTATATGGATGCGTCCATTGGCGGCCTGTTTATGTTCTTTCAGCCGATAGTTGGCACAATCTTAGGCTGGCTATTACTCGGTGAAGCCATGACCAGCTGCTTTTTGCCCGGTTTTGCACTTATTGCCGTCGGCGTAGTACTGGCTATGAGGGGAGGCAATACAACTGCTGCGGAAAAACTGCAAAGAAGCCGCAAAGAGGATGTACCAAGGCGTTTTCAGTAAATTTTATCAACTGTTTTAGATAGCTTGTTTATCTTCATCAGCGGGGGGGACAAGATTGCTGTAATATTCGATTTTGCCGCTTTGTACGTCGTCGTAGAACTGTTGTTTCCAGTCGATGTAGGAAATGGCTTCCTGTACGGAGGCCAGTTTTTCTTTGAGTTCTTCCTGTTTGCGGGCCAGCATGATTTTTCGTTCGGGTATGGAGTCTTTACCTGCCATACACATCTTCAGGTACTCTTTCATCTCCATGATGGTCATATCACAGTTTTTGAGGCAGACAAGGCTCTTTATCCAGGCAAGGTCGTGATCGTCAAAGACTCGGCGGTTGTTTTTGTCCCGCTTGACATAGGGGATGAGTCCTTGATTGCAGTAGAATTTCAACGTTTCATAGGCCATAACTGGTCAGTCGCCCCATATTCCCCTTTAGAAAATCTTCAAAAATAACGATATATAGGTAAAAAGAGAAAGGCGGTGTGACTCATGACAAAGAAGGA
>CADCIX010000053.1 GCA_902801565.1 uncultured Veillonellaceae bacterium | reverse complement strand
CTGAAGTCCATTGAGACCTGGCAGGATCGTCGCGGGCGGTGGTGGTGCCGTCTGCAGATCCCAAACCGGGAGGTCCTGCTTGCCTACGAGGACGAGATTCTCGGCAAGGTGGTGGGCCGTGGGAACCGGGTCACTCTCTTTGAGATGCTGGATGCCATGACGGAGGGCAAGGTGGAGCGGTTCCAAAAGTCTTTGGGCAAAATACTGAAAGACAGTGTCAGCTATCATGACACAGCCCAGCCGGAATCCTTCTACCATGGTCTCATTCTGGGCTTTGGTGTCCTGATGGAAGACGAATACCGCGTGGAGTCCAATCGGGAATCGGGCTATGGCCGTTTCGATATCGCTTTCTTTCCTTTGAAGGCCGGCGCGCCGGGGGTGATTCTGGAGCTGAAGTCGGCGAAATCCGAGGAGGCCATGGAGGAAAAGGCGAAAGAAGCCCTCCGCCAGATCGAGGAGAAGGCCTATCTCGCGGAGCTTGCCCGCCAGGGAGTGAAGGAGATTTGGAAATACGGTATTGCCTTCCATGGGAAGAAGGTATGGCTGGAGCAGGGATGAGAAGAACGGGTTACCATAAAAGCCGCTGATGGGGCCTGTAAAGGTCCATCAGCGGCTTTTCGCAATCAATGTTTAGGGCGTATCAATAGATGGGATCGCTCTTGAGAACGAAGATGTCGTTGTCTTCGAGCTGGCCACGCACCCAGTCGAAATGGTCGTTGAGCTCGTCGTAGAACTGGCGGCGGAAATTCATGTCGCCGAGGATGGTGGAGGTGCTGTAGCTTACGGCAGCGTCCTCGTCATTGAAATCCTCGAACTGGAAGTAGTTGTCGTGGATCCGGCTGACCCATTCCTCGTAGCGCTGGTTGATGTCATCGGACTGGATGCCCTTGAAGCAGTCCATGAGAAGGTCCTTCTGTTCCTCGGAAAGCCCTGTCACGGGTTCGCAGCTCACGGACTGGAGCAGGCGGAAGATTTCTTCCGAGGCTTCCATGAACTCATCCCAGTTCTTGCGGCCATCCTTGAAATGCCCGCCGCTCTTCCACCAGAGATAGGGCATATCGGGACAGTGGACCGCAGCCACATGGCCAAGGGGCATGAGCTGGTCAACCACCTTGCTGAGAAGGGAAGAGGAGCCGATGAGATCGCCGAGGGCTTTCTCAATCAGCGAACCCTGTTTGGAGAAGATGAGATTCTGCACCTTGTTCAAAGTGGTGTTCTTGCCCGCGAATTCCTGGTGCGCCCAGGTATCGGCAAATACATGGAGGCCGATGCCCAGCCGGAAGGAGAAGTCCGAATTGTCCAGGGTCGTTTCCAGCAGGCGGTCTTCCAGCATCTTTGCGAGGGGGCTGTGCTTTTTGCAGACGAGCTTCTCATCTGTCGTATCCCCCTCGAGGCCGGGCAGGAAATGGAAGGGGATCCATACCTCGCAGTTGCCCTTGCCCGTCACATTCCCCCAGATGTTCTGGCAGGAATAGCGCACGTGGATGCCCTGGGCAAGGTTTTCCTCTTCCTCCGCATCGGAAAAGGGGTTGGTGTCGTAGTTGTCATCGACGAACTGGGAGCTTGTCGCAATCAGGTTGGAATTCGCGCTGCAGAACTTTGCCCAGCGCGAGAGCACGTAGATCGTGCCATAGTGAAAATCGAGATCCATAGAATCACCATCCAGTCAAAGGTATTGTTCATGCCAAAGGAAGATAAAAAGCCGCCATTCCTGGCGGCTTGTACAGGTTCTTAGTGTTTGATCGCATCGTTGAGCCCATCAATCAGGGCGTCCACGTCGATGCCGTGGGCAAGAGCTCCCTGCTCGATGTTCTCGAAATGGGATGCCGCGCAGCCGATGCAGCCCATGCCCGCATTGGCGAATACCGCAACGGTATCGGGATACTTCTGTACGACCTCAAGAATGCCCATGTCTTTGGTGATTGCCATAATAACCTCCTGAAAAAAAGGATTGATATCTCGTATGCCCATTCATTATAACGCATTGTTCAAATTTTGCCAAGGGCAAAATATACAAATTAACGTTTCGACGGGTTCATCCCGTCATAACGCATTGTTCAAATTTTGCCAAGGGCAAAATATACAAATTGACGTTTCGAGGAAATGGGATTAAAATAGGGAACATACTATGTGTTGGGGTGCGACGTTCCCGCATCCGATGGAAGCAGGAGTGATTGGATGGGACTCGTCGCTGTGACGCTGGGAGGGGTTCCCTTATACGTTTACGGCCTGGTCGTTTCCGTGGCTGTGCTGTTGGGAATCCTGGCTGCCTGGGTGAATGTGCGGACCTATGGGGAAGAGTTTTGGCGTGTGGAGGAACTGCTTCTTTGGGGATTGCCCCTTTCCCTTGCCGGAGGGCGTCTTGCCTATGTGTTCCAGCATTGGGGCGAGTATAGCACCGCGCCTCTTTCTGTTTTTTGTATCTGGCAGGGAGGATTCTCGTTTTTTGCCGCTGGCATCGCAGGTTTCTTTGTTGTGTTTGCCTATAGCCAGATTCACGGATTTGATGGCTGGCAATGGATGGATATCCTGATGCCGGCGTTTCTGCTGGCGGCAGCGGCCAGCGATCTTGGCAGCATTTTCCTCCTGGGTACAGGGGAAACTCTCTCCACGAATCTGCCGGAAGGGCATTTCATGACGGAATATGTCTGGTTCCGATTTTTCTCTTTGGGATTCCGGGAGGCGGAATATCTTGGGAAAGCCGCGCTTTATCAGGCGGGACTGCAATTCCTGGTGTTTTTGGCGGTGGTCATCATAGGCGTTTGGCAGAGACAGCGCCGCCTGCCCTGGGCCCATGGGTGCGTTGCATTGCTTGGGATGGGGCTTATGGCGCTCATTCAGTTTGGCTGTGCTCTCTGGGGATGGATCTTTTGGCAGGGGAAGATCTTTTCCGTGGAACAGATTTTTTTCGCCGGCATGGCGATTCTTTGCTTTGGGGTATTCTTTTGCCGTCTCCGGCAGAAGGAACAGGATTTGTATAGATGATACAGGGGGTTCTTCGGGTCATGAAAGTTTGGAAGAAGGCGTTAAACCTCAAACATATCATATTGCTGGCTGCAGTCATACTGGTGCCGTTTTTGATTGCGAGTCCCCGCAGCATGACGGCCCGAATGGTTGCCGATAGTGAGAATGGGACTAAGGTCATGGTCTTGAACTACCATAAGGTAGACGATCTCGATATCTCTCTTTCGGTGCGGCCAAAGGATTTTGACGACCAGATGAGGTATCTCAAGGAGAACGGCTACCATACGATTACGCCGGATGAGTTCTATGAGAGCCTGGCGGGAAATTTTGAATTGCCGGAAAATCCTGTACTGATTACCTTTGATGATGGGTATGAGGACAATTACCGCAATGCCTATCCCATCTTGCGAAAATATGACTTTAAGGCGACCATTTTCGTGATATCGAGTTTCTTGGGAACGAAGGAGCACTATTTCACCTGGGATCAGGCACGGGAGATGGCGGAGAATGGCATAAGCATCCAGTCCCATACGGTGGATCACAATGCCATGACGGATCTGACAGATGACCAGCTTCGGGCGGAGTTGGTGGAGTCCAAGAAAAAGATTGAGGATGAGATGGGGCGTCCTGTGAATTTCATCGCCTATCCGACGGGTTCCTACAATCTTCATATTGCCCAGCTTGTGAAGGATGCGGGCTACAAGGCAGCATTTACCATCAAGTATGGAAATGTGGACAAGGCGAGCAATGTTTATGCACTGGAACGTGTCCCGATTTTCCACACAGAGGATACCAATAAGTCCTTTTTGGAGCGTATCCGCTACACGCCGATCTTTGAGTCTTTTGGATGGGTTAAGAGTTGATCTTTGCCGGGCTTTTTCAGCCCGGCATTTTATTGTCTGTCGCGAGGGAGACAAAAAGAAAAGAAGGAGTTTTCTTAATTACAATAGAATAAAGAATAGAGAATAAAAAGGAGGGATTTGGCATGAGGAAACTGGTGGATGATGCACGGTTGATCTTCAAGTGCTGCTGTCTGTATTACCAGGACGGGCTGGGGCAGCAGGAAATATGCCAGCGCCTTGGCATATCCCGGCCAACGGTTTCCCGTATGCTGAACCTTGGCAGGGAGCGCGGCATCGTTCGCATCGAGCTGCGGAATCCGGACAATGAGATGTTCGGGCAGATGGAACGCGATCTGGAGAGCATCTTCCATTTGCAGGAGGTCGTCATTGTCCAGTCCAGCCCTTTGCAGCGCGAGGGGAAGGAGGCAGGGCGCTCCCAGATGGATATCGGCCGGGCGGCGCTTCGGTTCCTGTCCCGCATCCTGAGTGATGGGGATTATGTGGGCGTGTCCATGGGAATTACGATGCTGAATGTGGTGCAGTCGGACTATTTCATCGACGAGCGGATTGCCTGCACCTTCGTGCCCCTTGTGGGGGGCATCGGGGAGAGCCAGCTGGAGATTCATTCCAACTATCTTGTCCAGAAATTTGCCTCCCGTTTCGGGGGAGAATGCGTCCAGTTCTTTCTTCCCGCCGTGCTTTCACAGAAGGAAGTGCTGGAGGGCATCCTGAAGGAAAGTATGATCCAGCGGGTGGTCCGTCTCTACAAGAAGCTCGATGTGGTGGTGCTTGGCATCGGCATACCCCATACGGATGTCTCCACCATCCTTAGGACGGGATATGTTGACCAGGATATCCTGGACCTGTTCAGCAGGAAGGGGGCTGTGGGGGATATTGCCCTGCGTTATTTTGACATCCATGGGGATACGGGCCCCTTTGAGAACTTCAATGAACGTGTGGCGGGGATTCCCCTGGAGCAGATGAAAAAGGTCCCCCGCCGCATTGGTGTGGCCAGCGGCACACAGAAGGCCGAGGCGATTCTCGGGGCAATCCGGGGTGGCTATATCAATATCCTCATTACGGATATCGATGCGGCAAAACGGCTTGTCGAATTGAACAAATGATATTTCGTAGATTTACTTTTACGTTTGTTCAATTTTAAAGAATTGAAAACATAAACAACCTATGATATACTGATACCATGTGAAGGAGGTTGAGCATGACCGTTTGGACAATATTCGGGATCTTGATCTTGCTGATGATCGTCCAGTTGATTGGTATGCGGCTGCAGGTCAAGGCGTACAAGGATACCGTGCACAGGCTGCACAAGATGGGCAATTTGGGCATCGGCTCCATGCGCGGGAAGTTCGGTCCGGGACATCTTGTCATCATTGTATGCGACAATGATGGGAAGATCCTTGACGGGGAGATCATGCAGGGTATGACAATCTTCAGCAAGTTCGAGAAGCTCAAGGGGATTGCGGGCAGGACGATTTACGACTTGAAGAAGGAGTATCTGGAACTGCCAAAGAAAGCAAGAAAGCAGCATAAGGGGCATATTCAGGCATTGGAGGCACTGGAGTTGCGTCTGAACCCATCGATGGAGGAGGTGGAAGGTGCCTGCGAATGACCGCAGGCGAGGTTCCATGTGATTGAGCAGAAAGAAGAAATCATTGATGTACAGTTCATTAGGAAAGGTATGGTGAATATTCATGGAATTCATTGCGGGATTGGCGAACGGCTTCTTGTCGCTTTTCCAGGCCGGCGCAGCTACATTTACTGGGTGGGTCACGGGAATCATTCCTTTGGTCGTCGTTCTGATGACGGCAGTCAATTCTCTTATCAAACTCATCGGTGAGGACAGGGTCAACGGTATCGCAAAGGCATCGACGAAGTACGCGATCACGCGCTACACGGTGCTGCCGGTGCTGGCGGTCATCTTCCTTGCGAACCCCATGTGCTACACCTTCGGGCGTTTCGTTGATTCGAAGTACAAGCCGGCTTTCTATGATGCGGCAGTCAGCTTTGTCCATCCGGTGACGGGTCTCTTCCCCCATGCCAATGGCGGCGAGCTCTTCGTCTACATGGGCATTGCGGCGGGCGTTTCGCAGCTGGGGCTTCCCCTTGGGGATCTGGCCGTCCGCTATTTCTTTGTCGGTGTTGTTGTCATCCTGCTCCGCGGCATCGTGACGGAAAAGATTTACCTGCACATGCTCAAGAGCGATGGGAAGAATGGCTAAGGGAGGAAGTATCTTATGTATAAATCCGTTACAGTAAAGGCCGGAAAAGGCGGTTGGGGCGGTCCTCTTACGCTGGTCCCGACAGAGGCGAAGCACAAGGTCGTGAGCATCACGGGCGGCGGCATCCACCCGATTGCGGAATCCCTTGCGGCGATGATGGAGTGCGAGGCAGTGGATGGCTTCTCCACGGGAGTGCCGGATGATGAGATCCTGGTAGCCGTTGTGGATTGCGGCGGCACGGCCCGTTGCGGCGTGTACCCGAAGAAGCGCATCTTCACCATCAATGTCCTTCCCGTAGGACAGACGGGGCCCTTGGCGAAGTTCATCACGGAGGACATCTATGTTTCCGGCGTTGACGAGTCCTGCTTCAGCTATGCCAACGAGAGCGACGTGCAGGCTGCTGCGGCTTCCAGCGCACCGAAGAGCAAGGCCCAGGCCAAGCAGGAGGTTGCCAGGATGAGCGCCGGCAAGGAGAAGGGCTTCATCACCCGCCTCGGCATTGCCATTGGCGGCGTGGTCAGCAAATTCTATGCGGCAGGCCGTGAGACCATCGACATCACCATCAAGAGCATCCTGCCCTTCATGGCCTTCGTCAGCATGATCCTGGGCATTATCAGTGCATCGGGCATCGGCGATGTCATCGCCAACACGATTTCGCCCATTGCAAGCACGCTTCCCGGCATGCTTATCATTTCCTTCATCTGCGCAATGCCGTTCCTTTCTCCGGTGCTTGGCCCCGGTGCTGTTATCGCGCAGATCGTCGGTACGCTTCTCGGCGTGCAGATCGGCCTTGGGAATATTCCTCCCCAGTATGCGCTTCCTGCACTCTTCGCCATTGATGCCCAGGTGGGCGGCGACTTCGTTCCTGTGGGCCTGAGCCTTGGTGAGGCAGATCCCGAGACCATTGAGCTCGGCGTTCCTGCTGTGCTGTACTCCCGTGTCATCACTGGCCCTGCGGCTGTTATCATCGCGTATGTGGCGAGCATTGGGCTTTATTCGTAAGTAGGAGGGATAAGCGTGAAGTACCATTCCACAATCACGGGATGGGGTGAGAATGCCCTGTTCTTTCTGGAAGACCCCGATTCCAATTTCATCATCATCTTCAATGAGGATGCTCCTCCCGAGCTGGCAGACATCTCTGTGCTCCATACGAAATCACAGCTTTTGGGCGAACCGGCACCGGGGGATATGATGTTCATTGCCGATAAGGTATTCACCATCACGGCGGTTGGCGATGAGGCGAAGAGCACATTGAGGGATCTTGGTCATTGCACGCTTGTCTTCAAGGGAGAGAGTGAACCGGATCGTCCCGGCTGCATCATGCTGGAAGGAGACGAAAAACTTCTGGTTGCCGATATCAAGGAAGGGGCAACCATTGAAATTCATTGATATCAGGGCGTGTTGAAAAACTCCGCCAGCACACTGCAGTGGCCATTCTTGACGTAGCTCTGCTACGACTGCGATTTCGCTTCCTTGTCATACGAAAAACTGTCTCACTGTAGTGCACAGTCTCCGTTTTTCAACACACCCTAAATTTTGCTATCGGCAAAATCTGGACAATGCGGTATAATGTTCCTTAGGGAATCTTTCTGATGGATGCCCCCTGCCTTTTATGAGGCAGGGGGCTGTGCCATAAACGAATGGAGGAGATTTTTTTGACAAACATGGATACGACTTGTGTGAATGCAATCAGGGTTTTGGCGGCGGATGCCGTACAGAAGGCGAAATCCGGCCATCCGGGGCTGCCCCTGGGGGCTGCGCCGATGGCCTATGAACTCTGGGCGAATCACATGAGCCACAATGGCAGGAATCCGCAGTGGGAGAACCGTGACCGCTTCATCCTTTCCGGCGGGCATGGCTCGACATTGCTTTACTCCCTGCTGCATTTCTTCGGTTATGGACTGACCATGGAGGATATGAAGCAGTTCCGTCAGGATGGTTCCCTTACGCCGGGGCATCCGGAGTATGGACATACGAAGGGCGTGGAGGCCACCACGGGCCCCTTGGGGGCAGGCATGGGCATGGCTGTGGGCATGGCCATGGCCGAGGCCCATCTGGCTGCAAAGTTCAATCGTCCGGGATTCCCCATTGTTGACCACTATACCTTTGTATTGGGCGGCGACGGCTGCATGATGGAGGGGATTTCATCCGAGGCCTTCTCCCTGGCAGGAACCCTGGGACTCTCCAAGCTCATCGTGCTCTATGACAGCAACCGCATTTCCATTGAGGGAAGCACGGACCTGGCCTTTACGGAAGATGTGCAGAAGCGCATGGAGGCCTTTGGCTTCCAGACACTTGTGGTGGAGGATGGCAATGATCTTGAGGCCATCGGCAGGGCCATTGAGGAGGCAAAGGCGGACAAGGAGCATCCTTCCTTCATCACCATCCGCACGGAGATCGGCTATGGCTGTCCGGCGAAGCAGGGCAAGGCAAGTGCCCACGGGGAGCCCCTTGGGGAGGAGAATGTCAAGGCCCTCAAGGAGACTCTGGGATGGCCGAAGCCGGAGGAAACCTTCTATATTCCTGATGAGGTCTATGCCCATTATGCAGAGCTGGCAAAGAAGGGCGCTGCGGCAGAGGAGGAGTGGAACAAGCTCTTTGCCGATTACTGCGCAAAATTCCCGGAGGAGAAGGAGCTCTGGGACAAGTACCACGCAAAGGTGAATGGCGATGCCCTGCTGAAGGATGCGTCCTTCTGGGCCTATGAGGACAAGCCCCAGGCAACCCGGGCCATTTCCGGGACGATGATCAACCGTCTCAAGGATCTCCTGCCGCAGCTCGTTGGAGGCAGCGCGGATCTTGCTCCCTCCAACAAGACGGAGATGAAGGGCGCCGGTGATTTCAGCAAGGCAGACTATGCGGGGAGGAATATTCATTTCGGTGTGCGCGAGTTTGCCATGGCGGCCATTGCCAACGGAATCACCCTTCATGGAGGGCTTCGCGCCTATATCGGAACCTTCTTTGTGTTCAGCGACTACCTCAAGCCCATGATGCGTCTGGCCGCTCTCATGAAGATTCCCGTGACCTATGTGCTCACCCATGACAGCATCGGTGTGGGCGAGGATGGTCCTACCCATGAGCCCATTGAGCAGCTTGCCATGCTGCGGGCCACGCCGAATGTCAATGTGTTCCGTCCCGCAGATGCCACGGAGACCGCGGCTGGCTGGTATCTTGCGGCGACCAGCGAAACGACGCCGACGGCGCTGGTGCTGACCCGCCAGAACCTTCCCCAGCTGGCAGGTTCCGGCAAGGAGGCCCTCAAGGGCGCCTATGTCATATCCGATGCGAAGAAGCAGGACATGGATGGCATTCTCATTGCCACGGGCTCCGAGGTTTCCCTGGCCATTGAGGCACAGGAGGAGCTTGCAAAGGAAGGCATCGATGTGCGTGTGGTGAGCATGCCCTGCATGGATATCTTTGCACAGCAGGATGAGGCCTACCGTGAGAGCATCCTCCCGAAGAAGGTCCGTGCCCGTGTTGCCGTGGAGGCCGGCGGCGGTTTCGGCTGGAGCCGCTATGTGGGACTCGATGGGGCAGTCGTGGACATGAGGGGTTTCGGTGCCTCGGCTCCTGCGGCAGTTCTCTTCAAGAAGTTTGGCTTCACTAAGGAGCATGTGGCGGAAGTCATGCGTGATGTCGTGAAGAAAAACAAATAAAGATCTTTGAACGCAACGTGCGCCCTTCCCATTGGAAAGGGCGCACGTGTCTTGAAAGGGGAAAATGAAAATGAATGACGCATCATTGATTGAGGCTGCGAAAAAGTATCGGGAATCCGCCTATGCGCCATACTCGAACTTCAAGGTGGGGGCAGCTGTGCTGACAAAGAGCGGCAAGGTCTTCGGGGGATGCAATGTGGAGAATGCCTCCTACCCTGTGGGCTGCTGTGCGGAACGCACAGCCATCTGCAAGGCGGTGTCCGAGGGGGAGCGGGATCTTGAGGCGATTGCCATCGTTGCGGACACGGAGGGTCCCTGCGCCCCCTGCGGCATGTGCCGCCAGTTCATCGCGGAATTCGGCATTCCCCGCATCCTCATGGCAAATATGAAAGGTGTGGTGAAGGTTGTCACTCCTGACGAGCTTCTTCCCTTTTCGTTTTCGGGGAAGGATCTGTGATGAGGCCCTCCAGGGTCTTGAACAATAGTTCCGGTTCCACGGGTTTGGACAGGTGGGCATTCAGACCTGCCTGAAGGCTCCGCTGCACGTCTTCGTCGAAGGCGTTGGCTGTCAGCGCGATGATGGGGATGGTCCTGGCATCGCTGCGTTCCATGGCCCGGATGGCTGTGGTTGCCTCCAGCCCTGTCATCTCCGGCATCCGCATATCCATGAGGATGGCATCGTAATAGCCTTCCGGATGGGAGGCGAACATGTCCACGGCAATCTTGCCGTTCTCCGCATGGTCGGACTCGATTTCACGCATGGCGAGGACCTGTTTCAGGATTTCGGCATTGACTATCATATCCTCGGCAAGGAGAATCCTGCGGCCTTTGAGTTCCACCGCTTTTTTTGCTGCAGACAGGATGGCCTGCTTCTTTTTCAAAGTATTCTGGAATTCCTCCAGGAGACTGGCGAAGAAGAGGGGCTTGGCGATGAAACTGTCCACACCGGCCGAGATGGCTTCCTCCATCACATCATCCCAGTTGTAGGCCGTCAGGATGATGATGGCGGATTCATCGTTGATGATGGAGCGGATCTGCCGCGTGGTCTCTACGCCGTCCATTTCCGGCATGTGCCAGTCCACGATGATGAGATTGTAGGGATCGAGCCTTGCATGGCGCAGGCGCACCATTTCTATGGCTTCCTTGCCGGACATGGCGGTTTCCGTGGTAATTCCGGCCTTCTCAAGCACCACCTTGGCATGTTCGCATGCGACGGGATCATCGTCAATGACGAGGACGGTCATGTCCTGTGGACGGATTTCCACCTCGCCGCCGGCCTCATCCGCTTTCTTGTCGGAATCCAGGAGTGTCACAACAACAGCAAAGACTGTCCCGATTCCCTTTACGCTCTTCACATCGATATTGCCATTCATCCGCTCGATGATGTTCTTCGTGATGGCCATGCCGAGGCCGGAGCTTCCGTATTTGTTGGCTGCCGTGGAATCTTCCTGGCTGAAGGCATCAAAGAGTTTCGGCAGGAATTCCTTGCTCATGCCGATGCCCGTATCCTTCACCGTGAAGCGCAGGGTAGACTTGTCGCCAAAGCCAGCGATCCGTTCCACCAGGAAGGTCACCTTGCCGCCCTTGTCCGTGAACTTCACGGCATTGCCCAGCAGGTTGATGAGGGCCTGCCGCAGCTTGCCATGGTCTCCGATATAGTAGTCGGCAATGGGACCGTCCAGGCGGCACTCATAGACAAGGCCCTTTTCTTCGCACTGTCCTCCGATAATGGTGTTGATCTGCTCCAGGAACTTGGCAAAGGCAAACTCCTCATTTCGGATGACCATGCGTCCCGACTCGATGCGCGACATGTCCAGGATGTCGTTGATCAGGGTCAGGAGATGCTTGGCAGAACTGTCAATTTTCTCCAGATAATCCCTTGTGTTGGGGGAAAGGTCCGGCTCGTGGAGGGCAAGGCTGTCGAGGCCGATGATGGCATTCATGGGCGTGCGGATCTCATGGCTCATGTTGGAGAGGAAGATCGTTTTTGCCTTGTTGGCCTCTTCGGCGGTCTTGAGAGCATCGCTCAGGGCCTGGTTCTTTTCCATGGAATCGCGCATCTCGTCGTCAATGTCCGTAAAGCCGACGCCTATGATATTGATGATATGGTTGGCGTCCATTTGCTCGCTTAGGGCCCGCGCCATCTTGAGCATCTCATAGCTGTCTTCTTTTCCGTGGTTCACGAGATAGCGATAGGAAATGACAGTGTTTTTTGCCAATGCCTCCCGAATGGAGGATGGCTCCACAAAGTTTCGGAAGCCTTCGCGGTATTCCTCTGCCACAAAGCGGTCTGCGTAGGCCAGGAATTTCTCACGGAAGGGGAAGTGTTCGCCGACTTCCACGGCATCCCAGATATCCCAGCCCTTGCGGTAGCAGATGCCTTCGTTGCTGTCCAGATTGACATAATAGACGCTGCGGTAATCGGAGGCAAGGGCAGTGATCATATTGTTCTGCTGGGTTCTGCTCTGCTCCTGCTGCAGAAGCTCTTCCTGAAGGGCCAGCTGTTCTTCCAGTTCGTGCTGCTTGACCCTGTGTTCCGTTTCTGAAACTTCCTTTTCCAGAGCCAGTCGGGCGGCATTGCGGTTCTGCCGGATCATCATGCCGAACACGGCCAGGAGCACCAGGGCCGTCAGGAGGGATTGGGTGAGGCTGCGTTGCACGATGTCCTCGGAGATGGAACTGATCTTGTCGCTGATGACGCTTTCCCGTATGAGGTAGGCCAGCATCCAGTTCGTGCCGTGGATGGGGACATAGCACATGGTCTCCCGGATGTCATTGTAGACAAAGGAAGCCGTGCCTTGTTTCCGGTTGGCAAAGTCCTCTTTCATGGCAGCAAAGGTGGAGCCGCGCTGGAAGTCTGCGTGTTCCAACGCTTCCAGGAGATTGTCCTCCCCGGCCAGTCCTCCCAGCACGACATTTGTGAGGGAGATGCCGTCCATGGTGTAGATATTGCAGAAGGTGTTGTTCTGGTTGCCGGATTGCAGGGAAATGTTGTTCAGCATGCGCGCCATGTCAATTTCCATGAAGCAGACCACCAATTCCTTGCCCAGGAAGGGAAGGCGGTCTACCGGAACGGCAATGATGATCTTCTTGCTCTCCCCTTTGGTATTCTTGAGGGAGATCTCCGGCTCCGCAAGGTTGTGGTAGTCAAACTGGTACTGGTCGATGTCCGTGCGGGTGCCGAGTGAGGTATAGATCAGGCCGTCCGTATCGACAAAGGCGAATTTTTCCAATCCGTAGAGCTGCTTCATCCGCCTCTGATAGGCCTGCAGATTCTCGATGCTTGCGAGATCGTCCTTTTCCAGAAGGTCGATGGCAATATTCATATTGGTGATGCAGCCGGACAAGGTCGAGGACACCATCTGCTCATTCCGCCCTGCCAGTTCGTCGAGATACAGGAGGCTCACCGTATGGACGGCATCTTCTGTATCCCCACTGGTGCTGTGTCCCGTCCAAAGAGTGCCGATGACCAGTATCACGGCAACGATGATGCTGCCGACGACAGCATCCCGCATGATACCGCTTTTTTGCTTCGTTTTCATCATGACCTCCTTGCAATGGTGTGCCATATTTATTCCTTATATAAGAAGATTCTACAGCGCCCGGGCAGAATCCTTTTCCTTCGGGGCTATGGCAGAAAGAAGTTTTTATGAAAGTGTCAGAACGAATGTAAATATCGTAAATACCCATACCATACTTTTACGTTTGTTCAACAAATGTATATTGAAAACATATTTAGGCTGTGCTATACTTAAGTCAATCAAAGGTTGTCAATCAGTCATCAAGGAATTTTGGGGAGGAATATCAAACATGTTGAACATGGACACGAAGCTTGCAAAGCGCGAAGAGGAAGGAAAGATCATCCGCACGGGTATCGTTGGTGCGGGGCAGATGGGACGCGGCATGGTTACGCAGATGGCCCTGATGAAGGGCATCATGCCGGCCATCGTATCGGACATCAAGTTCGAGAATGTCATCAACGCCTTCCACTATGCAGGCATCAAGGACGAGGATATCGCCAAGGCAAACACGCTGGAAGAGGCAAACAAATACATGGAGATGGGCAAGTACGTTGCGACGGAGAACTCGGATCTCATCTCCCAGGCAAACCTCGTGGAATGCGCCATCGACGTGACGGGTGTTCCCGAAGTGGGCGTGAAGATTGCCACGGATGCATTGAAGAACCACAAGCATGTGGTCATGATGGACGTGGAGACGGACGTAGTCATCGGTTCCTGGCTCAAGAAGCTGGGCGACGAGAACGGCGTCATCTATACGGGCTCCGCAGGGGACGAGCCCGGTGCCGTCATGGAGCTCTATTCCTTTGCTCGCGCCATGGGCATGCAGGTGAAGGTCATGGGCAAGGGCAAGAACAACAAGCTGGACTATGACTGCAACCCCGATACGGTGCTGGAAGAGGCTACCCGCCGCAAGATGAGCCCGCGCATGCTTTGCGCCTTCAAGGACGGCACGAAGACGATGGTGGAGATGACGGCCATGTCGAACGCCACGGGCCTGATTCCGGACGTGATCGGCGGCCATGGTCCTTCCGCCTCTCCTGCAGAGCGTTGCAAGGAGCTCAACGAGATCTTCCGCTTGAAGAAGGATGGGGGAATCCTTGACAAGCATGGTGTTGTGGAATATGTCAACGGCATTGCTCCCGGCGTGTTCGTGACGGTTGCAACGGAGAACGAGGAGATTGCGTACCAGATGCAGTACCACAGCATGGGTCCTGGCCCGCTCTGGACCCTCTATCGTCCGTACCATCTCTGCAACCTTGAGACTCCGCTGACAGTTGCAAAGGCAGTCATCGACAGGGAGCCAACCATCATTCCGATTGACGGGCCGGTGAGCGAGTGCATCACGGTTGCGAAGAAGGACCTGAAGGCCGGGGAGACCATCGACGGCATCGGTGGCTACACGACCTATGGCTCGATTGCGACGGCGAAGGAGACCTATGAGAAGGGCTATGTCATCTATGGGCTCATCAACAAGAAGGCGAAGATGCTCAAGGATGCGAAGAAAGGCCAGCTCCTGACCCTCGACATGGTGGAGCTCGATACCACGACACAGCTCTACAAGACCCGCAAAGAGCAGGATGCGATGTACAACAACGGCTACAAGCTGAAATAAGCATAGTGGATGGATGCATACCATCTCTCTGCTGCATGGGGCGTTTCTCGTCCCATGCAGCAGTTTTTTTGCATGGTCCTATGGAACTGTTCATCAATAAATTTTAATTCTTGCTTGTCTAAATTCCGTCTGTCTGCGTTAGCAAAAACTTGACGTAGCTCTGCTACGACTGCGTTTCCGCTTCCTTGCCAGACAAAATTTATCCTACGCAATCAATTAAAATTTATTTCTTCACAGTTCCTATTTACAAATCCTATATTGTTTATTATACTAATACACATGGACGTCAACGATGGACGCTCCGGGCTGTGTTTTGCGGTCTTGGAGCGTTTTTGCGTTGAATATGGGTGAAAATAACAGGAGTGGATTTTATGGATGTTTCGAAACTTTTGGCGGATGTGAACGATTTTGTCTGGGGGCCCATCATGCTGGCTCTTTTGGTGGGGACAGGCGTTTTCCTGACGATACGGCTGAAGTTCCTTCCCTGGCGCAATCTGTGGTATGCGATCAAGATGATCCTTCATTCCAGGAACAAGCATGAGGGAGATATTTCCCCCTTCCAGTCCCTGATGACGGCGCTTTCTGCCACGGTGGGCACGGGCAATATTGTGGGTGTCAGCACGGCGATGGTGCTGGGCGGCCCCGGAGCCCTCGTCTGGATGTGGATCAGTGCGGCCTTCGGGCTTTCCACAAAATACGGCGAGTCGGTGCTGGCGGTGAAATACCGTGAGACCAACAGCGTGGGAGAGATGGCCGGCGGCCCCATGTATGCCATGCGCAAGGGCATCGGCAACAAGTTCATCGGGCGCACGCTGGCGGGATTGTTTGCTCTCTTTGTCGTGCTGTCTTCCTTTGGCATCGGCAACATGACCCAGGCGAATTCCATCTCGGCAGCGCTTTTCTCCAGCTATGAGATCCCCACATGGGCCACGGGTGCGCTCATCACGCTTTTTGCGCTGTCCGTGCTGATCCGGGGCATCCGCAGCATCGGAAAGGTGTCCAGCGTCATTGTCCCTTCTATGGCGGCGTTCTATTTCCTGGCTGCCATGGTGGTCATCATCGTGAATTTCTCGGCGATTCCTGCGGGCGTCATGGAAATGTTCCGCATGGCCTTTTCTTTCGACTCTGTTGCCGGCGGTGTGGGGGGCTCCATCGTGGCGTCCATGCTGACCTCCATGCGCTGGGGCGTGGCCCGCGGCGTATTCTCCAATGAGGCAGGCCTTGGTTCTGCTCCCATTGCGGCAGCGGCAGCGAGGACGGACCATGCGTCCCGTCAGGGCTATGTGAATATGACGGGAACCTTCTTCGACACGATGATCGTCTGCATGCTTACGGGGCTTGTCATTGCTTCCTCCGGCATGCTGGGAACGGCGGATCCGGAGACAGGCAAGCTCATCTCCGGCGCACAGCTCACGATCATGGCCTTCAGCACGGTATTTGGCGAGTACGGGAAGCTCATCGTTTCCATTGCCCTCTGCCTGTTCGCTTTTTCCACGATTCTCGGCTGGGAGTATTATGGCGAGAAGGCGTTGGAGTACCTTGTGAAGAACCGCAAGGTTCTCATGAGTTACCGTGTCATCTTCAGCCTCATCACCTTCGTTGGGGCAACGACCACACTGGAGGTCGTATGGAACTTCTCCGATACGATGAACGGCCTCATGGCCATCCCGAACCTCATCTGCCTGCTCTGGCTCAGCAATGACATTGCCAAGGAATGCTTCGAGTACCAGAAGGAAGTGGTGGAGAAGGAGCGTCTTGGCGAGGTTGTGGATTTCCAGATGGATGCATAAGAAACTTCAAAAAGCTTAAAATGTTTCAGGCACACGGCGCATAAAGCGCTGTGTGCCTGTTTTTTGGTGCGTCCGATGGTGCAGGCATCATTTGCCCACTATGAGTCGGTGAAGGTAGTCATCAACCTGAACCAAGCCCCAAAAGATGATGGAAGAAGGAGACGGTAAAAAACGCCGAGAGGTAAAGGAGATACCTATACCTGTAGAGAATACATTAAAGTAAGACTTTTGTTAAACTCAATGACTACCAACCGCCTCTTCTTCAGAACCCATGGGGCATAGAGCCCAGTTTTACGAGCGCAGTCCTCTTCACCCATTGGGTGAGGGAGCAATGGTATACTTTCTGCGCATTACTGTTGCAGTCTAAGATGATAAAACGGTCATGGTACTTGCCACAGGTTCTGTGGAAGTCAATCTTGACATTTGGATACTCTTTGCAAAAGTCATTGTACTCGTTTAGCGATAATCCTTTGCCGAGGTTGTCGCTGAAAATCGTAACGGAAACGTGGCTCGGGGTGTTTTTTAGCAGGAGCAGTGTCTTTAGTCCGATGTAATTGTCCACGATATATATGGTGTGATTGGCCATGCCATATATGTCGCTGTAGGCTATACTTGACTCCACAACTTGCCCGTTCCAGAAAAGATACTCTTTGACCGAAGAGCTTTCGAGGAAGTTTTGCATAAATTTTGCCAGGTCATCCTTAGTGGCAACATCCTTCAGTTTGGATTGTAGATGTTCTATGCTTTCCGTATTTCTCTGGGTTTGCATAGAAAGTGACAGCAGTTCCTGTCTGCCTATCTGCCCTTGCTCTTCAATCAGATAGTCCTTCATTCTCTTAAACAAGCGAATGAGGGACTTGCTTTGGCGTGTGGCAAGCTCTCCTTTGAGAACCGTCATGAGCATATAGATGCCTTGCTCGGTGAAGGCATAAGGAAGATAGCGTGTGCCGCCCCAACTTGAGGTCAAATTTTTTGACCTCAAGTTATCCACCTCTTCCTGGGTCAGCTGAAAGCGAAAATCATCATCAAATTTCTGTATGTTATTTTTCACCTGCTGGTTGAATCTTTTTGTAGTATATCCGTAGATTTCTGCCAGATCCGCATCTATCATGACTTTTTGCCCTCGTATGATGTGAATCTTATCCTTGATCGATTCCTCGGATATCACGACTATGGGCTTCTCCTTTGAATTATCCATGTATGGCCTCCAAATATCATTTATGCGAGTATATTGCCCCAAGAATGCCAAGTTTTTCGTAAATTCTACATAATATTACTCAACTTTCCCAGCATAAATTTTGAAACAATCCCTTGATATACCTGCTCTGGCTGGCAATCCAATTGGTTACTTTACTTTTTATGGTTTCCGTCTC
>CADCIX010000052.1 GCA_902801565.1 uncultured Veillonellaceae bacterium | reverse complement strand
CCCGGATGATGCCGGTCTTTACATATTTGGTAAGTGTTGGCCGTGTGATTCCGAGAACACGAAGCACATCTTTGGCTAACATGGTACAATCCTCCTTCCTTGGTTATATTATACCATGTATTATATAAAATATGTACTTCATTTTAATTTTTTTAACATATTTCCTTACCATACCATCAAATCTCCCCCATTGTCTCAAAAAACATGCGGACATAAAGATGGCACAGGGAATCCGCCGCCGATGCCGAAATCCGTCAGCCGCATGCCCTGTTTTGCTCCTATCTATACAACAACAGCAAAAGATGGTAGAATCAATAGAAATCATGTGTTTTGGGGAGGTATTATTCTTGGAAACGATCTGCATCGGTGCAGGTATTCTTGGGCTCATGCTTTTCGCCTACCGCGGCTGGTCCATCATACTGATTGCGCCGTTCTTTGCCATTCTGGCGGCCATCTTCAGCGAACTCGGCATCCTGCCGGTCTACACAGAGCTCTACATGACACGGCTGGCGGAGTACACGAAAACCTATTACCCCGTCTTCCTCTTTGGAGCGGTGTTCGCGCGGCTCATGGAAAAAGGCGGGCTGGCCTCCGCCATCGCGGGAAAGATCATGGCCGTCCTGGGGGAGAAGCGGGCCATCCTTGCCGTGCTCCTCGGCTGCATGGCGCTTACCTACGGAGGGCTCAGCGTCTTCGTGGTCGCCTTCGTCATGTACCCCTTCGGCGCAGAGCTGTTCCGCAAGGCCGATATCCCGAAACGGCTCCTGCCCGCCACCCTCTGCATGGGAATCTTCACCGCGGCCATGGTGGCGCTGCCGGGAACCCCGCAAATCCAGAACATCATCCCCTCCTCGTACTTCGGCACCTCCACCTGGTCAGGGGCGGGCATCGGCATTTTCGCCAGTCTCCTGTTCCTGCTGGAAGCCCTGCTTTGGCTGGGCTACCGCGCCAAATCCCTCCAGGCACAGGGAGAAAGCTACGGTGAGGCCATCGAGCACAAGCGCCGCAGGGACCGCACCCTTCCCCATTGGGGACTGGCGCTCCTACCCCTGGTCATGGTCATCGTCATCAACATGATCCTCAGCAACCCCTTCCACTGGGAATGGGGCTTCCATTGGGACGAAAAGAGCCTTGACGCCTTCCTGCCCCTCCATCTGAGCCTTTTGGCGGGAGGAGTCGGCAAGGTACAGGCCATCTGGTCCATCAGCGTCGCCCTGGTCATCAGCAGCTTCGCTGCGGCATTCATCGGACGCAAGCGCTATCGCGGCAGCAAGGAAAAGTTCCTGGACAGCATCAACTACGGAGCAGCTTCCTCCTGCGCCGCCGTGCTCAACGTGGCCTCCGGCTTCGCCTTCGGCAGCGTGCTCGTGATGCTTCCGGGCTTCCTTCCCATCAAGGAATTCCTGATAGGACTCGGCAACAGTGCCGGCCCCCTCGTCTCCGCTGTGGTCACGACGAACATCATGGGAGGCATCACAGGATCTGCCTCCGGCGGCATGACCATCGCCCTGAACATCCTCGGGGAAAACTGGGCTTCCATGGCTGCTGCCCAGGGCATTCCCCTGGAGGTGCTGCACCGCATCGTCTCCATCGCCTCCATCGGCATCGACCCCGTGCCCCACAGCGGCGCCCTCGTCACCCTGCTCGCCATCTGCGGGCTGACCCACAAGCAGTCCTATTTCGACATCGTCGTCCTCATGGGCATGAAATTCTTCGTTCCCTTCCTGTGCATCCTGTTCTACACCCTCACAGGAATCATCTGAGTTCTTCCATCTGCAAATCAACCTTCAAGAGAAAGGACATGAGCCATGAGCAGCGAAAAACTTCTCCGCAACCTGAAAACCTTCGATCCGGAACTCTGGGAGGTACTCCAAACATCCCTGACCCGGCAGCTCAATACCCTCTCCCTCATTCCCACCACCAATGCGGCCTCCCCCTTTGCCTCCTATCTCCGGGGCAGCACCCTGGGCAATGATTTCCTCGACCATCATGCAGCCGAGCATTGCAGCAAACTGGAAAAGATGGCCATCCGCCGCGCCTGCGCCCTGTTCCGTGCAGAACATGCCATCGTGCGCATCGGCAATCCCGCCGTGGCATCCCGCGTGGTCCTGCAGGCCCTGGCCCATCCGGAGGACACCATCCTGTCCTTCAACCTCCGCAAGCAGGAGCACTGCACGGGCAGCCAGATGCAATACCGTTTCGTGAAATTCGGTGTGGAGCCAGACACCCTGACGATAGACTTCGGCAAGGTGCGCGCCCTGGCGCACCAGTACAGGCCAAAGATCATCATCTTTTCCCCTGTCAACTATCCGAAAAACATCGACTATGCGGAGCTCCGGAAGATTTCCGATGAGGTGGGAGCCTATCTCTGGATCGACCTCGGCCAGAATTCCGGCCTGATTGCCGCCGGAAAGATTGACTCCCCCGTGCCTTATGCGGATGTTGCCACCTTCGCCGCCAGCGATGCCCTCCACGGCCCCCAAAGCGGCATCATCCTTTCCAAGCAGAGGTTTGCCGAACTGCTGGACCAGACGGTCATCGACACGGGCCACGTCTCCCTGAAGAAGAACGTGCTTGCCGCTCTCGTGGTCATCTTCCGCGAGGCCACCTGCGAGGAATACGGCGACTACGCGCAACAGGTACTGGACAATGCCCGCGCCCTGGAAAGAGGGCTGAAAAAAGCAGGCTGCCACCTCCTGTGCAGCCCCACGGAAAACCATCTCGTCCTCCTCCACCTGCCGGAATCCCAAAGCGGGCTGCAGGCAGCAGAAAACCTGAAGCAGGCGGGACTCCTGGTGAAACCGGAAGTCCTCATGACCGCCGACGACTCCATTTCCTATCCCATCCTGCGGCTCTCCAGCCTCGATGCCACAACACGCTCCTTGCAGGAAGAGGACATGGAGAAGGTCGGCCAGACCCTTGGGGATTTCCTCCATTCCCCCCAGGACAGCGCCGCCCAGAAAGCCGTCAGCAAGGTCATCAGGAAAATGGTGGAAAATCTCCCCCTCTTCTCCGAGGACTGGCTGCCGGAACTGGAATCCATGTCAGAGGACGATGCCGACATCGCCATGCAGGCAATGGTACATTGGCGCATCTGACGATGGTGGGAAGAATGGAGGTAGACCGATTTGAAAATAGCAGCAAGTGATTTTGACGGAACATTGAATGATAATGAGAAAGGGATCTCTCCCGAGAATGTGGCCGCTATCAGTGAATGGCAGGCAGATGGCAACAAATTCGGCCTGGTGACAGGGCGCAATCTGGAACTGGCCAGGCTGGGGCTTGAGAATTACGACATAAAACTGGATTTCTGTGTCGGGCTCAATGGCGCAGTCGTATTCGATGAAAACGGGCAGGAGATTTTTGGCGCAGAAATGCCGATGGAGGTTATAGAGCAGCTGTGGGCGCACGACATAGCCAAGGAAAGCCCCTATGTGATGCTGCTTCAGGGGAAGAAGACCTTTGCCCACTGGAATGCGCCGGATCCGGCCAATCCACTGCGTCATGCAGGATTGGCCGAGATTACCCGGGAAGAATCCCTGAAAATCCCTCATGTGATGCAAATGTGCTTTGCCGCCGCATCCGCAAAACGGGCAGAGGAACTGGCGGCAGATATCAACAGGCGTTTCGGCAAACTGGTGACTGCCGAGGTGAATCTCCATTATGTGGATGTATGCTCCCTGGGAAACGACAAGGGAACAGGCCTGGTCCAATTGCAGGCTGGCATGGGATGGGAGAGCTATCCCCTCTATGTGATCGGCGACGACTTGAATGACTTGTCAATGATTGAGCGTTTTGAAGGTTTTGCCATGGAAAATGCCAATCCCCTGGTAAAGGAAAAAGCCAAAGCCACCTTCAGCTCTGTGGGAGAAATGCTGCGATATGTGCAGGCGGAGGACTGAAAGGGCAAAATAAACGCCCCCTTGCTTTTGATAGCTTCATCCTACCGAAAGCAGGGGGGCGTTTGGTCTGTCATGCGATATTCAGGAACCGAGCAAAGGCTGTCCATAGGAAAAGAGTACCTCGTTGACCGTAAAGATGTCGTATTCCTTCCGTTTGATGAAGTATTCCACGATGATGTCCATTTTATTGCTGTGGGAAATTGCGTAACCGGCTCTGCCGATGAAATCCCGTGTCTCATCGAGATTGAGTTCCAAGGCCACCGCAAAAGCCAGGGCTGTGGTCTTGCTGGGCTGGTAGGCAGGGTTGTTTCGGATTTTCGAGAACAGCTTGCGGTCAATGTTTGCTCGCTTGTACACCTCCGGGTCTTTCTTTCCCTTTGCATCAATCAGCCGAAGAAGTGCCTCGGAAAAGGTATCGTCTATCTCATCCAGCAAATCCTCGAGAGAGCGCTGTTTCTCCTTGCTCGCAGGGCTGAGTGCAATGACATCCTCGGCCATGCACGAAGCTTCGTCAAAAGCCCTCCTGCGCCTACCGCGATCATCGCCACGATATTCCTCATCCAACAGTTCCTCCACATACATCTCGTCGAGGTAGTTTTGCACGTCATCAAAGAGACTGCTCGATATCTTGAAGGACCTGCGGTCAAACACCACGAGATAGACATCCATCTCATGCGCAAGCAGGAATTCGCGGATGGCCTGGGTTGCCGCAGTGATGGCGATTTCCGGTGGGCAGCCGTATACTCCGGCGGATATCAGCGGAAAGGCGATAGAAGAACACTGATGCTCCATGGCAAGCCGAAACGAATTCGCATAGCACTCAGCAAGAAGTTCCCTTTCGCCATGCTTTCCGTCCTGCCATACCGGCCCCACCGTATGGATGACATACTCAGCCGGTAGATTATAGGCTGGTGTGACAACTGCCTTGCCCACAGCTATGTCACCGATCTCCTTCCGTGCCGCCAAAAGTTCCGCTCCGGCAGCTTTATGGATCGCCCGGACAACACCGCCCCCCACGATAGGCCGTGGATTGGCGGTATGAGCACCTTCGGAGCCGTCCCGGATGATTTCGATTATGAGTTTAACCCTGTACGGAGAGCACCGGAAGAGGAAATGGCAGACCTCGCCAGCAAGAACACGGACAGCGTGACCAAGGCGTTCCAGGCGGGATTGATTTCTCAGAAGGTGGCACTCAAAGAGCTTCGCCAGCAGAGCGAACAGACCGGCATTTGGTCGAATATCACGGATGAAGATATTGAAAAGGCCGATAATGATGTGGTAAAATTAGACGAGGGAATGATGAACATGTCATTCGGTGATGAGAAAGTGCAGACTCAGGACTCATGGGACGAAGAGAAGCACCCGCGGAATCCGGATGGAACTTTTGGGAGTGGCGGAACCATGAAATTTGTTAGGAACCGGGAACGTAAAACACTCCAGCTTCCACGGGAAGAATATGCTCATGTCATGAGTGAGCTGAACACACACCTTACAGAAGAACAGAGAAGTAAAAAATATGTTCAAAAGGCTATTGGAGATTATCTGTATACTGTAGAGAATAATGGTTTCAACGATTATAGAATCATTGGCAAGATAAAAATGGAGTAAGGGGTGAGCGAAATGTTCAAATTGCCTGAACCCACGGGAACCGAAAAAGAGCTTGTTGATGAGGTAACCAAGTTTTGGAGCGATCCTGAATTTATCCTTGGAGTCCGTCTTCACCTAAAAACGGATGATGAGCGTCAGATGGTCATCGATGCGATAAAGTCCGGAGATTTGAAGGACAGCGATGATATTATCCTATTTACTCTGGATATCCATAACGACAGGCAGGAACACTCGCCCAAGGAAGATGTAGCATAACAGCATGGCCGCCTAGAGATAGGCGGTTTTCTTATGCCCAAAGGGAGGCATCATGAACCAGTCGGATCTATGGACTCCACGGCGGAGGATTGAGCAGGCATTCCGCCGGGCATTGAAACGCATATCGCAGATGATAGCGAGGGTTTTCTCCCTGCACGGAAACATTGAGGATATCCAGAAGGCGCTTCTGGATATGGCTGTCTCCAAGACTTTCATTCGCGCCTGCGAGTCTGCTGCCATGAAGATGGTGACAGGGCTGTTCGCAGATCAGGGACGGACATGGAGGGAGGCGGCCGCCGCAAACGGGATGGGAAGAAAGGTTTATGAGGCGTTGAGGCGGGAACTCTCCGGAGAAACAGGGAATCGGGTGAAGCAGCTTGTCTTTGAGAATTCCCAGCTCATCAAGACGCTTCCCAATGACATTTCCGACATGGTGACGAAGTTTGCAGCCAGAGAATCTTTCAAGGGTCGCAGGGCGTCGGATATCGCCAAGCAGATACAGGCCATTTTCCCGGAGCATACCAGAGCGAGAGCTGACCTTATCGCGAGGACGCAGGTCAGCATGACGCAGACCAATCTCATTAAGGCCAGAGCGGAGAGATTCGGGTGGAACTGGTACGTGTGGAGGGCTGTCGGAGGTGGACGCGGAGATGGAAGGACACGAAAGAGCCATCGGGGAATGAGCGGGGTACTGGTAAACTGGAACGACCCTCCGGCGCCGGAAAACCTCTTTCCCACCTACACGAAAACCGGAAGGCCGTACAGGAACACCCTTGGAAAATACCATGCAGGGCAATGCCCCAATTGCAGATGTTATCCGGAGCCTGTCATTGACCTGGACCTTTTCCAATGGCCCATGAATATTTACCGAAATGGCTCTATCCGTACCATCACAAGAAAACAATTTGAAGCAATCAATTGACCGTCATGGAAGCATGGCGGTTTTTTATTTGAAGCACCCACCCAGGTGCTTTTCTTATGCCCAAAAAGGAGGCAGCCCTCGTGAACCAGAACCAGCTATGGCAACCGGCAAGACGAATAGAGCAGCAGTTTGCCAGAGCTATGCGGCGGCTGGCAAGGCACATGGCACGTCGGTTCATCCCCACGCACGTGGGGCATACTCCAATCGTTGCGATGGATTTCCCGACCGTGCCGGTTCATCCCCACGCACGTGGGGCATACATAAACTCCCATTTCATCATGGTTTTGGTATCGGTTCATCCCCACGCACGTGGGGCATACTAGGGGTTGCGACCAATTACGACCCCGGACTTCGGTTCATCCCCACGCACGTGGGGCATACGACCTCCAGTACAGCAATCTTCCGTATGAGGAGCGGTTCATCCCCACGCACGTGAGGCATACGGCTTTGTGAAGATATTCGCTGTCTGCCGCTGCGGTTCATCCCCACGCACGTGGGGCATACTCCATCGTTCTTCTCCTTCCCCGGCACATCTTCGGTTCATCCCCACGCACGTGGGGCATACACCGTGATGCAGCATTCCCTCTGCGACAATGTACGGTTCATCCCCACGCACGTGGGGCATACTCTTCGGTGGTAGTCCCATCCGGGAGAGCCTGCGGTTCATCCCCACGCACGTGGGGCATACTTATTTGCCATCGTCAGCCCTCCTGTTCCATGCGGTTCATCCCCACGCACGTGGGGCATACGGTCTCCGTGACGGTGCGTAATAAGACAGGCCGGTTCATCCCCACGCACGTGGGGCATACGCTTGACTTTAACAAAAAGTGGATACCGCTATCGGTTCATCCCCACGCACGTGGGGCATACGGCTATTTACCCTGACCATTCCTACACTATTACGGTTCATCCCCACGCACGTGGGGCATACTCGCATACCTTTTTGCACTGGCAATTCTATCCCGGTTCATCCCCACGCACGTGGGGCATACGGTCATCATGTCCTCGAAAAGCTCGTCGGTGTCCGGTTCATCCCCACGCACGTGGGGCATACCGAATTTGCAAAAGGCCGCCATATCTGCAACGCGGTTCATCCCCACGCACGTGGGGCATACAAATAAGCTGTTGTCCAGGAGGGGAAAGGACGCGGTTCATCCCCACGCACGTGGGGCATACGCTCCAATGCTTTTGAGGATATCATAGAGCGTCTTGAAGCCAGTGAAATCCACGTTGGGGAAGTTCTTCTTGAGTGCGTTTACAGCAGCCTTTCCGCGCCCTTCAATCATCGTGATAGCACGTCCATGAGCGCCGCGGGCAAGACGGAAGGCAATCATGGGATTGACGGAGTAGGAAAGCTTTTTCCCCATCTTCTTCATCTCGCCTTGGATTTCTTCAACCATTCGATCTATCGGTCCAAGCTCTTCATACAACTGGTCGTGCAGGTAGTTCTTTACATCCCTCCAATTGGTCTTGGTCTGCTTGGTCATCTGAATGGAAGCTCGCATCTGCTCCTTGGCTCCCATGCTGTTCCACTTCTCAAACTCGTTCCGAACGTCTTGGAGCTTGTCTGCAAGATGTGGATTCCTCTGCATGCCCTTCTGGAATTCCTTCGCTTCCTTTGAAGTGTTGTTGGGAGCTCCCGTCAAAATCCAGTCTGCAATGTAGTTCTTCATGGCTTCCGAAGTTTGTTTTGCTTCCTTCACAATACCGAGCTGTTCTGCGATAATCCCGCCAGCAACCGGAAGGATGTTTTCCCAGTCATACATGTGCTTGGAGCGAAGGACGCGGTCATTCGCCTTGTAAATGACGTTGCCCTTGCGGTCTGCAATCTTCCCGCCACGGATTGTTATCTTGAGCGCCTTGCCAAGCAAATCTGCCATCATCTTACGATGGCGGTACTCTTCCGGCTTTTGCCCGCTCAAGAGGTTCTTTATCCTGTGAGCCAATGACTCACTGCTGTTATCCGATGGATTCACAGAGTATTTCCTTGCAAGGTCTTTGCCGGACTTGTTGTTCCGCTCGTAGATTTCACCGCTTTCCACCTTGCGGAACAGGTTCCTCTTCGTCTCATAGCCAAGAAGCCCTGCCATCTTTGCCGCCACATCTGCAATCTTCTGCCAGAGTTTTGCAAAGTTGGAGTATTGCTTCCTGTCCATCTTCCACTTGGCGTAAGCGTTGGCACGCTCTTCCTCGTTCTCACTGATAAGGCGATTCGCGTCTGCCAGCTCCTTCTTGGTGAACGCTATAGCCTCTGCGATATGGTACGCCTCATGGAATCCTGTACCTTTGCGGCTGACCTGCGACAGTGCGCCGAAGCCCTCACCGCCTACGGATTCAGCATAGCCTTCCACAGTGACGGTTACACGCTGGTCAATGCCATGTTCCCGCTTTGCCCTGGCAAGTTCATCGTCAGAAACGGTAATGCTTTCGTGGAAGGTGAATGTAACCTTCTGGCCGTTAGGCATGGTGAATATCAGCTTATTGCCCTGCTCCTGTACCTTGGAACCGGGGAAGGCCTCTATGACCTCGGCTTTGAGCTCGTCCATGCTGCGGGCAATAGAAAAGCCGCTCTCTTCAGAACGGCTTGTAGGTCTTATGCTGTTTTTCTGGGTTCCTGCTTCTCTTTCTGACCGCTGTCTTTCTGCATCTCTCCAAGAATGAAGTTGAACGCCGCGTTCTGGATTCCTTGACGCTCTCTCTCTGTCAATAACGATTTCTCTGTAGAGGACTCCTGCATAATCAACAACCTCCTTTATCTGAGATGTAAACAAGTCATACGCTTCTTTGATTTTTGCCTCGCGGTTTTCAGTCCAGGTCTTGGCTCCTGGCCAATGTGCTTCTACGACAGTCTGACGATGCTCTTTATCGTCCTTTCTTACCTCAAAGTCTCTGGCTGTAGCCCTATAGCCACCGAGAAGTTTCTCCCTGTGTGATGAATGCTCGGAAGCAAGTTCTTCCAGCAAGTCAGCTAGATCTTTCCCTTTCGCCACCTGCTCATCTATATAAGAACTGAGATGACTACTAACCTGCCTAAAGAGTTCATCTTTCTGTGTGTCAGTTATCCTACTTACACTATACCGCCTATTGTCAGAATTGTCAAGCGAGTATTTCCTGTTGCTCGAAAGTTTTTCTTCTGCCTTTTCCTCAGCAGGTGCCTCGGCAGCCTTCTGTCTTCCGTCCTCCACCAGTGTTTCCGCAATCTCACGGTTCAGCTGGTTCAGACGGTCGCTCAGTGTCTTCACTTTCTCGGCGTAGGGATTCTCCTGCTTTACAATCTCCTCAGCCTGGGCAATGTCCTTTTCCATGCGATCAAGCGTTGCATTAAGGGTTTTCAGCATAGACTCAGGTTCGTGGTTCACGCTATACTCGTAAGCGTCAAACAACAGGGCGCATAGTCATGCCCGAAAAAACGCCAAAAAAACGGCCATAAGGCCGTCGTGATTTATTGGCTATTTGCAATGTTCCTT
>CADCIX010000051.1 GCA_902801565.1 uncultured Veillonellaceae bacterium | reverse complement strand
TGGTTCCACCTGTTCCCATTCCGAACACAGTAGTTAAGCATCAAGAGGCCGAAAGTACTTGGCTGGCGACGGCCCGGGAGGATAGGTAATTGCCGGTTTCTAAAAACACCTGCTTTTTGGCGGGTGTTTTTTTTAACTATAGTTTGACTTTTTGACTTTTTGATGTATAATGGAATCAAGAAAGGTTCATGAACTAAGATATCAGGGCTTTATCGAAAGATATAGGAGGAAATCATCATGGGAGAAGAAAGATATACAGCAAAGACGCTGGCAGCGTTGCAGGCTGCCCAGCAGACGGCGGCATTGAGGTATCATCAGGAGATCACGTCGGCACATGCGATGCTGGCTTTGGTCAAGGAGCCGGAGGGACTGCTTTCGGACATCTTTTCGGATTGCGGCACGGACTTGCCAATGTTCAAGACGCGATTGGAGCAGATCCTTTCCCGCATTCCAAGTGTCAAGGGACAGGATCGTTTGACCATGGGCATGGACATGGTTCGTGTGCTGGCAAAGGCGGATGAGCTGTCCAAGAGCATGAAGGATGATTACATCAGCACGGAGCATCTGTTGCTTGCCTTGGTAACCGATGGAAATGAGGAAGTGCAGAAGGCGGCAAAGGAGTTCAAGCTCACCAAGAGCGGCATCCAGTCTGCCATCAGGAAATATCGCAAGCAGAATGTCATGAGCGATAATCCGGAGGATGGCTACAAGTCCCTGGAGAAATACGGGCGCGATTTGACGGCTGCAGCGCGGAGCGGCAAGCTGGATCCCGTCATCGGGCGTGACGAAGAAATTCGCCGCACCATCGAGATTCTTTCCCGCCGTACCAAGAACAACCCGGTGCTCATTGGTGAGCCAGGCGTTGGCAAGACGGCAATCGTGGAGGGATTGGCACGGCGTATTGTGGCCGGGGATGTGCCTGAGTCCCTCAAGAACAAAAGCCTTTATTCCCTTGACCTTGGTTCCCTGGTGGCCGGTGCGAAGTTCCGTGGCGAGTTCGAGGAACGTCTGAAGGGTGTTCTTTCGGAGATTGCCAAGTCTGAGGGCCAGATCCTGCTCTTCATCGATGAAGTGCATACGGTTGTGGGCGCGGGAGCTGCCGAGGGCGCCATGGATGCGGGCAATATCCTGAAGCCGATGCTGGCAAGAGGGGAACTCCGCTGCATTGGAGCAACGACGCTCAACGAGTACCGCAAGTACATCGAGAAGGACACGGCGTTGGAACGCCGCTTCCAGCCCGTCATGGTGGGGCAGCCCAGCGTGGAGGATACGATTTCCATCCTGCGTGGGCTCAAGGAGCGTTACGAGGTTCATCATGGCGTCCGTATCCGTGATGCGGCCCTGGTGTCGGCAGCAGTCCTTTCTGACCGCTATATTTCTGACAGGTTCCTGCCGGACAAGGCCATCGACCTCGTTGATGAGGCGGCAGCGAAGCTGCGCACGGAGATTGAGTCCATGCCTGCGCCTCTCGATGAGATTCGCCGCAAGATCATGCAACTGGAGATTGAGGAACAGGCGCTCAAAAAGGAGACGGATGAGTCCTCCGGCGAGAAATTGGCGAATATCACGGCTGAGAAAGAGACCTTGCAGCAAGAGGAAAAGAACCTGAAGGAGAAATGGGAGTCGGAGAAGCAGGCTATTCTTCGTGTGCGTGCCGTAAAGAAGGAAATCGATGCAGTGAACAGCCAGATGGAGGAGGCCGAGCGCTCCTATGACCTCAACCGCATGTCAGAGCTCAAGTACGGCAAGCTGCCCGCTCTTCAGAAACAACTGAAAGAGGTGGAGGAGAGCATTTCGGCCAACAAGGACCAGCAACTCTTGAAGGAGGAAGTCGGGGAAGAAGATATCGCAAAGGTTGTGAGCCGCTGGACGGGAATTCCTGTCACGAAGATGCTCACAGGGGAACGGGAGAAGCTCATCCATCTCGAAGACGTGCTCCATGAGCGCGTGGTGGGGCAGGATGAGGCAGTCACGGCAGTCAGCGAGGCCATTCTTCGCGCCCGTGCCGGCATCAAGGACCCCAATCGTCCCATCGGTTCCTTTATCTTTCTCGGCCCCACGGGTGTGGGCAAGACAGAGCTGGCAAAAACCCTGGCAGAGGCGCTGTTCGATGACGAGCGCAGCATGATCCGCATCGATATGAGCGAGTATATGGAGAAACATTCTGTGGCACGTCTCATCGGCGCGCCTCCCGGATATGTGGGATACGATGAGGGCGGACAGCTTACGGAGGCAGTACGCCGCCGTCCCTACAGCGTCATTTTGCTGGACGAGATTGAGAAGGCGCATCGCGATGTGTTCAACGTGCTCCTGCAGATCCTTGACGATGGCCGTCTCACCGATGGCAAGGGCCGCGTGGTGAACTTCAAGAACACGGTCATTATCATGACAAGCAATCTCGGTTCCCAGGAAATCCTCAACAAGGATTACGAGGAAGCCCAGGCAGCAGTCAAGAGCATTCTCAAGGACTATTTCCGTCCGGAATTCCTGAACCGCGTGGACGATACCATCGTCTTCAAGGCACTGGATAAGGAACAGGTGAAGAGCATCGCAGAGATTCTCCTGCAGAGCCTCAACGCACGGCTCCAGAAGCAGATCCGCATCTCCATTGCATGGGATGATGCGGTGCTGGAGGCACTGGCAGAGAAGGGCTTTGAGCCGAATTTCGGAGCAAGGCCGCTGCGCCGCCTGCTTTCCCATACGGTGGAAACGGCGCTTTCCAAGGAAATCATCCGTGGAGAGGTCAAGGAAGGGGATACTGTCCGCATCGGCATAGAGAATGGGGAGTTTACCTTCCGGGCAGAATAAGACGATTCATTGGCCCCCGCTTGTACGGCATGTGGTTTGCCGTGCGGCGGGGGCTTTTTGCTTGATTGTGTATTTTAGGCTGTCGTTGTATAATAGTAAGCATAACAAATCTATAAGAGAGGTTATGCATATATGCGTTCAAGGATACTGGAACTCCTTCGGAATGCGGGGAATGAGTTCATTTCCGGAGAGGAAATCGCAAACCGCCTCGGCGTATCGCGGACAGCGGTTTGGAAGCATATCAAGGAGCTCAGGGCGACGGGATACGATATTGTCAGCCAACCGAGGAGTGGATACAGCCTCACAGAGGCACCGGATCATTTCTTGCCTGAGGAAATCAAAAACGGTTTGAAAACCCGGATCATCGGGAAGGAAATCCTGTGTTTTGATGCTATCGATTCCACGAATATCGAGGCGAAGAAGCTGGCGGCAAAAGGCGCAGTTGAGGGAACTGTGCTGGTGGCCGAGGAGCAGGGGAAGGGACGCGGACGGCTGGAACGGCCCTTCTTTTCCCCACGCGGAAAGGGTATCTGGTTCTCCGTGATTCTTCGTCCCAAATTCCTTCCGCAGGAGGCGCCGAAGTGCACCCTGCTGGCCGCGGTTGCCGTGGCGATGGCGATGGAACAGTTCGGGCTCACGGCCGGTATCAAATGGCCCAACGATATCCTCTATGAAGGGAAGAAGCTGGTGGGCATCCTGACAGAGATGAGTGCAGAGATGGATCGCATCAACTATGTTGTCATCGGCACGGGAATCAATGTCAACATTGCAGCAGAGGAATTTCCAGAGGATATCAGGGACGTGGCAACCTCTCTTTCCATCATGAAGGGAGAAAACCTGCCCCGCGTGAAGTTTTTCCAACGGGTGATGGAATCCATGGAGGAGCTCTACCTGATGGTGTCGGAAGAGGGATTTGCGCCGGTCATGGAACGGTGGAAGAAGTATTCCATCACACTGGGACAGGAGGTCAATGTCATCGGTGTGGGAACGAATGCATCCTTTTCGGGTGTTGCCGCGGATATTGATGAGGAAGGCGCGCTTCTGGTGGATACGCCGGAAGGCAGACGTAGGGTGCTGGCAGGGGATGTCTCCATTCGCCCGAAAAAGTGACTTTAGGAACGATGAACAGTTCATCAGGGAGGATCATGAATGTATCGAATTATTGCATGTGATATGGATGAGACGCTTCTGGGCAAGGACAAGAAGGTGAGCCAAAGGAATCGGGAAGCTATTGCGGCGGCGAGGGAAGCGGGCGTGAAGTTCGTGCCGAACACGGGCAGGGGGTTCGCCTCGATTCAGGGGACGCTGGAGGAGCTTGGACTGCGGAACAAGGCCAATGAATATGTGATTTCCTTCAATGGGGGAGCCATCACGGAGAATGCGGGCAACCGGCTGATTCATGCCATTGCGCTGCCCTTTGCCAAGGCAGAGGAACTCTATCGGCGGGGCATAGATTATGATGTCTGCATTCATGTCTATACGATAGACCGTGTATATGCCTATGGCTTGAACACGGGCGAGAGGGACTTCCTCCGTGGACGCATGGCGGTAGAAGAGACTTCGGAGAAAAATCTGGATTTCCTCAAGGGGCAGGACATCATGAAGATCCTTTACGAGAATACAGATGACAGTTATCTTCGAAAGATTGAGGCTGAGACAGCAGATATTGCCGATGATACCGATGTGAGCTTCTCTTCCAACCGCTATATCGAGTTCAATAAGAAGGGTGTCACTAAGGGCGTGGGACTTATGAAGCTGGCGGACATTCTGGGTGTGAAACCTGAAGAGACCATTGCCATTGGCGATAATTTCAATGACCTGTCGATGCTTCAGGCGGCTGGCTTGGGCGTCGGCGTGGCAAATGCCGTGGAGGGGATCCGGAAGGATTGCGATTATATCACGGAAGCTGCTTATGACCAGGATGCCGTGGCAGAAGTCATAGAGAAGTTTATCTTGAAATGAGTTGAAAAAACGACTCGCAGCTTGTACGAGTCGTTTTTTTTAGGCCAATTTTTCCAATGGTACATAATAGCAGGATGGGGATGTTTGGAGATATGTTTGCAGTCATTGTCAATAGTGTGGCCATTGTTCTGGGGTGCTTGATCGGCCTCGTTCTCCGCAAGGGAATCCCGAAGGGGATTGCGGATGCTCTTATGCAGGGCCTGGGCGTGTGCACGGTGGTCATCGGGATACAGGGGGCGGTACAGGAACAGAACATCCTCGTCATGATTGTCGCGGTGGTCGTTGGAATCTTCCTTGGGGAGGCAACAGATCTCGATGGGAGGATCAACAGGTTTGCAGAAAGGACGGCATCCCGTTTCAGCGGAGGAGGGGAGGGGGCGAAGATTGCCCATGCCTTCATTACATCCTGCCTGATTATGAATGTGGGGGCCATGGTCATTGTGGGCTCATTGAATGCAGGACTCCGGGAAGATTTTGCCATGCTCTACACAAAATCCCTTCTGGATTTTATCGCCGGCATCATGATGAGCGCTGTCATGGGCGTAGGTGTCATGGGTTCTGCCGGGTTTACACTGGTATTCCAGGGAGGGATCGTGCTCCTGGCAAATTACATTGCTCCCTATCTTTCCGATGCTGTCATCTCGGAGCTCAACAGCACGGGCTGTCTCATCATCCTGGCCTTGGGGCTTAACATGGTGGGCATCACAAAGCTCAAGGTCATCAATTATCTGCCGGCGTTGGCAATCGTTCCTTTGCTGATGATAATTTTGAGCAGGTTTTAATGTCTCAGTACGGCATGCAGATTGTGGTAGGTTTCCCGCATCTCGTCCCGTGTCTTTGCCGCAGGCCAAAGTTCTCCCAGAGAGCTTTTTCGCATGGCAGAGGCCAGGTGAGTGTAGAGGAGGGGATTGTCCTTGGAAAGGGCAGCAATCAGCTCCTTGGTGGTCTGGCGTATGGTTTTGCCATCCAGAGGGCAGGGGGAGGGTACGGGAGTGCACCCGTGGTATTTTTCCGCATCCTGGATTTCCTTTTCACGGAAGTAGATGAGGGGGCGTATGACGGTGAGCCCTGTGCGGTCCAGGTAAGTGACGGGCAGGAAGGTAGTGAGCTGGCCGGAATAGAGCAGGCTCATGAAAAAGGTTTCCACGGCATCGTCATGGTGATGTGCATAGGCAATCTTGTTCATGCCGTGTTCCTTGGCATAGCGGTTGATGGCACCGCGACGAAAATAGGAGCAGGTGAAGCATGCTTTTTTTCCGTCCTGATTCCTGATGGCACCTGCAATGTCCACTTCATGGCTTGTGAAGGGAATTTCCAGGGAAGCACAAAATTCTGCAATCGGTGCTGCATTGAAATCTGGCTGGAACATGGGATTGATATTAAGGGCGGACAATTGAAAGGAATTTTTGAGCCGTTGCCGCAAGATCGCCATGGCATAGGCCAGGAAAAGGCTGTCCTTGCCGCCGGAAATGCCGATGAGGATATGGTCGCCGTGCTCGATCATCTCAAATTCCACAATGGCTCGCATCAGTTTGCTGAAATATAGTTGTGGCAGATTTATTTTCATGTTCATTTCCTTTTTGCAGATTTTACAAAGAATATCACCTTGTGATATGATAGAATGGGTATAGAAAGTATATCATGTTTGCAAGTCGTCTGTAAATCCCGCCGTTAAAAAACGCCGTGCATGGACTAAGCCATGCACGGCGCTGTTCCATAGCCGTACATCCACATACGACAATGAAACGTGGATGAATCAGGATGCCTTGAAGGGCGGAAAACCATCGTAGGACAGGCAGGAAATCTGCCAGGTAAGCCCTCCTGCGGCAATTTGGCGGCAGATGGGGTCTGCGAGGCGTTCTGTCTCAATACGTCCTGCACCGTGTGCCAGGCGCAGCACCTTGAAATCGTGTGTTCCACGGTCATAGCGCAGTCTCCCGTCGCACTCCATACTGCTTCGTAAACTGTAGCCAATAAAGATACGACTGTCATGTTCTGTGACAATCCTGTCCCATGCAATCAATTACAACACCTCCTAAAAAGGTCCAAGTTTTTAAAACCATACTATCTATTCTTTAAGGGTGGACAAATTCCTGCTTTGGCAACGAAAAAAAATAAAATTTTTCTGTTTTCTGAATGTATGGAATAGATATGTTTTTTATATGTATTTATGCGATAAATGATTTTGTATATTGTTATTGGGGGAATTTATGTGTATCATTTGACATCGAAACTCATCATCTATCGGAATATCGATCGGGACAGTATTCTGTTCCGTTTGGCAGATATCTACCGTTCTTTGCAGTCGGGGAGCTATGAGACAGAAGCATTGAGTGAGCGGGTATTGGAGGAGATCCACCGTTTGCTGGATGTGGCGACAAAGTATGGATTCGACGGGAATCTTTGGCACAATTATCTTGCCTTTCTGTTGGCGACGACGGAGGCCCCCTTTACTCTGGTTTGTGAGAAGACAGGGGGCAGTGATGGAAGTGTCAATGCGTTTGCAAAAAATGATCTGGAGATTTTCCGCCAGCTTTTTTCCTATGATTTCTCGCCACTGGAGAAGGCGCTGGATCTCAACTGTTTTTCCGTCATCAGCAATTATCGGGCAGTGGAGAAAAAGCAGCAGATCTATAACAAGAGTGTGAGCGACAAGGTTAGGGAACTCAGTGATTCCATCTCAAGTGCGGAAAATGCTGACGATATGTATCGTATCGTGACGGAGTTCTATGCCCGTTATGGTGTGGGGATGTTTGGGCTCAACAAGGCGTTCCGCATCTCCCTCCATGTGGACGAAGGCGGAGAGATGCTGGAGCCTATCACGACGACGGGAGACATACATCTTTCCGACCTCATCGGCTATGAGAGCCAAAAGCAGCGGCTCAAGGAAAATACGGAGGCGTTTGTTTCCGGACGCAAGGCAAATAATGTCTTGCTGTTCGGCGATGCGGGGACAGGGAAGTCCACGAGCATCAAGGCCATCCTCAATGAATACTATGACTGCGGCCTTCGGATGATTGAGATCTACAAGCATGAGTTCAAGTATCTCTCCCGCATCATCGCGGAGATTAAGAACCGGAATTACCGCTTCATCATTTATATGGATGATCTTTCTTTTGAGGAATTCGAGATCGAGTACAAGTATCTCAAGGCGGTCATTGAGGGCGGTCTTGAGGTGAAGCCGGACAATGTCCTGATCTATGCCACCAGCAATCGCCGCCATCTCATCCGTGAGACATGGAAGGACAGGCCGGATGCCTTTGAGGAGGATATGCACCAGAATGACACCGTGCAGGAGAAGCTTTCCCTGGCAGAGCGCTTTGGCCTTACCATCGGATATTTCCGTCCCGACCAGGAGGGCTATTTTGATATCGTAAAGAGCCTTGCCCGCCGTCATCCGGAGATACAGTTGACGGATGAGGAACTGGAGATGGGGGCACGGCGTTGGGAGATGGGGCATTCCGGTATTTCCGGGCGTACAGCGCAACAGTATATCAATTCACTGCTGACGGCAGATGTGACTTGAACCCTTGCAACTTATTTCGGTTTCTTCCGCTTTCCTGTCATTTCCTCTACCGTAAGTTTGTAGACCAGAGTACGGGGGATGGCTGCGGGATTGAAATACGCATTCTTGTCCGAATGGTAGTGGTTCATGATCTCTCTCAGGGCGGCTTCCTTCTCATCCTCCGGCAAGATGGATATGTGCCCTTTCCCCATGACGGATTCGTAGGAAAAGGTGCAGTATCCCTTGTCCTCAAAATACTGCAGTTGATGCTTGCAGTCCATTTCAAAAGAGGCTCTGTTATCTGCCTGGATCAATGCAATCTTATGGCCTTCCAGCGCACTGTGGAAAAACAGTTCGATGGTTTCGCCATCCTCAGATATCCCAAAATTCAACGGCAGGATGTACGGATAGCCGTTGTCATTCAAGGCGAGCCTGCAGACATCGCATTTTCTGATGATGGATATCAGTTCATTTCTGTCTGTGATCTCTCTGTCTTTGCGTCGCATAAAGATTCCTCCTGTTCACTTCATTTCAAACATATTCCACGCCCACAGGGGATTTTCCTATGTGGGCTCCTTACCAATTAAGGATACAACCGGAAAAGGAATACAACTGTAACATTTGTTACGGAAATGCATTTTCGCATATGTTATAGTGACATCATAAAACATTATGATGTGTGAAAGGGAGAGGGTTTTCATGGACAACAAGATGTTCTGCTTCCAGTGCCAGGAGACGGCGGGCTGCAAAGGCTGCACAAAGATGGGAGTCTGCGGGAAGACACCGGAGGTTGCGGCGATGCAGGATCTGCTCATCTATGTCACGAAGGGGCTGTCAGCCGTTGCCACACGTCTGCGTGAGGAAGGGAAGGCCATAGCGAAGGAAACGAACCATCTGGTAACGTTGAATCTGTTCGCTACCATCACCAATGCGAATTTTGACCTTGAGGCCATCCAGAAGAGGGTGGAGGAAAGTTTGGCGGTCAAAAGCGGGCTTTTGGATCAGTTGGCAGACAGGTCGGATTTGCCGGAGGCGGCGGTCTGGAACGGAACCCGCGAGGAATTTTCTGCCAAGGCATCCCGGGTGGGCGTCCTGTCCGAACCCGATGAGGATATCCGCAGTCTCAAGGAGCTCATCACTTATGGCCTGAAGGGACTCTCTGCCTATCTTTGGCATGCCAATGTGCTGGGCAAAGAGGACGAGGCCATCGATGCCTTCCAGCAGTCCGCCATGACAAGCCTTTTGGATCGTTCCATCACCGGTGAAGCCTTGACCGCCCTGGCACTCAAAACAGGCGAGTGGGGTGTGAAAGGCATGGCACTTTTGGACGGAGCCAATACGGGAGCTTATGGAAACCCGGAAATCACCAAGGTGGATCTTGGCGTTCGGAAAAATCCCGGTATTCTCATTTCCGGCCATGACCTTCGGGATTTGGAAATGCTTCTGGAACAGACAGAGGGGACTGGTGTGGATGTCTACACCCATGGGGAAATGCTGGCAGCTCATTACTATCCCAAGTTCAAGAAGTATTCCCATTTTGCAGGAAATTACGGCAATGCCTGGTGGAAGCAGAAAGAGGAGTTCGAGGCCTTCGGCGGTCCCATCCTCATGACCACGAACTGCATCGTGCCGCCGAAGGATTCCTATCGGGAGCGTCTTTTCACCACGGGAGCCACCGGCTTCCCGGGTTGCCGTCATATTCCGGAAACGGATGGGAAGAAGGATTTTGCGCCGCTCATCGAGCTTGCCAAAAAATGCCCACCACCCCGGGAACTGGAATCGGGCGAGATTGTAGGAGGCTTTGCCCATGCACAGGTGCTGGCTTTGGCAGATAAGGTAGTGGAAGCCGTGAAGTCCGGGGCAATCAAAAAATTCGTGGTCATGGCCGGATGCGATGGCCGTATGAAGAGCCGTAGCTATTATGAGGAATTTGCCAAGGCACTGCCCAAGGATACTGTCATTCTCACGGCGGGCTGCGCCAAGTACAAGTACATCAAACTGGGCTTGGGAGACATCAATGGGATTCCCAGGGTGCTGGATGCAGGACAGTGCAATGATTCCTATTCCCTGGCGCTCATTGCCATGAAGCTTCAGGAGGTCTTTGGACTCAAGGATATCAATGAGCTTCCCATTGTCTACAACATTTCCTGGTATGAGCAGAAAGCCGTCATTGTTCTTCTGGCGCTCCTGCACCTCGGCGTGAAGAACATCCACCTTGGCCCGACGCTCCCCGCCTTCTTGTCGCCGAATGTGGCAAAGGTTCTGGTGGAGAATTTCGGCATCGGCAGCATCACGAATGCAGCAGATGATATCAAGACCATGATTGGATAAGGAGTGGATGCCAGGTGAACCAAGCGAACAACGGGAAATGGGCTGTTTTGTATTCCTCGGTTACCGGAAACACACAGATGGTTGCCGGACGGATTGCCCAGGCAGCAGGGGATGCCGATATCTTCCAGATTGCCGATATGCCGAAGGATCTGTCCTCTTATGAGGTGGTGGCGATAGGATATTGGTTGCGCCTGGGCGGACCGGACCCTAAGACCATGTCTCTCCTGCCGAAGGTGCATGATGCCAAGGTGGTGCTGTTCCAGACCCACGGAGCAGATCCCGGCAGCGAGCATGCCGTGACAGCGTTTGCCCGCGCGGCGTATCTTTTGGGAGAGAACTGTGAGATTTTAGGGACCTTCGGCTGCCAAGGGAAAGTCAATCCTGCTTTGATCGAGAGGCGCAAACATTCCGATCCGGACGATCCCCATGTCGGGGAAAAAGCGCAGCAACGATGGAAGCGGGCTGCATCCCATCCCGATGAGGCGGATCTGGAAGCGGCTGCAGAATTTGTAGCACAAATGAAGCGCAAGCTTTCCTTGCGTCAGAAGTACTTGGGAAAATTTTAGTATAATGTATCTAGTGTCCCGCCTCGTTCATATCCATAATAATTGCCCGATATGCAGTCATCTGCGTTGTCATCGTCAGTTGGCGTAGCCACCGCTACGCCGCCCT
>CADCIX010000050.1 GCA_902801565.1 uncultured Veillonellaceae bacterium | reverse complement strand
ACCTATACTTCCAAGAAAGTCCTGCCTAGCAAACGAGGCCGTCCAAGGAAAGCTGTGGTCGAGAAGAGTTTATAGTATATTTTGTTGAAAAACTGGCATGAATCCATATGCATGATGGCAATAATAAGCGGGAAGTGTAAATTCAGCATATATGTCCATATCGTCTTCACACTCTATTCGCATTTCGAGATTTTCGCCTTGTTCCATTGTTTCCCAAACCCGCATGATGGAGAATATAAGAGTATGCTTTGCTTTATGAAGCTTGCAATATTCTGTCATTTCCAATACCCCCGATAATATCCTTTCACGTCCAATCTTTGCCTGCTGATTCGTCCTTATCAATTTGTCTCTGCAAGATGCGTTAGTTTCACCCGCACAATCCTTTTGACGGATTCGTTGATGCGGTCTTCTGTGAGGATTCCCTTCTCTACGGCCTCCAGCAGCTTGAGGTAGACCTCGGTGCCGTTCTGGTACTCGTGGCAGGTCAGCACGATGTCGGTGCCGGCCTCCACGGCCTTTACAGCGAGTTCTCCCGGCGTATAGGTCTTGGAAACGGCCCCCATGGCGATGTCGTCGGTGATGATGACCCCGTTGTAGCCCAGCTCATGGCGGAGAAGGCCGGTCTGTATGGAAGGGGAGGTGCTGGCGGGGAGTTCGTCTCCCAGTGCTGGATAGATGGCATGGGAGACCAGAATGAAGTAATCTTCCGGGTTCTTTTCCGCAATGAGGGTGCGGAAGGGAAGAAGGTCTTCCTCCTGCAGTTCGGATCGGGAGGCATTGACGATGGAGGCATCGTTATGGGTATCCACGGTGCTCTTGCCGAGCCCGGGGAAGTGCTTGAGACAATAGATGAGGTGTTCCTGCTCGTAGCCCTTTGCCGCTTCGCCCACGAACTCCGTGACAACCGCCGGATCGCTGCTATAGGAGCGGCCCGGCTCCAGTCCAAGGTCGGCTGCCGGGGCGAAATTCATGTTGAAGCCGATGCCCTTGAGGGCGGCGGCTGTTTTTGCTGCCCACGTCCTGGCATTCTCCGGCTCTCCCGTTTCCCCGATTTCCTTTTCCGAGGGAGGCGGGGGCAGGGCATCCTTCATGCGGGAAACGATGCCGCCTTCCTCATCCACGCCGATGAAGAGGGGAAGCTTTTCCTGTGCTTCTTTCTGCAGGTGGGCGTTCAGCTTCTTTACCTGCTCCTGGGATTCCATGTTGCGGTCAAAGAGGATGATGCCGCCGATATGGTACTGGTGCAGCATGAAAAGACTGTCCTCCGTCACATCGGTTCCATGGATGCCGATCATGACCATCTGCCCGATTTTTTCCTTGAGGGTCATGGAGGAGACCATGGCATCCACCTTTTCGTCGAGGGAGGCATTTTTCGGCACCGTGGGCTTGGGAGGCTGTGCAGCATCCTTCTGGGAGGAGCCGCAGCCCATGAGCAGCAGGGAGAGGGTGAGAACGAAAATGAGACAGAAAGGCACCCAGGCGGATGCGTTCACAAATTTTTTCATCGCTAAAATCCTTTCTGTGGCAGTTTTCCCGGATGTGCATGGAATTGGCCTATTGCTTATGCTGATTTTCCATTGAATGGATTTGTTTCTTTCTCTAATGTAACATTTTAGTTCCTGTTTTGCAACGGAAAAAGAAGGAGTTTGGCAGGACAAGGGGGAAATATTTTATAAATGGTATGTTTTCATGAAAGGGTGACAGGGAGAATGAGAGTTCGGATTCGATATAATGGCACGATTGTCTTTGTCCTGCTTTGGATGATGCTGCTTGCCTCCATTGCCTGCGCCGAGGGAACATGGCGGCTGGACGGGGATGGGAAGGGCGGCATGCCCCGGGACTTCCGCATGGCTTCGGATGACTGGCACAGGCCATTGGGACAGGCAGAAGCACCGCCCCGCAGGGGACTGGATGCCCTTCATGCCTCTGCCAGTGCCCAGCCCTCGCTCAAGAGTTTGTCTGCACTGTACAAGAAACTGGTTTCTGTAGCACCGAACCCGAAGCAGATCTACATGGTGGATCTGCGGCAGGAATCCCACGGCTTTGCCAACGGCGTTCCCGTGAGCTGGTATGAGGAGAAAAACCGCGCCAATTTCGGCAAGGATGCCAAGGCTGTGGAACTTGATGAGGCGGAGCGGCTGAACAGCCTGCGGAAGCAAAAGACGACCTTTGTCCCCCTTGGCAAGTCGGACACGGAAAGGCTCAAGCCCATGACCTTTGCGCCAAAGAAGGTATTGACGGAACGGGAAGCGGCACAGCAGGCAGGGTTCCGGTATGTGCGCTTCGCCGCTGCGGACATGGTATGGCCCGATGCCAAAACGGTGGAGGATTTCCTGGCCTTTGTCGCGGCACTGCCGGAGGATGCCTGGCTCCATTTCCATTGCCATGCGGGGCATGGACGCACGACCACCTTCCTCGTAATGTACGATCTGCTAAGGAATCCGGACGTATCCCTGGAAGACGTGGCAAGGAGGCAGTACCTTCTCGGCGGCACGGATCTTCTCTCGAAAAGCAGCGGGGAGGATTGGTATGCCCAGGCCCATAACGAGCGGGCGGAAATGCTGCGCCTTTTCTATCGTTATGCCAGCGAACTGCGGACGAAGGACACGTCTCTTTCCTGGAGCGCGTGGCTGGAACGGGAAAGGAAGGCGAAGGGGCCGGAGAAGGCCTTTCCTCCAAAGCCCACGGGGCGACTCGATTCTGGGGCAATGGACCGGACAGAATGGGTCTTGCCGCCCTCCTATTCCTCGCCTTTGATGGAAACGGGAGCAAAGGCGGGGGAGGTTACCATTCTCGGGCCTGCCGAGGTATCGCAGCGGCAGATGGTCCGTTTCCTGGAGCAGCGCAATCCCAAGACAAAACTCAACTGTACTCCCACGGAGCTTGTGAGCTATTATTATGAAGAGGCAGGCCGTGAGGGCATCCGTCCCGATGTTGCCCTGTGCCAGGCCTTCAAGGAGACGGGCTTTTTCAACTACGGCGGCGATGTGCTGCCGGAGCAGAACAATTTCTGTGGCCTTGGTGCCACGGGAAATCATGTGAAGGGAGCGAGATTTGCTTCGCCCCGCCTGGGTGCCCGCGCCCATATCCAGCATCTGCTGGCCTATGCTTCCACGAACCCTCCTTCCGTGGAGATCGTGGATCCCCGCTATGACCACATCGTCAACAACAGGCAGGACATCCACGGGCAGATCCATACGTGGACAGGCCTCAACGGCGTTTGGGCGGTTCCCGGCACCCATTACGGGCAGGACATCCTCAATCTCTGGGGCCAGGCAAAGGCGCCGGACGGCTCCCCCGAGTCCTTGCAGCAGGCAGAGATGAATGTCCGGAAGAAGCCGAAGGATGCCGGAGCCTATCTTGAGCGTGGCATCGCCTATGCCAATGCCGGAAAGCCCGAGGAAGCTCTGCGGGACTATGGCGAGTCCCTGCGCCTCCGTCCCTCTGCGGAAGCCTATTATGACCGGGCCCTTGTCCATGAAACGCTGGGAGAATTCGAGGCGGCACTGGCGGATTATTCGGATGCTGTCCGGCTGGAGGCTGATTTCCCCCAGGGATGGTACAACCGTGGCAATCTCTGCCTGCGCTTGGGCATGGATGACCGGGCGATTGCCGATTTCCAGCAGAGTCTCCGGCTCATTCCGCAACTGGCCAATGCCTATGTTGGCATGGGAATCGCTGATGTCCATCAGAAGAAATATGACGCTGCATGGCAGGAATTCTATGCTGCAGGTACGACAAATTCTGCCAACCAGGTGGTCAAGGCCAACCAGAAGCTCATCATGGACTGCCTGGCAGGAAAGCGATGAGAACTGCAGGAAATGCAAGAAAAGAGGTATGTCGTGAATCGTAGGGAATTCTTAAAATATTCCTTTGTGGCGGCATTGGGGCTGGGTTTTCCCATGCTCCTGCCGTCCCATGGGCAGGCGGCAAGGCTCGCGAAGCCGCCTGTCCGCCGTCCTGCTCTCCGGTTTACAGAGCACGAGGAACGTCCCGCCACCGACTTCCTTGTCATTCACCATACAGGCCTTCGGGTAGACAGGGATTCTACCGTAGAGGAAATCCACCAGTTCCATCAGAAATCGATGAAATGGGCAGGGATTGGCTATCATTACCTGATTCGCAAGGACGGGACGATTGAGCAGGGCCGTCCACCCGGCCTTGTGGGAGCTCATGCCCTGGGGCACAACACGACCTCGGTGGGCATCTGCCTGGCAGGAAATTTCAATCTGGCAAAGCCCACCGGGGCACAGATGGCATCCCTTTGCCAGCTTGCTGCATGGCTCTGCCAGGAATATAAACTGAACCCCCTGAAGCGAGGGGTCATCGTCGGGCACCGGGATCTCAACGACACTGACTGCCCCGGAAAGAATCTCTATTCGTTGTTGAAAGGGGTTCGGCAGTCCTGCCAGGAAGCGCTGTTCTTTCGCAAATAGGGACCTGTGCATCATTTTTTTTTTGTACAGCCTCTAAAAGAGGAATTTTCGACCACAGCGGCGAATTACACAGGCAATCGTGATGTACGACTGGTTCCCAAGAAACGAGAGTGAAAAGCATGGTGGAAAAGATTTATGCTGCACACCTTTCTATAAAACTAAAACGCCTGACGGCTGTCCTGCTATGCTTCGTTATGGTGTCTTTATTTGCGCTGCCCGCTGTTGCGCAGGCGCAGGAAGGCAAGACCGTGCGTGTGGGATGGTATGAATCGTCCTTCAATACCACTGACCGGTTTGGCCGAAAATCCGGCTATGCCTATGAATACCAGCAGAAGATCGCGGCCTATACCGGCTGGAACTACGAATATGTGGTGGAAAGCTGGCCGAAGCTGTTGCAGATGCTGATGAACGGGGAGATCGACCTCTTGAGCGATGTCTCCTATACAGCAGAGCGCTCCGAGCGTATGCTGTTTCCCAGTCTGGCCATGGGTGCTGAGGAATACTTTGTCTTTGTCCCGTCCCAGAACACGGCCGGCATTCAGGGCGAAGATATCAGCTCTTTCAACGGCAAGCGGATTGCCGTCAACCAGGGAAGCATTCAGGAAGTCCTGCTCCGTGATTGGGCGGACAAGAACAATCTCCAGATAGAGATCATTCCACTGACGGTAGGCGAAGCCGATTCCATCGTCATGATGAATCGGGGAGAGTTCGATGCACGGGTCTCTGTTCACTCAATCAGCAGCCGTTATGACATGATGCCGGTGTGCAAGATCGGCCATTCCAATATTTTCTTTGCGGTGAACCGTGCCCGGCCGGATCTGCTGCAGGACCTGAATTTTGCCATGGGCAAGATCTATGATGAGAACAGCTATTACAATCAGTATCTTCGGGGGAAATACATCAGCTTTGCCGGTGCCAATCTGTTCCTCACAGTGAAGGAGCAGCAATGGCTCACGGAGCACGGGCCGATTCGTGTGGGCTACCGGGACAACTACATGGCCTTCTGTGCCCAGGACAAGGACACCGGTGAGCTCACCGGTGCATTGAAGGATTTCCTGGACATGGCGTCAAGGGCTCTGAAGAACGCGAAAATCGATTTTGAGGCGGTTCCCTTCCGGACAACCTCGGATGCGCTGGAGGCTCTCCAACGAGGGGAAGTGGACTGCATATTCCCGGTGAATTTTTCCGATTATGATGGGGAAGAACTGGGTCTCCTGATCACGAGCCCGCTGATGCAGACCGACATGGTGGCTGTAGTTCGGGAATCTTCGCAACGTAAGATATCCATGCAGGAGAAATTGACGGTTGCGGTCAACGAAGGGGATCCCAACTATGATATATTCCTGATGGATTACTTCCCGAATTGGAATCGTGTGTATTTCGATGACACAAATACCTGTGTTGAGGCTGTGGCCGATGACCGGGCCGACTGTCTGATTGTCAGCAATTTCCGTGTGAACAGCCTGGCGTACCTGATGGAAAGATACGACCTTACCGCGATTTCGACGGGAAAGGCTTTGCGTTGCACCTTTGCCGTGAGACATGAGGATGGCAATCTGTACGCCATCCTGAACAAGGTGGCCAATGTCGTCCCGCCTTCTTCGGTGAACACGGCGCTGGCGTTCTATTCCCAGGAGGAACAGCCCCTGATCCTTTCCCATCTCCTGCGCAAGAACGCAGTGCCCATGCTGACGGGCATCGGTATCATCGTTGTGGTCATTCTCCTTCTCCTGCTGCGCAGCATCCGCTCGGAACAGAGGACGCGGAAGGCGCTGGATGATGTCGCCGTGTTGAATGAGACACTCTCTGGCAGCCAGAAGGAGTTGAAGGCTGCACTGCACGATGCGGAACAGGCCAATCTTGCCAAGACGAGATTCCTCGCCAACATGAGCCATGAGATCCGGACACCGATGAATGCCATCATCGGACTGAATGCCATTGCCCTGAGGGACCCGAATCTCAAACCCCATATCAGGGAGCATCTTGAAAAGATTGGCGCCAGTGCCAAGCATCTGCTCTCCATTATCAACAGCATTCTGGATATAAGACATATTGAGTTCGGACGCATGGCGATCAAGGACATGAAGTTCAATTTCCGGGAGTTCCTCAACCAGATCAACATGATTGTCAATGGTCAGTGTGTCAACAAGGGCCTGCATTATGACTTCCGGGTCATCGGAAAGGTCGAGGATTACTACGTTGGCGACGAGGCGAAACTCAAGCGGGTTCTGGTCAACATCCTGGACAATGCCGTGAAGTTTACGGAAACACCGGGAACCGTCACCTTTACTGTGGAACAGACCGCCAGTTTTGAAAACTACCGCAACCTTTGCTTCATCATCCAGGATACGGGCATTGGCATGCAAAAGGAATTCCTTCCCAGGATTTTTGATACTTTCTCCCGGGAAGCGGAGGGGAAGGGCAATGCAAGCACCGCCGGCCTTGGCCTGGCCATCGGCAAGAATTGCGTTGCCTTGATGAACGGGGACATCCAGGTGGACAGCGAACCGGGCGTGGGTACTACCTTCACTATCACCCTGTCACTGAAGGCCGTCGCCCCCGGCATCCAGCATGAGGATGCAAAGATGCTGATCCCCGATATGCATATATCGGCGGCAGGGGGCAGCGATGGTACAGCTCCTGCCGAACTGGAGGGCCGCCGCATGCTTGTGGTGGAGGATATGGATGTCAACGCGGAGATCCTGATGACGATACTGGAAATGAAGAATGTCCGGTCCGAGCGTGCGAAGAATGGAAAGGAAGCCATTGGCATGTTCTCGGAACATCCGGCGAGATATTACGATGCGATTCTTATGGATATCCGCATGCCGGTGATGGACGGCCTGGAGGCAACCCGTGCGATTCGTGCCCTGAAACGGTCGGATGCAAAGGAGATTCCCATTGTTGCCATGACCGCCAACGCCTTTGATGAGGATGTGCAGCATTCCCTGCAGGCAGGCATGAACGCGCACCTTTCCAAGCCTGTTGATCCGGAACACCTGTATGAGACCCTCAGCAAATTCATTCGTCGATAAATAGCGAGAGGATGTGGCAAAATGCGAGAGCATTTTGCCACATCCTCTTTTTCCTCTTGATGCACAGTCCCTTATTGAAGGGCTTCTTTCAGCGTTTCCATATTCTTGCGCATGGTCGTGAGATAGGCATCCATGGCGCTTTCATTGGCTTCGCCGGTCACTACCGGGTCAAGGGTGTAGATCCTGGCGCCGGTTTCGCGGGCGATGGTCTTGGCGGCATCCGGGGAGTATTGGGGCTCGGTGAACAGGACCTTGGCAGCAAGGGGCTTGACCTGTTCGATGACAGCCTGGAGCTCGGCCGGTGTCGGCTCGCTGCCCGGCTCCCGTTCGATGACGGTGAGGATATGCAGGCCGAATTCCTTGGCGAAGTACGGGAAGGCCTCATGGAAGGTCACGATGTCTTTGTGCGGGACGTTGTCCAGTGCCTCGTGCATTTCCTTCTTGAGGGCTTCCAGCTTGGCGATATAGGCATCGGCATTGGCCTGGTAAGCATCGGCATGTTTGGGGTCGGCGGCTTTCAACTGCTCGGTGATGTTCCTGACCTGCTGGATGTCCGCAGTGACGCTGAGCCAGACGTGGGGGTTTTCCTCATCCCCGTCCTTGAGCAGTTCCATGCCCTTGGAGGCATCAATGACCTTGAGGCCCTTCTGCTCTTTGATGACCTTGTCGAGGAAATTCTCCATGCCAGCACCGTTGGCGATCAGCGCATCGGCCTTTTCGAGGGTTTTCATGTCCCCGGTGGTCAGCTGGTAGTCATGCAGGCAGCCGGTCTGCGGCTTGGTCATGTTCGTGACGGTGACATCGTCAATGCCCTTCGCGATATTGATGGCATCGATGTACATGGGATAGAAGGTGGTGACGATATGGAACTTCCCGTCCTTGTCGGTCACATTCTGCGACGAAGAACCGGTATTCCCCGCGCCGCAGCCGGTAAGTATCAGGCAGAGTGCGGCGAGCAGGCAGAGAAACGTGGATTTGCATTTCAAAACAAAGACCCCCATGAGGTTATTCTTCTTCTTCCGAAATCTTGCTCCAGTCAATCCCCAGAATCTTTTCGAGGAGCTCCTCCTCGGAGGTTGCTTCCACTCTGGCATGCTTGACAGAACCGAGTTTCGGCTTGTCGTCGTCTTCTTTATCCTTCTCGGCCTTCTTGTCAGCCTCCTCTTTCTCCTCTGCGCGCTTCTCCTTTGCCTTCTCCATGCGCTCCTTCTGCTGCTCGGACATCTTTTCCAGCTCGGCGAAGAGCTTCATGTTCCCGTCATCATCAAAGGAAATGGAAATGCGCTTGAACTGCACGCCTTCCCCAAGCTCGCCCTTTTCCTCGATCCTCTTTGTCATGTCAATGGCGGACTCGACCTTGCCCATGACCTCTGCGGCATAGTCCTCGTCATTTGCCATGCGCTCCAGTTCGTCCCCGCGGAGGATCACGGAATACTGCTTCGTTGCCTGGTCCAGTGCCTTGGGGTCGTTGACATCGTCTGCGATGATGAAATCATAGTCGCCGTATTTCTCGCGGAGTTTTGCGAGGTAGTCCTGTGCCTTGGCAGACAGTCTCTGTTCCGGGTTCAGGTTTTCTTCCTGGCTGCCGGCGTTGTCCAGTTCCTGCTTGCGCTGGTTCGCCAGGGCGGCCAGCCCGTCACTGGAAAGCTCCACATTGAAGTCGCCGCCGTATTTCTCCATGAAAGGATCCTTCGCCTTGTCGGCGTTGTTCCCCTTGTTGGCAGAAGCAGTGCCTTTCGCAGCCTGTCCGATGCTCTTGTAGAGCTGGCTGCCATATGCTGTGTTGATCATATTGCTCATAGCCATATCCTCCTTTGATGCAGTTCCTGAAATCCCTTTCTTTTCCTTGCGCAATGATATTTGTGCAATCGGGTGGCCGTCTGAATCGCAGAGACAACCCTTCTAATGTATATATCGAAGGATTCTCGTTAAACTTAAGCGGAAATTTGCGTCCTGCCCCCATTATTTTGCATCGGTTCCCGTGGAGGCCGCATGGCTGTCGCCTGTGGCATAGTCGATGACGATGCCGGGCTGCACGTTGTAGCAGAAGACGTGGAAGCGGATGCCCTTTCCACGGTCTTCTACGGACATGGCCTCCATCTCAACGCCGCTGGCCACCAGGTTGTTCCCCTCGAAGATGGGGGTGACGCGGTAGAGGACATGGTTCCCTGTGTGCTTGATGTAGCTTGTCACCTTGTTCTCGAAGGGCAGCATGCCATCCACGTTCAGGTATCTGGTCCCCGTGATGAGATTCCTGGGATTGGCATTTTCGGCGGTCAATTGATAGCCGATGAGATGGCAGCGGTTGTACAGGTATTTCTTGTCGATGATGTCATCATAGCGCACCGTATGCCATCCCGAGGGCTTGATCTGGCCGATGGGACCGCGTTTCTCCGTGGGCATGAGATCCGTTCCCACGTTTGCATAGGCTGGGCCGCATCGTCCCAGGGTATCCAGCTCACTGTAGGTTTCAAAGGAGGAAGATGCCTCGAGATCCGCGTCGGTGAAGTTCGGCACATTGTTCCCAATGACGGCATAGGGCTTGCCCTCGTAAGGCGGTATCTGCGAAATCTCCAGGACCGGAGGAGCATCTTCCTTCCGTTCCTCTGCAGCACCACCGGTTGCAGCCTGCCGCAGGATGGCGGAAAGCTCCCCAAGCACAGGAATGGAATCGTATGCCTGGGGAAGCCCGTTTCCCCCAATCAGCAGAAGAAAGGCCGCTGCGAGAATCGCCAGGAACGGCCTTTGCTTTTTCCTTGTGGAATGTTTTCTTCTTCCCATGCTTCCATCTCCTGTAAAATGAATTTCATTAATATTATAACGCATTGGTCAAATTTTGCCGACAGCAAACGCATGTGGTTTTTGGCAGGGAATGTGTTCTGAGATAAATGAGAATGCAGATATAGCAAGGCCCCGAAACTTCCTTGGAGGTTTCGGGGCCTTTTACACTAGGCCATATGCTTTTGTACTTCCTGGTTTGTTGTGGCTAAATCTACGGATAATTTGCCGGTGGCTACCAAGTCAATATTGGACCACCAGTATTTAAGGGGCTTTCGGTTTTGAAATTGGTATACTTCCTTGATAAGTTCGTAAAACTGCTGGGCATGTGACAGCAAATCCCTGTCATATTTCTCAAGTTGTTCCAATTCTTCTTTAGAAAGGGAGCCACGCACCGCTTCAATCTCGTCCCGCTTCACCAGCGCCCCAATAAGTTCAAAGGGGCTGACCTCTTCCATGGAGGCTAAGTCTTCGCCGTAGGAATGGATCTTTTCCATATATGACATATAATCGCCTCATTTCACTCTAAGGAAACCTGCTCGTGGGTTCAGGTAGTCATAGTAGGCTTGACGGTCAATTTCAAAGGCAGTTTCCATAAGGCCGTCATCTCCTATAATGACAATCCATTTTGGTAGTCCAAAAACAATATACGTTTTATGAAAATGGGGCAGCCAATAGCGGTAGACCTCTGCAGAGTCATTAGTGACTATTTTGGCAATCAGGTCATTGTAGTCCGTAGCAGTCCAATCGAGGGGAATCTGTCCTTGTTTCTTGCGTTTTTCAAGATGTGACTCAAACTTCGCACACGGAAAACATCCCGTATGCCTTGATAAATCAGCTTGAACTGAATGTCGAAAGCCATTCACGCACACTTCTGTGCACGCAGACGACTCATCCAAAGAGCGGGCAGATCGTTCAGGAATCGTTCCAAGAGCGATTCGACCAGCAAGACTTCTGACGGATATTCTGCCCGAAGCTGCTCCGCAAACTCCTGCAACACGAGGCGAAGCGCTTCCATGTACTTCAAGTCCGGAAGCTCATCAAGCCCCAGATAGAAGAGCTCGCCGAGGCTTCGCCCATCCGTGTTCTCACGTTCCTCGACAGCCAGGAGCATATATCGTGTGCAGACGACGGCAACATGCGCCGTCATCGCATCGTAAGAGACGGAACGGCAGTCTTTGCCGAGTCGCAGGTAAGACTTGCACGCCTTGAAGAACAGACGAGATAGTCCTTCCTCTTGTTGCGGTTTCGGACGAAGACCAGCCGCACAGGCACAAGGGATTCTCCCTGTTTCATTGCGACAGCATCGACGGACAGGAGGTAACGCGAGCGTCCGCGGCGTTTCTTGTGTTCCTTGTAGATGGCCTTGACGTTCGAGATCTTCCCTTCGCAGAGGTAGCGCACCTTCTTGCTCTTCTTTGCCATAGCGGTGACGTCATAGCCGAGGTCATGGATGGCTTTCAGCGACGACGGCGAGCAGAACCATGTGTCGAAGAGGACGTACTGCGCGGGGATTCCTGTCGCCTTGACCTCCTGCAACAAATTGAGGACGACGGCTGGCGCTTCCATCTGCGCGAGCTTGCGCTGCTTTCCGCCGTTGCTTCTTGCATCGACGGATGCGCTGGCCTCATTGAGCCGGTTCTTTTCCTTCGAGGTTGAAAGAAGGCAGAACGTGAGTGGCAGGAACGTGTTCCCGTCCGTCCAGCCGAGGACGAGCAAGCGGAAGCCCTTCGTATAACGGTGGCTCACATGGTCGTAGACGTTCGCCAAGAGTTCCACGCGCTTGGAGCGCGAGCGGCTGAAGAGCGAATCGTCGAC
>CADCIX010000049.1 GCA_902801565.1 uncultured Veillonellaceae bacterium | reverse complement strand
CGCTCTGCTGTGATTGAGATTTCTGTTCCTTGTCAGACGGAAAACTTTTACGGGAGCTTATCCTGATTGACAATCACTTGCAACGGGTATAGAATACAAACGATGGATGGTTTCATCCGGATATAACTGATTCTTATTATTGAGGAGATTGCTGTTTGAAGAACAACACCTTGGGGATTGCAGGCTGACCGGGAGGTTGGCGCAGCTGCAATTTCGCACCAGCCTCCCTGTATTGCAGTCAACAATCATCAGGAGGGTATAAACAATGAGCAAAAATGACTATCTTATCCGTTTGGAAAAAATCGAGGAACGCCGTGAGGTTGAGAACCTGGTACGGGAGTCCTTTTGGAATGTCTATCGCCCCGGCTGTTTGGAGCACTATGTGCTGCACTGTTTGAGGAATGATCCCGCTTTTGTGCCGGAGCTGAATTTCGTCATGGAGAAGGATGGCCGCCTGATTGGCCAGAATGTCTTCATGAGGGCATCCATCAAGGCTGATGATGGCAGGGATATCCCCATTATGGCCATGGGTCCCATCTGCATCTGCCCGGAGCTGAAGCGGCAGGGTTATGGCAAGATCTTGCTGGACTATACCATGAAGAAGGCCGCCGAACTTGGCTGTGGCGCCCTGTGCTTTGAGGGAAATATCGACTTCTATGGCAAGAGCGGCTTTGACTATGCCAGCAGGTTTGGTATCCGTTACCATGGCCTGCCGGAGGGAGAGGATGCATCCTTCTTTTTGTGCAGGGAACTGATGCCTGGGTATCTTGATGGCATTACCGGCGAGTATGCTACACCGAAAGGGTATTTTGTAGATGAAGCCGAGGCAGAGGCTTTTGACAAGGCTTTTCCGCACAAGGAAAAGCTGGTGCTGCCGGGACAGATTTTCTAGGGAGTTTTTCAACACGCCCTGAACGAAATGGCGTGGGAATTTAGATTCGCATAACTGGACAGCCTCTATCGGGTGGTTCTGACCCACTCAATAGAGGCTGTTTGTTGCTATATTTTGAAAGCATTGAATGGAAGCGCAAAGTTTCACTTGACAAACTTTGCGCTTCTTTTTATACTGATAGTTAGAAATCTAACTAAATAAAATGAGATGGGGAAAGACGATGAAGAGAGAAATGATTCCGACCTGGGAGGAACTCACGAGACATGCAGATATCATCCCGGAAATCAATCCGGCGGCGGTGATTGCCATGCTGGGCATCAAGCAGGCAGCGGAGGATATACAGCATTCCATCATGGACGTGCTGCATCGGGAGCACCATCTGTCGGAAGGGAAATTCTGTGCCCTGGTGGTGCTGCACCAGCATCTGGATGGCATCGCTCCCTCCGTGCTGGCGGATAAGGTGGGGGTGGCCAGGGCATCGGTCAGCGTCATGTTGCAGCGGCTGGAGAGGGAGGACCTGGTGCAGATCCTCTCGGATGAGCAGGACGGGCGTGGCAAGAAAGTCTTTTTGACCGACACGGGAAGGAAGTTCATGGACAGCATCCTGCCAGCCCATTACCTGCGCATCACGGAGCTTATGGGAAAGCTGTCGGAGGAAGAGCAGAAGGAACTGGGACGGCTCTTGAACAAGCTGTCGGGCAATGAGGCCGGGGCAGGAGACCATTGATGAGAGCATAGGATTTTGTGTATTGGCATGTAAAGGAGTTTTTGAAATGATAGCAAAAAGCAAGCCCGCACGAGTGGGCATCGTATTCATCGCATTGCTTCTCATCGGGGGACTTGTCCTCATGTATGAGGGCAATGACGCGGTGGCCATGGCCACGAAGCAGAAGGCCGGCATCCTGACGGCGGAGCAGGTGAAGCTCTCCTTTGACTCCGTGAGCGGACGTCTGGTGAATGAGGCAGTGAAGGAAGGGCAGTTCGTGAAGAAGGGCGACATCATCATGCAGCTTGACAGCACGGACACAGACCTTGCCATAGAAAAGCTCAAGGCGCAGATTGCCCAGATGGATGCACAGATCAACTCCACCAGCGGTTCCATGGGAGTGAGTTTCTTCCGGGCAGATACGAATGAGACACAGAGCCTCCGCCAGATTGACCAGCAGCAGGCAGCGGTGAGTTCTGCGCAGGCAACTCTCAGGAACTGCCAACTGGAGTATGACCGGAATGCGGCTCTGGTGGAGGCGGGGGCAGTACCCCAGTCCTCTCTTGACAATGCCCGCATGAGCCTGGATGTGGCACAGGCCAATGTCATTCAGCAGGAACAGCTTCTGCAAAAGCTCCTGGGCGGGGCAACGGAGGGGCAGGGTCTCCCGACCATTGAGGCGGAGCGCCAGTCTGCAGCCAACATGGCCAATGATGTGGAGGTGCTCTGTCAGCAGAAGCGCCAGCTGGAAGTGCAGCTCAAGGAGCTGGAAGTGGCAAAGGAACGGCTGACCCTTCGCGCCCCGGAGGATGGCAAGATCTTGAGCGTACTGGCAAAGCAGGGGGAGATGGTATCTCCCTCCAGCCCGGTAGTGCTGCTGGAAAGCAGCCGCGCCTATTATGACATCTACGTGAGCGAGGAGCAGGCGGCAAATCTCCATGAAGGGGATGCCATCATGGGAACAACGGTGGCCGGGGAGAAGAAGGTGACGGGAACGATCCGCCTCATGGCCCAGGCTCCGGGCTTTGCAGACCTCAAGCAGACGCGGGAGAAGGGACAGTCTGACCTTTCCGCGTTTCAGGTGCGCATCTACATCGACCCCCAGGAGGGGGTGATTCCGGGCATGACGATAGGGGTGACCGACCGTGAACTCGATAAAAGATGAGATAAGGTTCCTGTTTTCCGGTCAGGGCATGCCCTATGAGAAGGTCTGCCTCATGGTAGCCATGGTGGTGACGGTGTTGCTCACCGCCATGATGGGGCAGAACTTTGCCAAGGAGGCCAAGGTGACGGTCATCGATATGGACAATACCCGATACAGCCATGAGGTCATCGACCGGATCAATGCCTCGGAGTATATGGATGTCACGGCGGTGCTCAACAATGCTGTAAACCCTGAATCGCTATGCTATCGCGACCAGGCGGTGGCGGTGGTATATCTGCCCCAGGGTCTGGAAAAGAACCGCTATTCGGGCAGCGATGCCGCCATCGGAGTTTTCTATGATAATACCAGTACCTCCTGGAGTGCGGAAATCAAGGAAGCCCTCAATGAAATCGTTGCCATCGACCAGGCACAGGCACTATCGGCCAAGGGCGCATCCGGCGGAAGCCTGAGCCTTAACGTCCGCAACCTGTTCAATCCGGCAGGTTCTACCAGCAACGGCACGACCCAAGGGTTTCTGTTCTTCTTTGGCAGCATGTTCTTCACCTTTGCCACCATCGGCATGGTGCCAAGGCTTCGGCTGACCCATGCACTGGATCGGATTCTCCTGGAGGGGACGCCCTGGGATCTTATCTTGAGGATTCTCCCCTATGGTTTCTGCCTCATGGTCTCCTTTGTGGTGGGCATGGCGGTGCTTCGCATCTGGGGGGATATGGTCTTTTCCGGGCATTTGGTGACGTTCCTGTTCATCCAGGTGTTCTATGTGATGACGGTGGGGATGCTCTCCCTGCTCTTTGGCTGGACGGCGGCCAATCCCGGCATTGCCTCCAGCCGCATGATCCTGTTCATCCCCGGCGGATTCATCTTCGGCGGCCCCACCGGCCCGATTACCCACTATCCCGACTGGGTATTGGCGGTGACCCATGTGTTCCCGCTGACATGGGAGTTCCATTTCGTGCGGGACATCGTGACACGCGGGGCGGGACTGATGGACATCTCCAAGGAACTTGGGGCGTTTTTCATCTATATCGGCATTGTGGCAATCTTGTTCTGTCTGAAGTTCTACAGTGCTAGGAAAGCACTCATTGCAGACAGCCGCAAGCAGGAAGTCCGCCAGCAGAAACTCCATAACATTGCGGAGGTGGGAAGATGAAGGACGATCTGGCGGCATTCAAGGAATTGCTGCCGTTTAGGGGTTATCCCTCTGTATAATATATTTATAAGACTATATTGACTTAATTTATTTTATGTGGTAGCATGAAATTTAATGAGTCAATATGGTCTTATTTTTTAGGGGGTGTTGAAAAACGTAAACTGTGCGATACAGCGAGACAGTTTTTCGTATGACAAGGAAGTGAAGCCGCAGTCGTAGCAGAGCTACGTCAAGGTTTCGCTGACGCAGTCAAGCGAAAAAATGGCCGTTGTAGCGTGCAGGTGGAGTTTTTCAACACCCCCAATAGCAGGAAGGGATGGCAGACAATGGCATTTGACAGGGAGGAACTTCTGGAAAAGCTCGCCATGGCTTTGGTGGCGAATCCGGGCAGCACCATGAAGGAATTGGCAGACAGCGCGGGAATCAGCAAGGCGAGCCTTCATCGCATCTACTCCACCAAGGAAAAGCTGCAGACCATCATCATCGAACGGATGCAGGGTGTGTTTGCCGAGATCCGCCAATCGATACAAAAGCCCCATGAGGACTATATGGAAGCCCTGCGGGAGCTGATCCACATCCATTGCCGCAACAGCACCTATATCCTTTTCATCGGACGGGATGATTTTTTTGATATGCTCAAGGATGAGGAATGGGATGATTACTACAATGACCTGGAGGCGTTTTTCCGGGAGGGGCAGGAACAAGGGCTCCTGACACTGGATTTTTCTGCGGGTGTCATGGGGGATATTTTCATCAGCCTCGTCACGGGACTTCTGGAGTGCCATCTGTGGGGGCATTTGACGGAGCGGGAGATGGAAAAGACCATCCTGCGGGCACTCATGGGGGGAATCGTGCGGCAAAACACCACAGTCTCAAAGGAGCAGTTGCAATGAAAAGAAAAATGCCGGCAATCCTTCTGGGCATCTGCGCAGTATTGGCATTAGCCTGGGGAATCGGAGCCGGGGAATCGGACAACGGGCAGGAGGAGGCCGCAAAAAAATCTCCCATCGCTGTAACGGCGGTCAAGGCCAAAGTCGAAGAAAAGCAGCCGGGCCTGAGCCTCACGGGAACCGTGGAGGGCGTGACCTCGGCCATCATCAGCAGCCGGTATTCCGGACAGGTGGAGGAGCTTCATGCGGAGAACGGTCACCAGCCCGGTGACGGGCATGGTGGCCAACAAGACCGTTACGCTGGGGCAGATGGTGTCTGCGGGGACGCAGCTTATGACCGTGGAGCAGATTGACGCGGTTTATGTCGTGGTGCAGGTGGAGCAGAAGGACATCGACAAGGTGGATATCGGCACGCCGGCGACGGTCAAGGTGGACGCCTATCCGGACAAGGTCTTTGCGGGAGAGATTGCGGTGATGAATTTGACATGGAAGTCGATCCCTTGGCCGCCGCCCAGGAGATACGGGACAAGGTCAATGCCATCAAGAGCGAGCTACCGACAGGCATAGAGGAGCCTGTTGTGGCCCGTTACGACATGAATGCCGAACCGGTGGCATCCATTGCGCTGACCTCGGAGACACTGTCCCAGCGAGAGCTCTCTATCCTGCTGGAGGAAAGGATAAAGCCTGCCCTGCAGCAGATTACCGGCGTGGGGCAGATTTCGGTCTACGGCGAGGAAAAGCGGGAGATACAGATGCTGATGCGCCCGGAGGCATTGCGGGCCTTTTCCGTGTCCACCGCAGAACTTTCGGACAACATCACCAAGGCCATCAAGGAAACCCCTGGCGGCAATCTGGAGAACAGCGCTTCCATGCTTTCGGTGTCCACCCGCTTCCAGTTGTCGAGTCCCAGGGAACTGGAAGGGCTCATGGTGGCCAAGCGTGGCGGGCAGCCCCTCTATTTCCGCCAGCTGGGGAGGGTCGAGGACACCATCAAAGACCGTACCAGCATGGCCCGCTATGACGGCACACCGGCTATTGGCATTGAGATAGGGAAGCAGTCGGGAGGAAATGCCGTAAAGATTGCGGCGGCCGTCAAGACGGAACTTGCCAAGCTGCAGGAGACGCTTCCTGCTGACGTGCAGGTGCATCTGGTTCGGGATGATGCCCGGCGCATCGAGGAATCCATCCATTCCGTCTACGAGGACCTGATCCTGGGTGGTATCTTTGCCGTGCTGGTGGTGTTCCTGTTCCTGGGAGATATCCGCAGCACCATGATCAGCGCGGTGACGCTCCCGACCTCTATCGTGGCGACCTTCTTCTTCATGCACCTTTCCGGTTTTGGCATCAATACCATGTCCATGCTGGGCCTTTCATTGGCCATCGGCCTTCTGATTGACGATGCCATTGTGGTGGTGGAAAACATCATCCGCCACAGGGAAAAAGGGGAAGAACCGGAGCTTGCTGCCGCTCTGGGAACGAAAGAGATCGTTCTGGCGGTCATGGCGACCTCCCTTAGCGTGGTGGCTGTGTTCCTGCCCATGGGCTTCATGAAGGGCACCGTGGCCGGCTTCTTCAAGGAGTTTGGCCTGACGATCACCTTTGCGGTGATGGTTTCCCTGTTCATCTCCTTTACGCTGACACCGATGCTGGCATCGCGGTTCCTTCGTCCGCAGGAAAAGAGGACGAATGCATTCTTCCGCTTTCAGGAAGGATTCAGCCGCCGCTTTGATGGGATTGCCGAGAGCTACGGCAGACTTCTGGAAAGGATTCTTTGCAAATGGAGAAAACAGACGGCAGTCCTGTCCCTCGTCCTGTTTCTCGCCAGTCTCTCCATCACCGGGGCCATCGGTTTGGGGAGTTCACTTTTTCTTTTTTAAAGCAGGAAATAGCGGAACCTGCAACGAAATAAATACCATGGGGCACACGGGAATTCACGATTGGGAGGTGCCAAGCAGGGAAAGGGATAGGTGAAAATGAAACTTAAGAAATGGATGAAATTGGGAATCTTGTCCGCTCTAATGCTTGGGAGTCTGGGAATGGCGCCGGCCTCTCATGGAGCCATCGCGCATGGACAGGAAGATGCAGATTCCCTGCGCAATGAACTATGGCAAGAATACTATAACAACGAGAGCAAGGACACAAACCGGAAATCGGAGGATGAAAACTGCTCCATCCGATGGGGTGATGTCACGATGAAATACGGAATGCAGATTGTCGGGCAACCGGATGCAAACGGCCGCTATCCGCTCTATATCGCACTGCATGGTGGTGGCTCGGATCCTACCGGGGATATCAACAATGATCAGTGGCAGCAGATGGCCAGCTATTACCTCAGAGATGTCAGAAACGGCATATACGTCAATCCCCGTGCCGTGCGGGACACATGGGACTGCCATTCCAACCCGGAGTCCTACCCCATCTATGACAGACTTATCGAGAATATGATCCTCTTCCATAACGCAGATCCGAACCGGGTGTATCTGCTCGGCTTCTCTGCGGGCGGGGACGGCGTCTACCAGATTTCGCCGAGGATGGCGGACAGGTTCGCTGCCGCCAATATGTCCGCCGGCCATCCGAACGGCATCGCTCTGGAAAATCTTTACAATCTGCCTTTGCAATTGCAGGTGGGAATCAACGACACAAACTACAATCGCCATAAGGTAACGGCTGAATATGGGATTCTTCTCGAAAAACTGCACAGCCAATACGGCGGAGGCTATGATCACAGAACGAACATACATATCGGCCATGCGCATAACTTCGATGACTTCGATAGTAATGAGCACGAGATTGTAGCAGATATCCATCCATATTTCACAAATGGGAATTACACAACCAAACAGTCCGTGACGGGCGCTGTCCGTTTTGTGGATCAATATCAGAGGAATCCGCTCCCAGATACCGTTGTCTGGAACCTTGGTGTGCGCGCTCCCATGCGCGAGGTCGAGAGCTTCTATTGGCTGTCTGCGCCCAAGACGACAACCAGCGGCATCATCACGGCTCACCTGGACAGGGATGCCAACCGGATTGTTGTGACGACGGATGGGAATGTCAATGGCGATTTCAGTATTCTCCTCTCCACGCAAATGCTGGATTTCAACAGCCCTGTCATCGTGGAAATCGACCAAAACGGATATGAATTCCAGGCAGAGATCAACCCGGATGTCATGGAGGAAACGCTGTACGAACGCGGGGATGCGTCCTATATCTTTGAGGACAGGATTTCCCTGAAAGAACTGGAAGAGAGCGACTAAGAAAGTTCTGACATTGTTTTCTTTGCCTCCTATGCGCCGGAAGGAATGTCTCCCGTCATCTATTCCTTCGTTGTCAACGGCTCACATATGGGAGCAGAGTGCCTTGTTTGCCTGCTGATCATAAAAAGCCTGCCGGTCAGGAGGCTGTTGAACATGGGCCAGGAACGGTAAGGTTCAAACGGAAGATAGAAAGGCCTTGACACCCATGAAATAAGGGGGTCGAGGCCTTTCGGCGTTGTGGGGGCATCTTCTGCTTGGTATAAGTTTTTCTTATCGACATCTCCCAAAAATCGAATTGATTGGGCAAGGGGCAATAACGTATAACTTGAGAAACAGATTTACCGCGAATACTATGCCTTTTACAATGTGCTCCGTGTCATGTATGAGGCAACACGATGGGGCAAGCGTGGCGCCACGATAAATTCCATCAGCCCCGGCATCATCATCACGCCGCTGGCCAATGACGAACTCAAGGAGCCGCGGGGCGAAGGTTACCGCAAGATGCTCTCCGCAAGCCCCGCTGGACGGGCAGGAACGCTGGATGAAGTAGGGGAGCTGGCCGAGTTCCTGATGTCGAAGCGAGGACGTTTCATCTCCGGCAGCGATTATCTCATCGATGGGGGCACCACGGCATCCTATTGGTATGGCGATTTACAGTATCTGAAGAAAACCCATTGATGATAATTGAAGCTGCGCTAATAACCATGCTTGAAAAGCAGGATGTCATTTGCTAAACTGCTTTCAAGGGGGGATCTGGATGGAGTTTCGGGTACTCAAATACTTTTTGGCAGTAGCCAGGCATGAAAACATCAGCAAGGCGGCAGAGTCGTTGAACCTGACACAGCCGACGCTTTCTAGGCAGATTGCGGATTTGGAGGATGAATTGGGAACTCCTCTCCTGATACGCAACAAGAAAAGAACGACACTGACAGAAGCAGGGATGTTCCTGAAGGCACGGGCAGAGGAAATTGCAGCCCTGGCGGATAAGACCGTGGAACAGTTATCTCATGCAGATGACTTGGTAGAAGGGGATATCTATATCGGCTGCGGCGAGACGGAAGGCATGAGGGAAGTGATCCGTGCCATCGCGTCCCTGCATCAATCCTGCCCTCGCATCCGTGTTCATTTGACCAGCGGAAATGCGGAACTGGTGACGGACAGGCTCGAAAAAGGGTTGCTGGACTTTGCCCTGCTTTGCCGCAGTACACCACCGATGGAATATGTTTATCGGAAGCTCTCTCATGAGGATGTCTGGGGGCTTTTTATGCGAAGAGACAATCCCTTGGCTGGGAGGGACGGCATCTCGGCCAGCGATCTGCTCACCGAACCGCTGATTGCCTCAAAGCAAGCCGTGGAGTCAAAGGAGTTTGACCATTGGCTGGGGCAGCCGGCGGAACAACTGAATATCGTGGCAACTTACAACCTCGCCTATAATTCCGCCTTTCTGGTGGAACAGGGCTTTGGCAGTATGCTGGGCTTTGCCGGATTGATACCCACGGGTCGGTAGGGGCGTACAGACATTGTGTTTCGTCCCTTGCTGCCCCGGTTGCACTCCCATAATTATCTGGCATGGAAAAAGGGGCAGGTATTCTCTCGTGCGGGACGTTTGGTTGTGGACGCATTCGAGGAGGTGTTTTCATAAAAACAATTATGCCTTTTGAGCATGATTTATCATACAGAACAAGTATTTATAATATATATTCCTCTCGCCTATAATATACTCAACGAAGGAAAAAATCACAGTTCAGGCGACAAGAAAGGGGAATTATTCATGAAAGTCCGGGGCAAAAAGAAATCTGCGTTCGTGCTGGCTGCTATACTGGCAGGAGCCATGGGCCTTTTCCCTGCCAATATGGGGATGGCCGAGGCCGCAAGCATGAACAGTGCCGAAAGGAATGTGGACAGGATGATCAAGACAGCCGAACTTCAGCTTACCCAGGAATGGGACAAGGTATTTCCTGAAAGTGAGAAAGTTAATCATAGCAAAGTGACTTTCGTGAACCGCTACGGCATCACCTTGGCAGCAGATATGTATGTGCCCAAGAATGCTACGGGCAAGCTCCCCGCCATTGCGGTCAGCGGTCCCTTCGGCGCGGTGAAGGAGCAGTCTTCCGGTCTCTATGCGCAGGAGATGGCAGAGCGGGGGTTCCTCACCATTGCCTTTGACCCCTCATTCACAGGGGAGAGCGGTGGCCAGCCTCGTTTCACTGGTTGTTAGTGCGGCCACTTTTCCCTTGAAAAAAGGAGCATTTTTGGGTATGATAAAGGCAAGAAATGAGTGGTGGCATTTATGGGCGATACAGATAAGCTGATTGAGCAGCATCAGAAAGATTTGGAGAGAATAGAGAATTTTCGCTTAATGGATGACGATTTCATGACACGTTGCTTTGATGGAAATGTCGAGGCAACGGAATTGGTTCTGAATATTGTCTTGAAAATGAAACTGACTGTGCAAAGAGTAACAACCCAGGTTCATGTCAAGAATCTGATGGGGAAAAGCGTAATTTTGGATATTCTGGCCTTTGGAGAAAACGGAAAATGCTATAACATCGAGATCCAACGGGCAGAGAAAGGTGCTGCGCCTAAACGGGCAAGATACCACAGCAGTATGATGGATATGAATACCTTGATTGCTGGTGATGAGTATGAGAAGCTTCCAGAGCATTATGTTATTTTCATTACGGAAAGCGATGTTTTGAAATTAGGGAAGCCGCTTTATAGAATCGAAAGGTGTATCATGGAAACGGAGCCGCCGGTTCTTTTTGACGATGAGGCTCACATTGTATACGTGAATGGCGAAATACAAGATGATACGGATTTAGGACAGTTGATGCATGATTTTCATTGTATCAATCCTAACGATATGCACTACGAGGTTTTGGCTGAAAAGGTGAGATATTATAAACAGACAGAGGAAGGAGTGGCTGTTATGTGTAAGGCGATGGAGGAAATGAGAAATGAAGCAGTATTGGAAGATCGTCGCCGACAGGCGTTGAAAATGATAAAAAAAGGCACACTGACACATGAACAGATTGCGGAGTGCTATGAGCTTACATTGAAGGAAGTCAAGGAATTAGCAAAAGAAAAATCAGCATAATCCTATTCCATAGCATAGATGGGATTTTTTGTGTAAAAGGATAGCTACAACCTCCTGTTCATCATAAATACACACCTATAATAGACATTTGTTTACCTATTATATACTTTTTTATTTATACGCATCATGCTTAAAAATTTTTTATATTTCCCTAAACACTTTCCCCACTTCGGGGATATAAAGAACAGAAAGCAACGGAAACAACAATCAAGATTGTGAGGAGGAAAATAAAATGGATAAGCTGAAGAACAAGATGGACAATATGGAAATGGACAAGGTATCTGGTGGAAAAATTTTTCCTCGTCCTCGTCCTGGTTGCCATGACAGTAACGCAAATTCTATGGCAGCTAATGTAGATGAAACACAAAACGCAAGCGATTGTGTTGGTAAAGTTTTCTTACCTTGGCAACGCCCGAACTAATAGCGACACAGGCAAAGACCTAGAAAGAGGGCATATCATCAGATTGTGAGGAGGAAAGTAAAATGGATGAGATGATGTCGGGGTCAAAAGCCCCTATTCCTAGCGACATCTGAGAAAAAATGCGGTATAATATCAGTAAGGAAAAACACCGCAGGAGGAACAGGACATGT
>CADCIX010000048.1 GCA_902801565.1 uncultured Veillonellaceae bacterium | reverse complement strand
GGGCGTTTTGCCGTCGCCCTCCTTGGTCTTGCCCAAGCCATTCTTGCCGATATAGCCCGGCGTAGTCATGACTTGCTGCCACTGACCATTTCCGTCCTTTTCATGCATTGACACCCAGGCCGTAGTCTGTTTATTTTCCACCCTGCAGACTGCTCTTGGTATCCTGCTCCGCACTGCGGATATCTTCCTTCATATCCTTGGCTAGATTGATGTCATGGAATTTCTTGTCATCATGCAGGATCATAGTGAACTTATCCGTCTTGTCCAAATAGATTTTCCCTTCTTTAAGGGATAGTTCCAAAATGTGGCCGCCTTTTTGCTTGTCATCCGAAAGGAAGTGGAAATGCCGGGAATGTTGGACATCTTGGTATAGGTGAACAGATTTTTGTAGTAATGAGCCTCGTCAACGTAAAGGCGGTCAACACCCAATTCTTCGAAGGTCACGGTCTGGTCGGTGTCATCGTTTTGCAGCTTCTCCAATCGGGATTCCAGATTCTTCTTGGCAATCTCCGCTTGCTTAATGGTGAACCGCTCCCCGTTCTGCTCCTTCATCTCCTCAATGGCATCCACGATTTCCTGAATCTGCTCACTCAGCAAAGCCTCCATGCGTTCCTTGCTGATGGGGATTTTCTCGAACTGGGTATAGCCCATGATGACCGCATCCCAATCCTGAGTGGCAATCTTGGAGCAGAACTCCTTGCGCCTATCTGCCGAGAAGTCCTTGGCGGTAGCCACAAGGATTTTGGCGTTTGGATAGAGCTGCAAGAACTCCGTGCCGAATTGCTCCGTCAGGTGCTTGGGGACAACAATCATGGACTTTTTGGCAACGCCCAACCTTTTCGCTTCCATGGCACTTGCCACCATCTCGAAGGTCTTGCCCGCACCTACACAGTGGGCAAGAAGCGTATTGCCGCCATACAGGGTATGGGCGATGGCGTTTTTCTGATGTTCCCGAAGCTGGATTTCCGTGTTCATGCCTGGGAAGGTCAGGCCGCTGCCGTCATACTCGCGGGGACGGATGTTGTTGAAGTGGCGATTATAGTAGGCCACCAGACGGTCGCGGCGTTCCTCGTCCTTGAAAATCCATTTGCTGAATTCCTGTTTAATGAGCTCCTGCTTTTGCTGGGCAACCACCGTGGCTTCCTGGTCAACCACCCGTTTCTCGTTGCCGTCAATATAGATGGTCTTGTAAATCCGCACTTCCTTGAGATTGAGGGAGCTTTCCGTAAGGGCAAGGCCGTTCATCTCATTGACACCATAGGTGACATCCGCTTTGGATCCGAGATTTCCGCTGTTCTTTCCCTCAATGCGCCACAGACCCGTGATAGGTGAAAAGGAATGAGGCTTTTTTATTCCCGGATGCAGGAATCCTCTTGAACGCTCACCCCCTACCGTGTTAGAATAGGCATGAAGGGAGTCCTATATCCAAGACTACCGACTGAACCTGCTCTCCCCCGATCAGATTGCAGATCAGGACTTTGACAAGTTCCGCACAGGATTTGGCGCAGCCATGCAATTCATCAAGCACCAGCACGATGAAAACATGGACTGGATCAAAGACCTAAGCCGCTTTGAACAGGTGGATCGCTCTACCGCCGATTTCATACAAACCGCTACTGGAACCAGGATTCCATTTGACGATAATGCAGAGGTGATCAATATGTGTAAGGCATGGGAAAACTCAATGAACCAAGCGAAGAATGACGGTATCAGCCAAGGTATTGGTCAAGGCAAGGTTGATGCTGTGCTAAACGTTGCAAAAAAATTTAGTCTCTCCATCGAGGAAGCCATGGACGCTGTCGGTATCCAGAAATCAGAGTGGGATACCTACACTCCTATGATTCGCCAGCGTATGAATGCTAACACATTGTCATGAAGCCTCCGAATACGGTCGCCATCTTACCGTGAAGGTCAAGATGGCGATTACTTTTTGCGGCTTAGCAAAATCGACCTTGTTCTTTTCCCAGTATGTGCCGCACCAGCCTCCTCCCATACTGCCCCATCCGTTCCCCCAAGGGACTGAGTGCCTGTATTGCCCACGCCACAGCATCCTGCGGATAGTGGCGCAGAAGTTCCTGTGTCGCTCGTTGGTCGAACTTCTTCTGTTTCTGCGGTGCATAGTGGAAGGGCGAGTGCTTGCACTTTGGCAGCCTGGGCAGACTGTCCTCCGGCACCTTGCCATCAGCGGCAAGGATGCGGTAGCCCTTGGAGACGAACATGGGCTGATTCTGGCCATCCCGCAGACTGCACAGGTTCTCTGTGATACGTTCCGAGAAATCCTGGAACTGCCTGTCCGTCAAGCGGACACCGGGATATTTCTCCCGAAGCTCGTGAGCGGTTCTGCTGTCCTGCAAATGAAGAAGCCGCCTTGCGCTGTGCAATATCTTCTGGGCGAAGGCCGCCAATCTCTTTGCCAGCGTGGGATTGGTTTTCGCCATATCCTGCCAAGCCCTTCTGCCGGTCTTGCGGTCGGCAAAGGCATCGGCCAGCAGCTCCTCCGCTACTTCGCTGTCACTCATGCGGGGACGGTTTGTCTCCTTGCGGTAATCGTCCATCATCTTCTTGGAGAACATTTCCGTCTTTTCCGCATGGCAGAGCAAATCGGCGTACAGTTCCGGCTCATGCTCCTTCATGGCATGGAATGCTTCGTGCCACATGACCCAATCCATGGAAACTTCGGCCTCCTGATTCACATAGAGCCTGTCATTGTCCCGGTCGTAACGTCCGTGAAGCTCCTTTGCCCCACGAAAAAATGTCAGGTCGATACCGAGAACTTCCTGACTGAAGACTTGCAGGGTCTGTTGCTCCGGAGTCAGTTCCCCTTGGGGCGTGACCGTGGATGCTGCAATCATCTCCGGGAGATTTCCTGCCGAAGCGGAGTACAGCTCATAGCCCCGGTCATGTTCCCGGAACTGGATGGTGGCAAAGAGTTTGTCAAATGCCTTGCGAATGGGTTCCAATTCCGTGCCCGCCGGATAGGGGTAGGTGCCTTTCATGGCAGAGTTCTCGGTGGCCTTGTCCCAAGATTCCTTGTCCCGAACATTCACCAGATAGTCATTCCGTATGCCCTGCGCAAGCAGATCCTCCTTGATGTACACCTCGAAGGCTCGTGCCGTCATTTCCTCCGGCTGTGACCAGTAGCTGTCCTTGCGCCGACTGTCCAGCCGCATACACCTATGGTGAAATCCCGTCCCGCGAATGCACTCACGGATGCCTTGAAATGCTTGTCGCACTTCTTCCCGCACATCCCCTGCATATCTTGTCCCCTTCGTCATCATGGCGACAGGGGAACCGCCGTCCCTGCGAGCAAAATAGTTATCCACGGCGTGGAGCCATTCATGGGCAAGGCTTCCCGCGCCGCTCTGTTTGGTCAGGTTGATGACCACCTTCACCGGCTCATAATGGGCGGAGGGCGCCTGTCTGCCACCTCTGCCCCTTGCACCGAAAGCCAAGGACAGGGAACCGGAAAGGGACAGAGCCTTAGGTGGCAAATTGAGTGCCGCCGACAAATCCATCAGGGCATCGTAGGCTTGGTTGAGATTGTCCTGCCGTTTTCCGTTCTCTACCCAGTTGCCAAACTCCACGCCCCGAAAACCAAAAGTCTCGGCAAAAAGTTCCGGCGAGACATCCTCTTCGTGCCGTGGTGTGCCGGTACGGGGCGCATTTTCGCTTTCCCGCTCAAAGGGGACTTGCTTCATTTCCTCGTATTTTCCCTCAGATTGTCCAGATGAGTGGCCATATAGTCACGAGCTCATCCGGCGTGGCAAAGGGCTTGGCTACCTCCAGCCAGGTCTTGCCCAGCTTGCGGCCTATAAAATATTCCTCCTGCCCCTTCCAGCGGTAAATACCGAAGGGATTCTTGGTTTCCCGGTTGGAATCCCGTCCGGTGCGGGTGTGATCCATTTCCTTGTACTGCCGGAGTGCTTCCTCTCTGGAGGAGGCAAAGAAAATTTCTCGGTAGCTGTATTTCCCCGTGTATTCCCGAAGCTCTATCCTCCGCTCAGGGTCAGGCTCTATATCCTCATCCCGCTCGATAAATCTCAGCTTGGCAAGATTTCTTCCATGCCCCAGAATTTTGTAGGCGAGCATCAAGTCCGTGGCATGGTCGGCCAGAAGCTGGCGGCCGGTCTTGAAACCGGGAGGCAGCTCACGATTCGTAGTCGTAAATTCTGCCAGTTCCTCATAAAGCCCATGTTCGTCCAGAGTTCCGTCAAGCACGCTCACCGCAATATCACGAAAGATTGTCATGTGGGTTCCCCATTTCTCAACCGCGAAGTGCCTGGGGTTGGGCTTGGGAAGAAGTGCCTCCCGCAAAGCACGGACAGCATGAACCCGCCACGGTTCCATGCCGGAGTCCAAGAGCTTGGCATAATTGGGTGCCGGCCATGACTTGGAGAGAGGCACGGCAGTCACCTCGGATTCCCCCGCCATCTGCATCATATCCAGATAGGCCGCATACGCATCCTTCCTCGCCCCGCCAATTTTCTCCCCAAAGTCCTCAATGCGACTGGACTTCTTCGGTTTCTCCGTGACTGCCTCGGCTTGCCCTTGATCGGCAGTTGCTTTTGCCGCCATCATCGTTGCTTGCACGAAGAGATTCGTGAACTCATTCAAAATCCGGCATTCCCGGAACCTCCGGCCTTTCATAGCCGTCTGTCTCCTTCGCCAAAGCATAGCTTTTGCTGTCGTAGGGGTCGGCAACATCCATCCGGGTGAGGGCATCCAGAAAGGCCGATTCAGCCGTCTCATCGTACTCGTTTGCCTGACGTGCAGCGTTAAGCTGGGCAATATTGGCATCCAAAGCATTTTGCCGCGCAAACTCATAGACCAAAAGCGCCTTGAGTTCGTTCTGGGCTTGGATGAGCTGAAGCTCTCCTTGGGCTTGGTTCGTGTGGGCAAGCACCGTATTGGCGGCGTTCAGTGACTCCTCCATCCCCGCCAGTTCTTGCTGTGCCCCCACCGCTATTTGCAAGTAGCTTTTGTTCAACCAGATTTGTTTCTGCTGATGGTCATAGCCGTTTTCGTTGTATGCCTCCCACTCGCCATTGTCCCCCTGCCGGAGATAAGGATTGCTCTCGCTGATGTCCACTTGCTTCCCAATGGACTCTGTTCCCTGCCGCAGCAGGGACAGAGCAGAATCCGTCTCGACAGAAACCTCTGAAGAGAACGGCGTGGTGTTGATTACATCGTTCTGGGTCATGCTGGTGGCAACTGCCAGGATGTCCTTGAAGTTGTCCCCGAACAAAATTGACTTGATGTGCCGGGTGTAGTCGTACACATTCCCGCCGTTCGCCGCCAAGTCCCTCAGGGCAAAGGGGGATGGGCTGTCCTCCCAAGAAATCTCCGTGAGGCTGTAATAGGCCGGAGGATTATATGGCTCGTCAATGCCGGGAATCACACGGGCAGACACCATGCCGAATCCTCCAAGTACCAGAACCAGAACGGCAATGACCGCCGCCTTGCCTCGCGGAAAATGCTTTCTTCCCATAAAGTTTCCCTCCCATCTATTCATTGGTGAACCTGAAGCCGGAGCCGCCAAAGTCTTTCATGATGATGGAGCCGATCTTGCTGCCCATCAGCACGAACATGAGCGCCACAAAGGTGACCTTGAACAGGAGAATCATGTTGATGGTCACGGTGGGCGTGGAATAGGCTCCCGTCACGGGACTGGTGCCGGAAACCTTCGCCCAATAGATGTCGGCTTCGGAGTTGTTGCGGCCTCCCTCTCCTTGGTTCCAGCACCTTGCCGCCATTTCGTAGGAACCGTACTCGTTGTACTAACCCGTCAGAATGTACCTTGCCACATTGTCCTGATTGGCGGGAGTCCATGCCGGGCCGTGAGGCTCATTGTCCATTACCGGACCATCCTCCAAATAGCCGCCGTCCCTTACATAGCTTTCCGTCCAGTGCGTCCAGTTGTCATAGTTGGCATAATCAATCTGATACGCCCCAAAATAGCCCAGCCCGTTGTCCACATAGTAGCGGCCGCTGGATTCCACGGCGCGGATATGCGCCATGAGCTGGTCGATGGAGGTAATGGCTCCGTTGTCTGTGGGTGCTTCTGCCATAATCCCCGGTGTTTCCCCTCGGTGGACGGTATAGAAATCATCCACCACCATATTGGACAGCACCATCTGGAGCATCAGGGAAAACATGCAGTAGAACATGAGCTTGATAGATACGGCGAAAATGCCGTTGATGCCATTGGCGGCGTATTTCCTCGTCTGGTGCAGGCCGGAAAGGAAGAACGTCCCGAAGCTGAACACCATCACCGTATAGAACTCCAGATAGGCCAGCGTAATCTGAATGGCCACGGCGAAGAAACAGACGGTCAGAATGACCGCAAAGAAGAAGGATGGCAGCCAAAGCCCGCTTTTCGATGCCAAATCCCAGACGCTGTGAATTTTGAACATCTCGTTGTAGATGGGAGCGACAGATGGCCTTATCCGACAGGAATTTCAGCTTGTCAATGACACCGAAGGGCAGGAGGGGTATGGTGATGAGCGCCATCGTCCAGAACTCGATACGCACCATGAACATTTCCAATGCCGTGAGGAACAAAATAATAACCGCCGCCACCACGCAGACCAAACCCACAAGGATGGTCAGCAGATTTTTCTGGCTGGCGCTCTCCCAGAAGATATTGAAGAAGTTCAGGGCATTGGTCACAATCTGGTTGGACTGCACCTCGATGTTGGAATCCGGGTTGCCCTTCACATACTCGGTAATCATGTCCTGTGCGCCACCGGCGGTGTAACCCATGGTTTCAAAGCCGGAACTCAAGGCCGGCATGAGCTGGTAATTGGAGTTCGTCCCCACCCAGCTATGGATGAGGAAAATGAAGAAACCCACCTTAAGGACGGTAGTAACGAGAAACTTCACCTTGTCCCCGCCTACGAGGTCGAAAGCCAGACGGATGGAACCGTCAATCAGGGCAAGGAGCAGGGTCAGATTGATAGCATAAGGCACAACGGCAGCGGCTCCCTGCATGATGACCCCGATGTAGTACCGCATGAAGGGACTCAGGATATCGATGGAGGGGTCGCTCTCGCTTTTGAGGAGCAAGTCATAGCTGGCAATCTTCGGCGGTGCGGATACGGTTTCCACACCCCAGAGGTTCAGAAGCAGATCCCCGAAGTTGATAGCGAGGCCAATGCCCAGAATCCAGTTCCAAAAGGCCGTGCGGCTGTCCTGTATGCCGAAGCACACCATGCACCCTGCCGCCGCTGTCATAATCACCGCTATGAGCTTGGCGGCGGTAAGGAGGCTTTTGCTCAGTCCTCCCAACTGGTTGGTGAAAGTGGAGCCAAAGCCCCCGCCACCGCCGGACAGTCCTCCCATAATCTCCGTCATTGCCCCTTCGGGGCTTGCCGCATAAGCGATTTCTGCCGGACTTACCCCAAACAGGCATAGTACGCCCAGACAAAGGACTGCCAGTCCCCACCCTCGCTGTTTTCTTGCCATTGCCTCACCACCTACCAATCTTGATTATCCTCACGGCATATTCTCCACCCATTTCTTGGAAATGCTGGTGGAGTTGGTCAGAATCCGGTCGCTCTCAGCTTTCTCCTGAACCTGGGCATCGAAATAGGCTGCCATGGACGCTGCCATGTGCGCCTTGGAACGGTTGCCGTTCACCACGCTGCCCAGAATGTCATAGAGAAGATAGTTCCCTGCTTGGATAGACTGTTGCTGTCCCTCGGCCTCGTTGGATGCCTCCAGAGCTTTCTGGGCATCTGCCATGCTCTGCTTGTCGATGGTCATGGTTTGATGGGCGACCTCAGCCGTCCCCTTGGCAGTCTCATGGAGAGCCTTCTGCCGATTCTGTTCCTGCAAGGCCATATCTACCACAGTGATGTTGCCATTGATAACATCCTCGATATTCCCCATGCGCTCGTCCCAGACGGCTTCAACAGATTTATTCTTGTTTCCCAGAATCCCTTCGGGAATGACTGCATCCCCGGCAAGGATGGCCTGTTCCCGTTCATTGTTGCGGGTCAAAAGGTCGGCCAGCTTGTTTGCATCCAGCTTTTTTATGTTGAGGATTTGCAGGGCAAGCTGCTTCTGTTCCTCTGTCAGGATTTTGGCCGTCTGGATGGCTGTCTTGATGGCCTCCTCGATGTTCTTCTGGTCAATCATCCTGGGATGCCCGCTTCTGTGTAAAAACGGCCTGGTCGGCACGATTGGCAAACAGCGTTCCCGTGTTTGCCCACACGCCGAAGCTATCCTGATTGGAGAGCCACCAAGTCTCGTACCCTGCTTCCCGCAAAATATCCAAGAATATGCACTCACCTCCTTTCAAAATGGGCATAGAAAAACCGCCATGTTTCCATGACGGTCATAATTGTGGTATACTGTTTTCAGGTGCTACCATTGACGGTAGGCGGTTGGCCCTCTGCGGAGGGACTGCGACCCTCCGATACCATAGAAACCCTTCGGGGAATCCGTGACAAGGAGGGAGCTGATGCCATGTCTGTGTTGGAACTGATGGCCGTTCTCGGCTATACAGCGACGATATTCAGCATACGATATATGCTTGGCTGCAATGCCAATAAACAGAAATAACCGCCCCTGTCTGCTAAACTGAGCGGTTATTTCCATACCAATCATGATGCAGGCCAACCGTCTGCCGGTAGCACCTGTTTTCTTACTGACAGTATAGCACACATGCCAATAGATTTCAATAAGCCAGGAAGCCCTTTCAGCTGAATGGTTGCCCCTCATGATTGCTGTTCTGACGTTGATTGTCCCCGTCTTCTTGCTCAGCCGCCCAATCAGAAGCATCTGCTGTTTGCATCGGTATGCCCTTTTCCTTCATGACACTGATTTCATAGGCAAGCTGCTCGACGTTCTCCTCCCAGTCCGTCCCGGTCATTTCGGCGGCTTCCTTCGCTCGCGTGGAAAGGCCGTACTGAACCCTGAGATTGCTTCCGTCGGCATCCTTCACGGGGTCCAGGATGCTCATGACAGGGCCGTGCCAGTTGGCATTGGACCATGCCGCCCGAAGCATCGGGTCCTCGAAGAAGCCAGGCGGTTCATTACCTGCTGCTTCCCGTCATCCACGCCGAGCATCACCAACGCGATACCGGAAACCTTTGCGCGGCCAATCTTGTGCAGGAGCGGAATACCTGTGCCGCCCTGGCCCTTGATGGCGAATCTCTGCTTTGCGGCATTCCTTCGGCAGTAATCATAGACCTGCGCCGTGTTCAGGCCGCCGGAATCGATGAAAGTGCGCGTGACCTTCAGGCCGGTCCCGTCAGTGAAACTATAGGTCCGGTCAATCACATCGTCCAGCATCTCCCACGTCTTCGGCTGGTTCGGCTTGCCAAGGATGATGCCCTTTCGGATGCCCCAGCTTTCCTCTGCCATGCCCCAGCCGCATATCTCATACTCCAGCCGGTTCCCCTGGACATCCACGGAGGCGGTCAGAAGGAGCACTCCATCCGTCATCACGAGTTCCACGATACGTGCATCGTAGACGCTCCCCTGCAGCTTTGCCAGCTGGATTTCCGAGATCTCCCGCTTGATGCGCTCATGCTGTGCCTTCTCCTGCATGTAGTCAAGCTCATCACCGGCACTGGCAGCACCTGCCCGCAGTTTGTAGAAATTCTTGAGGCTTTCCAAGATCAGGAGTGCCCCGTCAGAATCGGTCACCATGACCTCTTCCTTGAGCAGCTGGGAAACTCTCTGCTGGCTCATTCCAAGTGCTCGTGCCATTTCCGTCTGTGTCGTTGTGAGTGTTTTCAAGTTGCTGGTAATCTTCACTCAAAATCCCCCCAAAGACCCGTCATTCCTACCAACAAGGCAACTTTTGGCCTTATACCTAGCACGTTTTTGGGCGCCGCGGTCGCGCGGAAACTCTGTTCCGCCGGAAGAACCTATGTTCCATCGCGGGAAAACAGGCACAAGAAAAGGCACCGCCGAAGCAATGCCCTCTCGTCTGCCTATTCAGCTGTCGCTTCCATCTTGGCAAGGAACTCCTCGCACGCTTTCCTGTTTCCATGCTTGACAAGTTTGTCGAACCTCTGCAGCAGTTCCCACTCGTCATCATACGCTTTTGTTGTCCGCAGCTTTCTTATACCTTCCGGTTTCCTCCATCCGAGAGGTTTCCCGCGGCCGCGTCTGCTTCCAGACACTATGTCCTTTTCCATTGCCTCAGCACCCTTGCAGTTACAATCAAAATCAAAATCGCATTGCTTGCAATCAAAGCATAATCCAATATTCCAAGGCTGTTGAAATCCAGGCCTACGATAACATATAATCCAAGCACAATAACAACCAACTCAAAAAAATCCCTCTTTTTCATTTCCCTTGGATGTGGTATAATACTACCAGATAACCTAGAGCCAAGAGGGCATCAGCCCTCTTGGGTTGGATTTGGTTAGGTCGCTTAATCTCTCCAGTGGTGGACGATGTGCAAGATCGTTGCCATGCTAGTGAGGATTACGGCGACCTTTTCCATTATCTCTAGGATTTCCACATCCTCATCCCTCCTTTCATTATTTAGTATATACTTTTTATTACTTTTTGTCAATACTTTCTTTGAAAGATTTTGCCCTCCATCCCTTGTTCTTCAAGGCTTGGAGGGCTTTTATAATGCCAGTCTTGTCTGCCCGTTGAAAAACAGACACAAGAAAAGGCACCGCTTGCAACGATGCCTCTTCCTCTGCCTATTTGGTTGTCGCTTCCATCCTTGCCAGGAACTCCTCGCAAGCCTTGCGGTTGCCGTGCTTTACGTGTTTTGCAAAAGCCTTGACGAGTTCCCATTCTTCCGGCCAAGCTCTCATTTGGCATTGGGGCCTTTGCTGGCTGTCTTTCTTGCGCCATCCCGTTTTTCTGCCTGCTCCCGGTCGTGCCCCGCCTCTCATGCGATACCCTCTAGTTCCTCTTTGACCTTATCACGAGCAATCGCAATCATACGGCAGCGTTCTTCGTAAACATGCCTGTCAAATTCCACCAAGGTAACGAAGGAATCTTTGTACTCTGAAGCGTCAATGTCGTTCACGCCGCTGGCCTTTGGATAATCTTTCTCTTCCACATCATTCAGCCAGCACCCAATCGCATCCTGAGCCATCCACATGGCCTGCTCCAAGGTGTCGCCCTCGGTAATACATCCGGGCATGTCAGGAACCAGCACCGTATAACCTCCCTCTTCCGCTTTCTCAAAAATCGCTGGATAATAATGTTTCAACGGATACCCCTCCTTTTTTGACGGGGCATGGTTTATGGCCCTGCCCGCTTACTTCAATCCCGTCTGCTTCAAAATCGCTTGCTCGGTTCCCTTTTTCATCTCTTTGCTGTGCATTGCGACTGTTACCTTGCATCCCGTCTTGGGATTCATGTAGGTTTGGTGTGAGCCGTTATTGTTGGGGATTTGTATAAAGCCGTTCTTCTTAAGCAGCTTTACCATCTCTTTCGGCTTCATCGGCATTATGCTTCCCCCTTTCTGATTAATATTATATAACTTTATGTTTATATTGTCAATCGTTTTAATCAAAAGGAAGAATATTTTTGCCATCCATCCCTTGTTTTTCAATGCGTGGAGGGCTTTTTCGTTCCATAAAAAGTGCCTGCCGCTGTATGCGCGGCAGGCCAAAAAGGTTGTATTATGGCAAAGGCGCTGCCTGTTTCGGCAACGCCATTGCTGTTTTATGGGGTCTTTCCAAATGTTCCGATGGTAAAAGTATAACATGGTTTTGTCAAATAAAGTGCTGCCCTTTTTATTTTTTTATCCTCAAGTGGATCTCCACGACGCAATCCAGTATCTGCGCCCACCATGCCTTGACTGTCCTTTCCCCAATCCAGCCGTTGGCGTTGATGAAACGGTTCTGGATTTCCTCCGCATATCTCCTTTGCGTGTAGACCACCCACGCCCTGCGCCCGGGATGTCCATCCCTGTAATTTCCCTTGGCCTCGGCCTCCCGTCTGACATTGATGAAGATTCGCTTCCGCTCGCCGAAGGTACGCAGTGCAATCTCCACGGATTTCAGCCAAAGATAAGCAGGGTTGTCCATGTCATACTGCGCGGACCGTATTGCCAGAGCCTCCACAGGATGCCCCGGAAGGTTCCCCCTGCCTCCACCTGCATTTTCTGCTGCTACAGAGGCGAGGCTGTCCAGATACTCCCTTTTCCGGTCTGCGTAGTCGGCCAGCTCTCTCTCGTAGTTCAGGACATAGTGCTCCGCCTGCTTCCGGTCGTCGCCCATGCCCTTGACAAGCTCCGCATAGTCTATGCTCTCCATCCCGTCATCTCCTGTACTCGAATTCTATCCCCGTCTTGTCGTCAATCCCCGTGATGCTCCCCGTCAGCGCAAAGCCGTAATCCCTCGCAAGCTTTTCTGCTTGCCTGTATACCGTCCCGAGTCTCCCGATGGCATCCACCCTCTCGGCCTTGGTCGGCATCAGGGCTTTGTGTGGCGTCGGGTCCCGGTAATGCTCGCTGTTGTATCTGTCCATCAAGGCACCTCCATGAACTCATCCAGATATTTCACCTCGATGCCCTGCTTCATGGCAAAGGCCTTTTCCCCCCGGCACCCCGTGGAGTTCTCCCATCCAGGGCAGAGGATGATCGCGTCGCAGCAGGAAAGAAGTTCCATGGCATCGGAAAGGGCCGTGCAGTAAAGGGCCGTGCAGTAGTCCGTCTCCTTCCCTCCGAACATCCCCAGGGGATTCATGAAGCATATTTCCGGGTTCTTCTGCTTCAGGAATGTGCGGATGCGGTCAGCATCTGCCTTGTTCTCATCCTCATTCCCCGTGAAGGGATGCGACAGATAATACCGTTTCATCATCAGCCCTCCTGTTCCACATCTTCATGACTTCCGGCTTGTCCGCCGAGGCTTCCGTCATTACGCCGCATTGACGGCATATCACCCTGTATTCCCCGTACATTCTGGAAAATGGGACATAATTTACAGAGGCACTGCCCGCACAAAACGGGCAAGGCTTCAAATCCTCGTCCATCCATCAACCCTCCATGTTCAGGTGCCATCTGGCCGGGTACTTCTTCTGCCGGAACATGCACCCATTCCACACGGCCACATTATTGAATACGCATCCATCACAGCCGC
>CADCIX010000047.1 GCA_902801565.1 uncultured Veillonellaceae bacterium | reverse complement strand
CACCATCACTCATGGATATCGCCTCGCAATTCCTGATGATACTATACTTCATTCTACATGCACAGCCGAATACCTGCAAGAAAAGAAAAATGCACCTCCACCGGAAGTGCTTTTCTTATGCCTTGACCTCAGAGCCATCACGGAGGGTGAAGCATATTTCACCCCGTCATTTGCGTCCTGCGGGAAAACTGTGCCTTTTGCACCGGTGATCACGATATTGATTTTGCCCATCGTACCTTCCGGTGGGACAGCGAATCCAACAGTAAGGCGCACGTCCATTGCGTGATTGTAGGATTCAGCACAATGAATACGAAGGAATCGAAACGGCTCTATTCCGGCGAACAGATGAACATTGCAAAGAATATCAACGCATATCTCTTGGATGCCGATGATGTATTTGTGGAAAGCCGCAACAAACCAGTCTGTCATGTGCCGGATATCGGCATCGGAAACAAGCCTATTGACGGTGGCAATTATCTTTTCTCGAAAGAAGAAATGAGTTGCACACTCCGCCATAGCGCTGGTTGTTACGCTTCACGAATTCTCCAACGTATTCCTCCTTCAGGCCTCGTCCGATTGAGCTATTCTGGGTCTGCGAAAGTACGTTGCCATTCGCATCGGTTCTGGCGGGAAGTACCATGGGCCCCTGGCCCTGATGATTCCAAATCTGAATGACTTCTTCACGGGAGAGGGAACGATCTGCACATACATAGTTGTATTTGTTTCTGTCCTTTATATCCCTGAAAAGGGGAAAGTGTTGCGATTTTTTTCGGATTTTTTTCTTATTCTCCAATAAACCTCAGCCCCAGCATGGTAATATCATCGGACTGCTCCGCGCTGTTGGCGTGAGTATGGACGGCTTTTTCCACGGTGGAGAGGACTTCTTCCGGCGAGGCTTGGCTCGGCACTTGGCTCAGTGTTTCCAGCAAACGATTTTCACTGAACAGCTCCCTCTTTTCATTCATCGCCTCGGTGGCGCCGTCCGTATAGAGGAAAATCATGGATCCCGGCTCCAGTTTCATGCTCTGCTGAACAAATGGAACATCTTCCTTCAATCCCAGCATGCAACTTCCATTCTCAGTCAGATATCCGAAGGTTCCATCTGCTCCCCGACGAAGGAGAGGAGGGTTATGCCCACCGTTGGCATAGGTGAATTCCCCTGTTCTCGTGTCCAGCATCCCCATGAACACTGTGACGAACATGTCCTCCTCGTTGCCATGGCATAGCTGGTTATTGGCACAGAAGAGAACGCCTGCCAGATCATCTGGATCCTTCATCATAGTAGCTAAGTTTTTCAGGATGGTCATGGAACGGGACATAAAGATCGCTGCCCCAACTCCCTTGCCTGATACATCGGCCATAGTGATGACAAGATGATGCTCATCCAGGAAATAAAAGTCATAGAAATCTCCACCAACATTCTTTGCCGGACACATAGAGGCATAGAGGGCGATATCCTTTCGTTCCGGGAAGGACCGAGGCAGGAGGCCCTTCTGGATGCCTGCTGCAATGTTCATCTCCGCCTGCTCGCGTTCCCGTTCTACCGTGACGCGGGTCAGGTTTTCCATATAGGTTTTCAATTCATCCGTCATGGTATTGAAGGAATCTGCCAGATGCTCCAGCTCATCTCCCGTACGGATATCCAGCTTCCTTCCGAGATTCCCACCGGAAATTTCTTGCACGCCTTCCGCCAATGCCTTGATGGGTTTTGTAAACCTGCCGACTAATCTGGAACTCAAAGCAGAAATAACAACAAAAAGAAGCGCAAGGATCAGGACTGTTACAATCAGCATGCGATAGAAATTTCCGCGCATGTCCCCGATAAATTCCCCCGTCTGCTCCAAGATTACCTGACGGCTGGCAGCGGCAGGCTCCGCAATCTCCTTCTTGTCGATGAGTGTGCCGAAACTCCAGCCGATGGCCGGCATGGGAGCATAGGCAAGATAATATTCCTCCCCATCAAAACTGACAGGAAGCACCCCCGTCTCCCCCGCCGTCATCTCTTTTGCGGCATGGGCCAGGTTTTCTTCTTCCAACTGCCTCAGATCCACATCCTGAGATGGAGCAAGGGCGCCCGATGCCTTTGGTGAGAACACCACATTCCCGTCACCATCCAGGGCGATACTGAATCCCGTATGACCTACTCCGGTTTCCATGACCAGCTTCTGGATGGAGGAAAGGCTGGCATCCACTCCCACGATCCCTGCAAATCCATTCTTATCGTAATAGGGTGTTACTGCAGTGATGCTCGGAAATCCTTCCACACCCACAAAAATCTCGCTGAATGTATAATCCTCTCCCTCTGGAGGCAGGATATACCAGGGACGCTCTCTTGGATCGAATCCCTCCATCTGATCTTCGAATCCCTCAATGATTTCATGTTCTGGGTCAACATCCACGCATATGAAATATCCATCCTCGGAAGCAAGGAAACAGGATGTCCTGTAGTCTCCATAGCTTTTGGCCATGGAGAAGAGTGAGTCCTCGATATTTGAAGCAATACCTATTTCATGTTTTAGTTCCGGTGTCATGGCATCTTCCAGGCTGGGAGATAACCACAAATAAACCTCGCCGGAGTGAATCTTGTCCCGGCGAGGGTCTGCCAGATTCCTTTCCATATGACGTTCCGGATGGGTCAGGATTTCCGTCATGGCACTGGAAAGCACCATCGCATCTTCAGCATTGATGATGAGCTCCCTGTTCAGCTGAGCAGCTCTTCCTTTCGCCACGGTGGAAAGGATGGTGAGGCTGAGTTCCTTTACCACCGCCTCCGTGTAATCGGCGGAGATATCACCTGATGCCGTACCCTGCTCGACCACGGTCTTCTGGTTGTAATACATCCCGTAAAGACCAATCGAACTCAGTGCAAGGAAAGTGAGGGTACTGCACACCAGAACCAAACCGCGCACCTTCTGCCCGATATTCATCTTGCTCCGCTGCCATTTCATGGGCCTTCCTCACTCCAGATCTTCCAATGAGTCCATCATGGGGACCAGCATATTCATGTGCGATTCCTTCAGCACACAGGCCGCCATGCCTTGGGCCGATGCGATGGCATACCCCTTGCCCTCCTTCTTCGCACGTTTCCCGAGGCGCACGAGGACACGCAATCCTGCGCTGGAGAGGTATTCCACATTGGCGAGATCAACGACCAGTTTTTCTGCTGTTGTGAGTACCTTCTGTCCCTCTTCGTCGATCTCCGGGGATGTAAAAACATCCATGGAGCCTGACAGGCTCCAGATGGTCCATCCCTTTTCTTCTCTTGTATCAAATCTGATACCGGCAGTATCAGGAGATTCCATTGTCATTCCCCCTTCGTATTTTTCATGTTCCATTGTACTACAAAAAGCGCCAAAACGCAGTATCATCCGCCCGTTTCGGTGCTTTTTTCTGTCTATTGAATTTCCTGATGCATCCTATCAGCTTTTTCCTAAGGATGGTTTCCTTTCATTTTCTTTCGGCTTGCTCCCCTGCTCCGGTCGCCCGGCTGCTGCTGCATAGTCCAGATCGTCAAGCGACATCCTACCCGTTGCCCAAAGGGAAGATCCTTGGCTCATACGGCTCATGCGGTGCATGTTCATGAGTCTCTCTTTCAATGACTCCCGGATTGGGTGGCAGGATGAGTAGTCAAAACCTGCAAGCTTCGCATCCAACGTTTTATCATCCATGGTAGTTCCTCCTATGTCAATATATTTCCCTTTACATCTTTTTTGTCCTCTGATATTCAAAGCCTCCAGCCACCGAGCGATTTCCCGCAGTGGGAGAAGGTTGTATTCAGCGTCTTCGCTTCCATCCCTGAGGACTTTGTCTTCTGTTCTTTATATCCCTGAGGGGTGGAAAGTGTTATGGATTTTTTTTGTCTTTTCCAAAACAGCTGCCCTCAGATCCATCACTTTTTGGTACCATCCCTGCCGGAAGAAAGCGCAGGTGTCCTCATCCCTTGCCAGCAGGTCTTCTCCGTCACCTGTGGCCGCCACCCGGCCGCGGCAGCCGCCGGCACAGCGGTTTTTGTATGGACAGGAGGCACAGCCGGGATTATGGGTGAAATAATCCCGCAGGCGCATATCGATGAAATCCATGTAGTAGGAATCCTGCAGGGCAGCGTTCAAGGAAGTGGTCTTCAGATTGGGGAAGTGCCGCCGTCCCCCTTCCGCGCTGCCCATGGGAATGCAGGGAACCATGTAGCCATCAGGGGTTATATACATGTGGCTGCGGGCATGGCCGCACAGGCAGTAATTGTCGCAGTCTTCCTCTTCCAGGTTCTTTGCAAATGGAATGGTGTAATCATCCTGGCCGCTGCTCCGGAAAAAGCCGGACAGCATCAGGCAAAGGGGAGCCCCATCTTCGTAGAATTGCGGAATGTAATCAAGATACGCCTGATACTCTTCCTCCCGGGTAAGGGCTTTGTCCGCTATGTTCACCCCTTCCCCTTCCAGGCTCAAACGGTTCACTTTCAAGGTCTGGCAGCCCAGCTCGCCGAGGAGCTTCACGCTCTCCCGCAGCGCCGACAGGTTCCCTTTGTGCAAACAGTATTCTGCCCCGGTGGGAAAGCCTCGTTCCTTGCAGAGGGCAAAGGCCCGGCGCACTGCTTTTTCCACGCCGTCGATGCCCCGCAGCCAGTCATGGCAGCCCACCCCGTCAAAGCTCATATTGAACTCCGGCTTGATGCCCCGCCTTTCAAATTCGTCCAGCGTTTTTTCGTTTATCAGAAGCCCGTTGGACATGACTGTGGTGATGAGGATATCCGCCTCCAGCAGGGCATCCACAATGGTGAAGAAGTCCCGCCGGATCAGAGCCTCACCCCCTGTCAGGGAAACGGTGCGAACCCCCGCCGCCTCCATTTGGCGAACGATGTCGAGGCAATCGTCAAGGGACGGCTCGTCGATTTTCTTAGAGGGCGGGCGCAAAGACGGCGCATCTCCCGCAAGGGGACTAGCTTCGCGTCGCGGCGCCTGCGACGCGTGAGCTAGTCCCTTTAGGGACGCCCGCACTAGCGCATCCATGCGCGTCGGCGCAGACATATAGCAGTGCCGGCAGCGGCAGTTGCAGTTTCCCGTAATGGACCAATGCACCGCATAGAGAAAACGGTTGGGGTAAGCACGGTACTTCTGCACCTGAGAAAGGGGAGCAGGCATCTCGCTTTTCTCCAGGATTTCCGCCTGGCAAAGCTCGGCGAGCATTTCCCGTTCCTCAGGGGAAAAGAGCGCGCTGTCCGCCGGGAGGAACCCGCAGGCTTTTTGCAGTGCCCGATAGACGGCAGGGGGCAGAAACTCCACGTCCCCCGAAAGACACCGCACGACGCCCGTCGGCAAAAGCTCCCAGCCACGCAGCCGCAAATCATCTTTCAGTTTGTAGTACATCATTCTCCTCCCCCCAAAAGAGTCCTGTTTCGCCGTCCTTCAGCTTACCCTGCCACCGGGCCGTCGGAGCCGCCGATGATGATACAAAAGGCTGTTTTTCCGTTCTTTTCGGTTTTGCCAAAACCTACCCCTATATAGGCACAGGCATTGGCGCCTTTCCCATCCGACTTCTTCCCCGACCTATGTTTTCTTAGCCCCCCTGCCACCTGTTCCAGCTCGTCCTCGGAAAGATTCATTTCCTTCAGCCGGTCCTGCTCATATTCCTTCAATTCCTCAAGGGTAAAGGGCAGCAGGGCGGCGTAGCGGTGGCTACGCCAACTGACGATGACAACGCAGATGACTGCATATCGGGCAATTATTATGGATATGAACGAGGCGGGACACTAGCGGCAGGACAATAGCCTCGGCAGCCTTTTCACGGATATCGGCACCATCAGCCACGGCCTCATTCTTCTCAGCAAACTCCTTGTCCAGGGCATTGAGCTTTTCCGCCAATGCAGTGTCCTCTGCCAGCTTCTCATAGAACTTCGCTACATTTTCCTTTGCCATGATATTCTCCTTATTTCTCATAGTTATGGAACATATCACAGTTTTCATGGGGTGTGCATATATGCACACCCCTCTGTTCACTCCTGCTGTAGCAACGCTTTATGGGATTTTTTCATACACCTTTTAGCTTTGCAGCAACAATATCGAGTACCTGCCTGTGGCTGAGGACACGCCCGTTGATCTTGTATTCTGCCGCGCTGTTCAGCAGAGTATCAAATTTTCTTACCACTGGCTGGTCGATGAGGATTTTGAAGTCTGCGTCGATATTGCAGTTAGAGTGCAGCCAAGCTACTACCTGCTTGGTGGTCATCATATCAACGACATGGCCCGGATTCTTCTTCATCTCTGCAGACCTGATCATATTCGCGATATCTTCGTATTCACCATGGGTGCCGCCAGCTACCTGATCCAGCTGATCCATCGTCATTGCCTTGTTTTCCATTTCCATTCCCTCCATTCAACTTACTTGCGCGGATATTTCTTACGGACCAGGGTCATTACTTCCAAATGGGTCAGGTGCTTGCCGGTCTTATTGTCTATGTATTCATTTTTCTCCATGACGGTGTCGAAAATACCTTTTGTATCTTTCAGAACGGCAGTGATCCCAAACTCTGTGTACAAGCGCGCCCGAACTTTATCACAGGTCTTACCAGACGGCGTTGAATAACGATCCAGTTCATCTCCATATCCAAAGGCCTCAGCCAGAACCGCAGTCTCTGCATGGTATCCGCCAGCTACCTGATCCAGCTGGTCCATCGTCATTGCCTTGTTTTCCATTTCATTTTCCTCCTTTTCCATCTTCTCAAACATCCAGCCCGATCTTCTTGCGAAGCAGCGTCTTTACTTCTTCATGGGTATACCTCTTGCCGCTATTATCCCAATACTCTGCTTTCTCGCCTAGCGGATTGATAAGCAACTTTACCGAAAGGTCTCCATGGAGCCTGCTGTTGATGCCTACTTTGTCCGCGAGGAAGTTCTGCACTGCTGCATCTCCACTGCCGTATTTCTTCTGATACTTTTCAAAATCTGGGTCATAGAACATGATACGCGAAAGCTCATCCCTTTCAACCCGGCAGCCACCTGCCACAGTGCTGAGCTGCTCATCGTCCAAAACACTGTTGGTCATCATTTCCTTTTCCATTTTCTTTTCCTCCTCTTTCTTTGTATGGTTGATTTGTTCTTGCTTTCTGTTCTTTATATCCCTGACCCCTGTGAAGTGTTATGGATTTTTTTATTTTTTTGGGTGGGTTTCAAGAACATCTTCTTGCTCTTTATATCTACAGACCGGGGAAAGTGTTATGCCCTTTGCGGAAAAATTTTATTCTCCCTCCTCCAGCAATTTCCGCAATTTCTCCCTAGCCTGCTTCAATCCTACCCGCACGGAGCTGGGGGCCATGCCCAGGGCCTCCCCCACCTCATTGGACTTCATCTCCAGCCAGTAGGTCATTTCCAGAATCTGCCTTTCCCTGTCCGACAGCTTCATCATGGCCTCCTTCAGTTCCCGGCTGCGCTCCTTGTCCAGGTACTGCTTCTCCGGGGGGAGCTGGCCCGGGTCTGCCGGGTCAAAGTCCTCGGCCCAGGGGGCATGGGCGGTGTAGGCCTTGCTGCCGTAGTATTTGTTCATGGCATTCTGGGCGATGCGGAAGAGCCAGGTGGAGAAGGCTCCCTTTGCCGGGTCGTAGTCCTTCAGATGCTGAAACATGCGGATGAAGGTCTCGCTCACCAGTTCATCGGCCAGAGCCTCGTTCTTTGTCTTTCCCATGAGATGCTGGTAGACGCGCGGGAAGAAATGGTCGTAGAGCTCACTGAATGCGGCCTCGTCCTCTATGGCTTCCCTCGCCAAACGTCCCCAATAGGCGCTGTCTTTTTTGATGGGTGAAATCATTTTCCTGCCTCCCCTGCCATCTCTTCAACAATCTCTATGGAAGAGCTCTCCTTTTCGGAGGGTTCTTCGGATGGATTCCCTTCCGGCGTGGCATCCACGGGAAGAGCCGCCATCTGTGCTGCCACATCGGCGCTTTTTCCCATTTCCTCTGCCTCCACATAGCTGGTAGCATCCATCTGCACCGGAATGCCCATGGCCTTGTCCAGCGCGGCACGATAAAGATTGTATTGATAGAGTGCGGTATAGTAGTTCGAGCGCGCCTGTGTCAGCCGTTCCTGAGCATCCGTCACGTTGAGCAGGATGTCGACACCCTCCTCATAACGAACTTTGGCAATCACATAGTTCTGTTCTGCTTTTCCGACGGCATCAGCAGTTTCCCGGATATTCTCCTCTGCTGCCCGCATGTTGAGATATGCGCTGCGGGTCTGCAGCCGGATTTGTTTCCTGATATGCTCTGCAGATGCCTCGGCCTGATCGATGACCGCCTTTGCACCCTCCACATTGGCTGCCGTCACGCCGTTGTCGAAGATGCTCCAGGATAGTCCGATTCCTGCCTCCCATCCGCTGCTCCGCTCACTGCCGAATGGATGGTTGCTGGAAATGCTCTGCCCTACGCTCCCGGTCACACGGGGACGGTAGCCGGCTTTGGCTTCGTCCTTCTGCGCCTCGGCGGCCTTCTTGGCATATTCGGCAGCCAATCCGTCTGGTCTGTGGGCCAGAGCATATTCCTCGCATTCGGTGAGTTCCTTCGGATACGGCTCATAGCTGAAGATATCAGAAGGCTGGATCATGGTGTCCTGCGGAAGCCCAACGATGCTGGCCAGAGTGGAACGGGCCACCTCTGTGGCGCTCTTTGCGCTCACCAGATTCTTCCTGCAGTTGGCTAGTTGAACCTCCATCATCAGGACGTCCGCCTTGGCCACGGCTCCCTCACTGTACTGATCGGAGATGAGACGGAGCTGGGTCTTTGCCATGTCCACGGCTTCTCCCGCAATCTTTGTGAGGTTTTCCTGGTGCAGGAGATTGGCATAGGCCTCCGCCGCCTGGTAGCGCACCTCTTCCCGTGTATTTTCCAGGTTCAGGTCGGCCTGATTCAGCCGATAGCGGCTGGCATCCATCCGGCCTTCCAGCTGCCCACCGGTATAGATGGGGATGGTCAGGTTCCAGCTGTTGGAAAATGTGTTCCGCATGGCATAGGCACCCACGGTGCCGGTCTCCTCCTTCACCACCGGTAAGTCCTCATTGCCAAACACATAGCCGGAAACCGTCATTTGGGTGACCTGATGCGGATCACCATAGCGGTCATGGGCTTCATTGGCCGATCTGTAGTTTTTCCCTCCGATGCGCAGTGCCTGGGCATTCCATCCGACAGACGGGCCTGTGGCGCGGCGGGCAGCGGAAAGGGACCACTTCGCCTCCCTGCGGCTTGCTTCGGCTCCGTCGATGCTCTCGCTGGTGGCCAGCGCCATGCCGATGCTGTCTGCAAGGGTCAGGCTCACAGGCTCATGGTCTGCATAGGGTTCTTCGTATGGCATGGCACTGGCCCGGACTGCTGTGCAGGCCAGAAGCGCCATGACCAGTAATAGCTTTTTTCTCATGTGGGATTCACCTTTCAAATGTTGTGTTATGCAACCTGGCGTTTCACCAATTCCGCGAATATGCCGCCCTTTTCCACCAGTTCATCAAATGTGCCTGTCTCTGCCACCCGGCCATCGTCCATGACGATGATACGGTCACAGTTCCTGATGGTGGAGAGACGGTGGGCCACGATGATGCGGGTGGCATGAAGTTTGTCCAGGCTCCTGGTCACGATGGCCTGGGAGCGGTTGTCCAGGGCGCTGGTGGCTTCATCCAGGATGAGCAGGGAGGGCTTTCCCACCAGGGCGCGGGCAATGAGTATCCTCTGCCGCTGCCCGCCGGAGATGTTGCTGCTTCCCTCTGAGATGACTGTCTGCATCCCCATGGGCATTTCGGAGATGTCCTCGGCAATGCCTGCTGCCTCCGCCGCCTGCCATGCATCCTCCTGGGTCAGGAGCTTGGTACCAACGATGTTGGTGAAGATGTCCCCTGTCATGAGCTGGCCGTCCTGCAGCACAACTCCCATCTGGGACCGTACGGAGGGCAGGTTCACTTCGGAGAGATCCTGCCCGTCAAAATAGATCCCTCCGCTTTTCGGTTCTTCAAATCCCAGCAGGAGACGCACGAGGGTGCTCTTGCCGCTGCCGGATTTCCCGACGATGGCAACATTCTCTCCTGCCGCCACGGAAAAGTTCACATCATGGAGGACTTCCTTCCCCTCCACCTCCGTGAGCCCCCCTTTCATGTCCGGTACATTCAGGGTATAGGCAAAGGAGAGATGATTCACCTCCAGAGCGCCCGTGAGCCTTCCTGCGTCCTTTTTTTCTCCTGCACTTTCCGGGACTGCCTGGAGGATGGGGCGCAGATTCTCAAGCTGTGGCTGGATGGCAAAATACTGGCTGACAAGGCCGAGGATACCCCCGATGACCCCGTTGAAGCCGGAATAGGCAGCACTGAATGCGATGAACTGGGCATAGCCGATGCCCTGTTTCACGGTCTTGCCATCAGGCCCCAGCTCATTCATGCCATAGACGGCAATCCAGTAGAGAACCATGGTGAGGACGAATGGCTGGATGCTTCCTATGATGGAGGTGTAGTTGTTCTGCCAACGGAGTTTCAGGCTCCAGTTCCAATGCTCCCCGAAGGCGCGGGTCCATAGGCCATAGGCATGCTCCTCCGCCCCCTGCACCCGGAACTTGGCAAGGCCGGAGAATATCTGCTGCACCATCCCTGCCGATTTGTTCCCTGCCTCGATGATCTTCCTCTGGAAGAACAGCACCCGCCGGAGAACAATGGCCACAAACAGGGAATAGACGATCCAGATACCCACCGCCGCTGCCGTGAGCTTCAGGCTGTAGTAGCACATGAGGAAAATGCTCCAGAAGGAAAAGATGAAGGAAAGGATCGATCCGACAAACTCCCCGGATGCCAGGTTCTTGGCAATCCCGATGCCTCCCATGCGGCTGGCCAGTTCCCCCACGGTATATTTCCGGAAGAACTTGGTGGGCAGCTGCATCAGCCTGCCCCACAGGGCAGCCTCTGCGGCCATCTCGATGCGCGTGCCGATGCGCATGACCGCCACGGAGCGGACAATGCTCAGGGCTGCCGTGGTAAAGCTCGTCACCATGAGTGCCTGGGTGACCGTGGCAAGCCCCTGCCGGTCCAGAATAGGTATGATGTCCTGGAAAATGGTTTCCGTGATGATGGGGGTGGCCAGCGGGATGAGCCCGCCGAACATGCTGCAGAGAATGATGGTGCGGTAGTCCTCTTTCCAGCACTGCCGAAACATGAACTTCACCAGATCGAACAGCTTCAGTGCACGGGCAGGGAATCCGGCATAGCACTGGAAGGCATCCTTGGAGACATGCCGGATTGCTTCATCCGTGAGGAGAATCCCCTCAGGATGTTTCCGTGAGTAGATGCGGTAGCTTTCCGGAGTTTCCGGGATAAAGGCCGCAAGCTCCTTATGCCCGCCTTCCTCCGGGGTATAAAAACCGATCATGGTGCCGGTATCTTTTTTTTGCCAGTCTTCGTGGAGCGTCACCAGACGCATCTGCATGTTCCCCTTCTGCAGGAGCCGCCGGAGAAGAGAAACATAGTCCAGCCCGCTGGCATTTTCCTCCGAGATGGCGATGGACTCCGTGGGCATGCCGAGAGCTTTGGCCACGCGGTGCGCAACGAATGCAGCCTCCTCAGCGGTCTTTCCGATGTCCGATCCGTCCTGTTCCCCGGAAAAGAGAAGTTCCTCGCCCAGCAGGCTCCGGATACCGTTTTCCACCATGCGGGCCTTGGCTTTCTTCCTCAGGAGGATGCGGCGCTTGAGCCTCTTGTCCTCTGATCCGAACTTCATCCCAAGGAGCATGGAGAGGATGCCTTCATGCTCGGCAAATCCGGACAGAATCTCCTCCCGGGTGGAAAGATCCCGGAAGGTTTCTCCCTTCTGCCATGTCTTCAGCATGTCGTCGCCCATATCGGCGTAGAGACGCAGCCAGGGGAGCTCGATCAGGCTCCGGAACCAATGCATGAGTCCCAGGCGCAGTTCCTCGATGTCAATTTCCGTCAGGGGCGTGAGGATATACTCCGTGTCCTCCGTAGCGTATACCTGCAGGAAGATTTCCTCGAATTCATCAATGGCCGGGAATGCCATCTCACCCACAGCAAGGTCCAGCAGGTAGAACTGGCGGAAGGACAGTGCCTCCTCCTCCCCCTTTCCCTGCCGGGTGACAGCATAGACCTCCACACTGCCGCTCACAAGCTGAAACCGGCTGTCGTCGCGGCGCAGAAGGAGGCGCTCACCGGCAGACAGTTTTCCTGTAGTTGTCATGTATAGAGCCTCCTTTCTCAGTCTTCCAAGTCTTCCATTTCTTCTTGTTCCCGTTCTTCAATCAGTCTCTTATAGGGCCCGTCATGCCGGATCATTTTCCGGTGCACGCCCCTTTCGGCCACCTTGCCGCGCTCCAGGACGATGATCTCGTCGCAATCCCGGATGGTGGAGAGACGGTGCGCCACTACGAGACAGGTGCAGCCCCGATGCCGTATATTGGCGAGGACCTGTTTCTCCGTGATGGGATCCAAGGCACTGGTTGCCTCGTCCAGCACGAGGATGGAGGGATTCACTGCCAGGGCGCGGGCAATCTCCAGCCTCTGCCGCTGCCCGCCGGAGAAATTCACGCCCCCCTCGGCTACCTGATGCTCATAGCCTCCGTCCAGCTTCAGGATGTCCTCGTGTATGCAGGCATCCTTGGCCGCCTGTATGATATCGCTCTTTGCAACGGTACTGTCAAAGAGGGCGATGTTTTCCGCAACGCTTCCCGTGATGAGGAAGATGTCCTGATCCACCGATGCGAGAGAACTCTGGATTGCCTGGCGGGGGAGCTTCCTCCTGGGTACTCCATCGAACGCCAGCGTTCCGCACCACTCCTCATAAAGACCGGTAACGATTTTCGCCAGAGTGGACTTCCCGCTTCCTGATGCTCCCACCACCGCGATCCATTCACCCGGCCGTGCGTGCAGATCGAAATGCTCCAGAAGAGGTTTTTCCAGCGGGCTGTAGCCGAAGCTCACGTCCTGCAGGGAAAAGTCCCCGGACAGGCGGTCTTGAGGAAACTGCCGTTCCTTTTCCGCTTCTTCCTCCGGTGCCGGGAAATTCAGGCTGTCCACCTCATAGCGGCGCACATCGTTCAGCCTCTGCATCTGCATTTCCGTGGTCTGCAACGTGGAGCCGAGCCCCACCAGGGCATTCACGGGAGCCGTAAAGCTCCCCATCAGGTGCTGGAACGCCATGAACATACCGGCGGTCATGGCGCCCTCCATGATGGAGAAGCCTCCGAGGGTCATGATGAGAGCGCCGTTGATGCCTGACAGGAGTGTGGGGAGGAGCTTCACCGACATAGCCCAGAGAGCCGTTTCCTGTGAGGCGGAGAGAACCTTTGCCTGGTATCCTGCCCATTTCGTGAAGAAATCGGACTCGTCCCCATTGGCCTTGATGGTCTCAATCATGCGCAGGCCGTTCATGGCAACGCCATAGGCCTTTCCGGAATCCTGCTGGATCCTCATGTTGAGGTCGGTGAGGTGCCTCCTCATGGCAAAGAAAAGTATGATCTCCACGGAGCTGAAGGCAATGCCGACCAGTGTCAGAGTCACGTTGTACTGCAGGAGCAGCAAGAGATAGAAAATGGCAACGAAGAGATCCAGCACCGCCGTGGCCGCAGGCCCGGAAAGGACACCGGCAATGGATTCGTTAAACCCAACGCGCCCCGCCACCTCCGCTGCATAGCGCTGATGGAAGAACTGCATGGGAAGCTTCAGGAGATGCCAGAAATAACTGGAAGAGTCCGACAGGGTAAGCTTCCGCTGCCACTTGGTGAGCACCACGGCCCGGAGCCATGTCAGGATACCTGACAGGATAAAGGAGACCGTCATGGCCAGCATGAAATTGGTCATCCAGTCCGGATGCTTGCGGGTCAGGATATCATCCAGGAAAATCTGGCTCATAACAGGCGAAGCAAGTCCGGGGATAATGGCGCACAGTTCCAGTACGATGATGAAGAGAGCCGCCCACTTGTCCTCAAAAAGCTTTTTTGCCATGTCCTTGAACACGTTGTAGCGGTGGCCTTCCTTCCGGAACCCTTTTCCCGGCCTGATATGCAGGGAAACACCTGTATAGGATGTGCGGAACTCGGCGAGGGGAACGGTGCGCCGCCCCATGGCAGGGTCATTCAGGTAGGCCCTGCTATCTTTTATGCCCTCCAGTACCACGAAGTGGTTGAATTCCCAGTGGATGATCAATGGAAAGACATCGTCTCCCATCAGATTCAGAATATCATTGGTGGCCCAGCGATAGCCGTCAGCCTCGCAGTTCCGGTTCCTGGCTGCCCTGATGACGCAGCTGGCCTTGGAACCGTCACGGTTGACCCCGCACTCAGCCCGGAGCTTTTCCAGCGGAATCCAAAGGTCATAGTGGGCCAGCACCATGGCGAGAGCCGCCGCCCCGCACTCCGTGGCCTCCATCTGGAGGACGGTTGGGACTTTCACCCGGCTCTGTTGTTTCGTAAAGATTTCTTTTATTTTTTCCGTAAGACTCATCGGGGTCACCTGTTTCTCAGCCACTGGCTCAGCTTGTAGAATACTTTCTCAATGGGTGGGCGCCGCTCCACGATAATGGAACCGGTGCAGAAGCTGCCCGCCGTGATGGGCTTGTGCACCCCCACCTTGGAGGTCCAGAGATAGCCGGAGGTGGAATCCTCGTCCTTCACCAATTCAAAGACAACCTCCATCACAGCTCCCTGCTGGGCCTGCACGATGAGCTGGGCCAGCTGCTCGTTGCCAAGACTCTTCTGCATGGCCTGAATGCTTGCCGGATACTGGGAAACAGAGCGCACCACGGCAAGGAGATGCCCACTCTGTGACACGTCCACCCCGGCCGGCGCCAGCTGGATGGTCTGCCCCTTCTCCACCCGCTTTCCCTTGTCAGCCGGAACATACAGCACGCCCTTGAGGCCGCTTTTGGAGCCTCCCATGCGCACACTGGCAACGGGCATGCCGTTCCCGACCACGCTTCCCGTATCCACGAGAACCTCGTCCACTATGCCCTCATAGGGGGAATAGATGTATTCCGCTGTTTCTTTCTGGTAGCGTCGGGAGTCAAACTCATGGACGCGGCTGACGACCTCCCGGCTGTTGGATGCAAGCTCCGGAGCGTACTGCGCCATGCGGGTTGCTGCTTTTTCCTGCACCTGGTTGATATGCACGATCAGATCCCCCTTCGACACATGGCTGCCGGGATGCACATATACCTCATCGATGGTTCCTCCGGAAGTGGAGGAAATCTTCGCCACACCGGAGGAATCCATGATCAGTCCCATGCCGTCCGCCTTTACGGTGAAGGATCCGAAGATAGACCAGATCACAACGGCAATCAGCATCACAGCCAGAGAGATCAGAGCCATCCAGCCGATGGGCGTGGTGATGGAAAGCGCATGATCCAGTTTCTCCGGGGAGCGCATCTTGTCCAGAGCTTCCTGGCTGAATATCTCCTTGCTGTTTCTTTGCCAACGGTTTTGTACTCCGTCCGCGCCTTGATTCTGCTCTGACATAGGATCACTCCCCATCCAAAACGATTTCCACTTTCATTCCTTCCTCCAGCCCGTCCAGACTGCCGGAAACCACGATTTCCCCTTCGGATAAACCACTGTAAACCTCGATGTTTTTCCCATCATCTGCTCCTGCCATAACATTCCGCCGATGCAGGATGCCATCCGCATCCGCGACAAACACCGTTTCATGGGATGCATCCGCCATGGCCGATATGGGAACTACCAGGCATTTGGACGATGGTCGGAGCCGCATGGTCACGCCTGTGTAGGTCATGGGTTCCAGGAGATGCGTGCTGTTGTCCACTTCCCAGACAGCCCGCCGGACATCAGCAGGCGCCCCAAGGGGAGGAACGATATCCACCAGGCGGGCCTCCACCTTCTGCTTCCATCCCTGATTCCCAACGCCGAAGTCCGTGTCATAGGCTTTTCCCATATTCCATTGGTCAGGGAAGGTCAGAAGGGAACTGTCTCCCACTCTGAGATATCGGGTGGCCGCATCCGGAAGATTGAGGGAGAACTTCAGCCGGTCAAAGTTCCCAACCAGTGCCACGGGCATGCCGGCCTGCACATAGGCCCCCTCTTTCTGATAGATAATCAGCACCTCACCATCCACCGGGGAGACCACATTCAGCCAGTCTTCCTGAACGATGAACTGTTCCCGCTGGGCCTCTGCATCTCTCAGTGCCTCCTGTGCAGCCAGATACTGTGCCTCGGCTGCCTCATATTTCTCCTGGGATGTGGCCTCCTTCGCCATGAGGCGTTCCTGCCGCTGATATGCACTGAAGGCCTGCGCCAGTGCCGCCTCCGCACGTTTGACGTTGCTGGTCGCCTGCTGTATCTTGAGGGGGATCTGCTCGTTGCCCAGGGAAAGGAGGATGTCCCCCTTCCTCACGTTGCTGTTCTTCCCCACATACCAGTGAAGGATGCGCCCGTCGGCGAGGGCAACGGCATCCGTCATGCTTTCACTGCTGAAGCGGACAGCATCAATGGATACGGTGGGATGAAAATCCATCATCTTCGCCCGTACCCCTCCTACCTGCAGCCCACGTTCATCCATGCGGCGGGCAATCTGGTCCTCGTCGCTGTAGTTGAGCCATGCACCATAGGCCACAAGAGCCAGCGCCATGAGGAGTATGATGGCGATGCCGGCATAAAAATATTTTTTCATGTTTCCTCGTATCCTTTCGTTATCCCATTTTGCGGGCTATCATCTTATCCATGCAATGCCGGTGGTAAATGCCTGCACTCATGCAGTCAAAAACAGGTTCCATGAGAAGCTCGATCTTCCAGTCATGGTAGTGTGAAAAAAGCTCCCCCGTCTTCCAGTAGTGCTCCTTTCCATGCTCCCAGTCCGGTGCTGTCTCGATAAAAGGTTTTTCTACAAAAACATCCAGAACGTTGATCCCATCGGTTTCTGTATGCTCTTTCAGTTGCAACAAAACACGTTCCCTGTCCTCCTGCGGCACATATTCCAGAACGTCCGTAGAATAGATGATGTCGTAGGTTCCCTCAAGTTCATGGGAGAGCATATCCGCACATAGGAAATCTACATGGACGCCGGCAGCTTCCGCCAGTTTCCTGCCCTTTTGGATGCCTGTCTCCGCGATGTCGAAGGCAGAGACCTGATAACCGTTCCTGGCAAAGAAAACGGCGGCCTGTCCCTCACCACAGCCAATGTCCAGCAACCTGAGGGGACGGGTCGGAGGCATGAGCTTCAGTACCTCATAGGCCAGATCATTCACTTTGTACCCCCAGTAAAATCCTTTCCGCCTGTATTTTTCTTCGTAGTGGGTGCCATGGTCATTGCTGTATCCCAGGAGAAAATTCACATCCACGTTGAAAATGCCTGCAATACGAGCTGTCATGTCCATCTCAGTCTCGCACTCCCCCCGCTCCCATTTGGAGACAGCCTGGGGCGATATGCCAAGCGCCTGCGCCAACTGCTTCTGCGTCATCTGCTTTTCCTTTCGCATCCTCTTGAGATTGATAGCAAACTCTTTCATAGAATCCTCCGTACGATAATCAACAAAATATAGAAAACGTCAGATTGGACTCAACTGATTGTTGAGTCCAATCTGACGCAATATGGCTCAATATTCTTTTCCCTGATTTGATAAGGACACCCCATCCGGCGGGAGATATACTCATCCGCCTCGATATATACCCCCCCAGTAGATACGTGTTTGCGTGAGGAGGATGCTTTCGAGGGGGTGATACATGTACTGCGATACATGTCTATCCAGTAATCATCACGGTTTCGCAAAAAAACACATCCCATCTATGAAATGGATACTCCATGCTTGCATTCTGCAATCATCGGTTTTGAAAAACCTATATCACATTATAGGTTATCTGATCACCACTTTGCAACTTTTTTCCGAAAAAAACAATAAAATATGGCATTTGAAGCACATTTCCGTTTAAAATAAAGTTGTCAGACAATACCGAAACGGAGGTGTGTCAAATGCCAACTCTATTCTACCACAAGTCAACTGTCATCGGGAAGCTTCATGCATATTTTTCTTCGTACTTCCAAAAACTTACCCGACCTACGGCCAGACTGCTCATATGGATAGCGATTGCCATGATAGCGGTGCAAGGCGTTCCCTCCTTGCGATGGCTGTACGAGCATTTTCTTGCTGGCTTCCACCAGCGAAGTTTGGAGGCTTTTTATTACGCCTGCAAACATTCCGGGAAACCCATTTGCAAAATACCTTTTAGCCCTTGCTGCAACTGGGATTGTGGTACTTTTCCTATTGTAAGGTGGCAAGTTTTTTCCTAAAATCTTGCCATCTTGCTCAGTGCTTGTTCCTCCCCATACGGATCGTCCAAGGATGCCATTGGAGGAAAAACGTGGCACTCTTGGCAAATTTCTCAGAGCCCTTATTCTACTAGACTTCTCACAGATTTGTGTAGAAATGCAGGTCAATAAGAAAAATATTTTTTCTGCTGAAATGCCCGCAATCATTGGCCTCAATGCCATTCGCCGGACACTCCGTCTTTTCAAGAGTGCAAGAAAAGCAAGTCCAAGGAAAAACCCGTGCTGATATGCAGCCTGGTCATCCAGCGGATTCTCTGGGACATCGGCGGCTGGGAGAAGGACAGGAACTATCGCATCTACGGGAGACACTTCCCCAAGAACGAGATTGTGGAGTTCTGTTTGGAGGATGCGGAGGTCATCACCGAGGCGGATTTTTGCGACCCGGAATGCGAAAAACGGTCTTGAAAACAGCACATTTGCAGCGGAACAATGGCAGGAAATCTCTATACCTATAGCGAATATGCTTACATTATAGAGGTCGCCCCTACCTTGAAAAATCTTCCTGCATGGGGTATCAACATTGAGCCGCAACGCACCGTGTATACGGGCTACTCCCTCGTGCGCCGGGGCATCTATTATGCCTGCCGTATGATTTCTTCGCAGAAGGAAGTGGAGTTCACCGGCGATGATTTCAACAACATCAAGAAGGTTTACACCATCTGGCTGGTGATGGACGCACCAAAGGGCGGCTCGAACTCCATCCGCCGCTATGAGATCAAGGAGAAGATTCTCCACGGACATGGTCGTGAGGACGTGAAGAACTACGACATGATGGTTGCCATCATGGTCTACCTGGGCAACAAGGCCACGAAACACCGCCTGCTGAGGCTGCTCCACCTGATTTTCCTGGACAAGCTGAAAGCGGCAGAGAAAAAGACGATTTTGAAACGGGACTACGACTTGGTGCTGACACCGGTTATGGAAGAGGAGTTGACGAAGATGGGCAGTTTAGCATTAGGTATTGCTGAAAGGGCGAAGAACGAAGGCGAAAACCGAGTTATTGAAGCTATCCGTATGCTCAAGGATAATATCCCTCTCGATGCAATCATCAAAAAA
>CADCIX010000046.1 GCA_902801565.1 uncultured Veillonellaceae bacterium | reverse complement strand
GTTACGCGACGGCACAAACATTGCTTAAAAAACAAATGTTTGTTTGACGCTGAAAAGTTCTCATTTTAATTTGCTTTAAATCTTGACATAGCACCAGTCTGGGAGGTTCTTGTCACGAATCTCAACAGGTTTGAATTTCCTATTGCCAAAATGAAGGAACTTTACCACATGCGTTGGGACATCGAGACGAGCTTTCGGGACATGAAATATTCCCTCGGTGGTATTCACTTCCACAGCAAGAAGGACGAAGCTGTCCAGATGGAGATTTATGCCCGTCTCATCATGTTCAATGCTGTGGCGAGGAATATCATAGCGGCTAAGGAATGGGAAGCAGCTCAGACAGAGACGGTAAAACAAGCTATAGAAAACACAGAAAATTCCGATATAAAAGAGGCTGCCACCAAATATCCATATAATATCGACTTCAAGATGGCGTGTCTGTCCACACGCAGATTCTTCAGGCTGCACTGCAACGAGCCGATAGAAAAACTGTACGAGGAACTGCTCAAATACAAGCAGCCCATCAGGCAGGGGCGGCGGGACGAGCGGAATGTGAAGATAAAGTCTGCCGTTGCCTTTGTCTATCGAGTGGCGTAACCACACTGCAACTAAGCAATCGAATAGGAAGGCATTTTAGGGAAGTCCGAGATATTGGGGCTGCCCTGTTTGGTGTGCCTTGATTTTGAGGATTTGGGGTGTATGGGGGTTGTTTTCTGGGCGGAGGCGGTGAATTGCAACCATAAAAGTACAAAAAAGCAGTCCCCCATGCTTGGACTTGGGTTTGTCCGTGCATGGGGGACTGTTTTGGTATCTTAACTTAACGGCTTACGGGTATAAGAAAGAGGTCAGAATGTTTCTGACCCCTAACTTAATGACATTGCTTTTGCGGGCTCCCCTTTTTACTATGAAATCTTAGCGAGTCAAGCACGAAGGGCGCGGAATCGGTTAGGGCGTGTAAGGGCGTAGTGCGAAACATCGTTTCGCACGGAGTTTTCTGTGTAAATATAGATGAAAGACTTTACATTTTTCTGGGAATTTTTTAAAATAGAGAGTAGATAAATAAATCGGATGAACAGTTCCCGAACATAGATGACCGATGATGGACAGGAGAGATGACCAATGATCAAGAAAGCGATTGCCGTAATGACCTCCGGCGGCGATGCCCCCGGAATGAATGCCGCTGCCCGTGCGGTAGTGCGCACGGCGCTTCATGAGGGCGTGGATGTCTACGGTATCCACAATGGGTACAAGGGAATGATTGGAGATGACATCGAGCAGCTCAACTCCCGCAGTGTCAGCGATCTTATCCAGCGTGGCGGCACATTCCTTGGGACGGCCCGCAGCAAGGAGTTCAAGACACCGGAGGGGCGCAAGAAGGGCTTTGAGAATCTTCAGAAGCGCGGCATCGAGGGCCTGGTCATCATCGGTGGCGACGGTTCCCTGACGGGTGGCTCTCTCATGAGCAAGGAGTTCGGCATTCCCATCGTGGGCCTGCCCGGCACCATCGACAATGACGTATGGGGGACGGATTACACCATCGGGGCGGATACAGCGGCAAATACCATTGTGGAGGCCATCAACAAATTGCGCGATACGGCTTCTGCCCATCGCCGCATCATGATCGTGGAGGTCATGGGGCACAAGTCCGGCTGGCTTGCAATGACCACGGGCATTGCGGGCGGTGCGGAGTACGTCCTGGTTCCCGAGGTCAAGTTCGACCTGGATGATATGTGCCATGAGCTCAAGGATGCCTATGAGCGCGGCAAGCGCTACAGCATCATCGTGGTTGCCGAGGGCGCATGTGATGCCATCGGCCTCGGCACGGTGGTGGAGGAGAAGACGGGCATCGATACCCGTGTCTCTGTCCTCGGCCATATCCAGCGCGGCGGCTCTCCCACGGTGGAGGACCGCATGAAGGCCTCCATGCTGGGAGAGAAGGCGGCACTTGCCATCATCTCCGGCGTCACCAATGTGGTGTTCGGCTTTGATGCGGGCAAGGTTGTGAGCATCAATCTTTTCGAGGCGGTCAACAACAAGAAGACGCTGGACCCGGAGCTTGTGCGTCTGGCGCGTATGCTGGCGTGATATTTTATGTGTTGGAAAAGGGGAGCCTTCTCATTGTGGGAAGGCTCCCCTTTGTCAAATACTGTCCGCCTCTCACAGCTTTCCTTCCCGGATGGATTGCATTGCCTGAAGGAGGCTGTTCTGGACCGTGCAGAGGTGGCGGATTTCCTCGGTGGGAGGCACCTGGTCCGGCACCATGATGGTCAGTGCGCCGGAGGCATGGGCGGCACGCACGCCGTTGAAGCTGTCTTCGAATGCGTAGCATTCCTTCGGGGGGATTTCTATCGCGGAGGCGGCCTTGATGAATATTTCAGGGTCCGGCTTCCCCTTTTCTACATCGTCGCCGCCAAGGATGGCAGAAAAATATTTCAGGAGGTCAACCCTCTGCAGCTTCTCCTCGATGACTGCCCTCCTGGAACTGCTGGCAACGGCCATGCGGACATCCTGCGATTGGAGATATTGGAGGATCTCAAGGGCGCCCGGCATCAGTGCAAGGTGTCTTTCGCTGCTTTCTTTCACGAATGCAATGACCTTGTCGATATATGCCCTGGCATCGACCTCGGGATAAAAGGTATGCAGGATTTCGGGCATGGCGCTTGCGCTTGACCCGCTCATAGCTGCCGGAAGGGCGGTGTTCCTCTCAAGGCCAAACTCCTCTGCAACGGCCAACCAGCCCTGGGCATAATACTTCTCGGTATCGAGAAGTGTACCGTCCATGTCAAAAATAGCGCCTCGTTTCAAATCCATCCCCCCATATCTATAATGATTTGATTTTATCATAATCCATACCGTTTCTTCAATATTTTTGGAATTTTTCACGTTGAGGATATTCTGCTTTTTTGTTATACTTTTGTTAGGAGTGCTGACAAACGGGAAATAGACGATGGCGTATTCTGGCGAAGTTTGTCGGCATGTTTCGAGGGAGGGGATTGTGCCGGATGTCGTCAGAGGCAATGGAACGATTGCAGAATCGGATAGATGCGCTGGAACGGCGCATGAGGCTGGATTCCAACGATTTGGACTATGAAACGCATTTGAGGCAGAAGAGAGAGCTGCAGGCCATGCTCGCTCGGATGAAGAAAGGCGGGGTTCCTATGGCAAAGAATACGACCTTGCAGAAGGTGGATGACCTGATTTCCCATTATCCGGCGCTGTCGGTCTGCAGGGAGGATCTTGTGGCGGCAGTGAAGGCTGTCTGTGAGAGCTACCGTGGCGGGCACAAGCTCATCGCCTGCGGCAATGGGGGCAGCGCTTCCGATGCGGAGCACATTGTGGGAGAGCTCATGAAGGGCTTCCTGCTCCCCAGGAAGCTGGACGGGAAGATGAGGGAACGCATGGAGGAGGTTTGCCCGGAGGAGGCAGACTATTTCATGGAGAATCTGCAGGGGGCACTTCCTGCCTTGTCCCTTGTGAACCAGGTGGCGCTCAACACGGCCTTTGCCAATGACCAGGCGCCAGATCTCTCCTTTGCCCAGCAGATCCTCGGCATGGGGGAGGGAGGGGATGTCCTCCTTGCCATCAGCACGTCGGGCAATTCCACGAATGTCATCTATGCGGTGCAGATGGCAAAGGTCAAGGGCGTGAAGTCCATCGCCCTCACGGGGGAGTCTGGCGGCAAGCTGAAGGATCTTGTCGATATCTGCATTCGCGTGCCGGAGCGGGAGACTTACCGCATCCAGGAATACCATCTTCCGGTGTACCATATGCTCTGTATTGCGGTGGAAAACGAGTTTTTCGGAGAATAAGGAGGAATTTTTATGGGAGTGGCTTTGTCAGAGAAGACCATCATGAAGCTGCAGAATGGCAGCGATGTGCGTGGCGTGGCGGTGGAGGGCGTTGCCGACGAGCCGGTGAACCTGACGGTGGAGGCGGCCAACCGCATTGCTGCAGGTTTTCTTGATTTCCTGTCCCACAAGCTGGACAAGAAGAAATCGGAGCTCCGTGTTGCGGTGGGGCATGATTCCCGTGTTTCCGCGAAGTCCATCAAGAAGGCGGTGCTGGGGGCGCTGACCGCGGCAGGGGCAAAGGCGGTTGACTGCGGCATGGCATCGACTCCCGCCATGTTCATGTCCATTGTCTTTGAGGAAACGAAGATGGACGGATCCATCATGATCACGGCGAGCCATCTTCCTTACAACCGCAATGGGATGAAGTTCTTCACCAGGGACGGCGGAACGGAGAAGGGCGATGTCATCGAGATCCTCAAGGGTGCTGTCCGCAACCCGGAGCTCACGGGGGATCTTTCCAGGGTGGAGAAGTTCAATCTGATTGACTGTTATTCCAGGCATCTCTGCGAGAAGATCCGCGAGGAACTGGGCGGCGAAGAGAAGCCTTTGGCGGGGATGCACATCGTGGTGGATGCCGGAAACGGCGCGGGCGGATTCTTTGCCACGAAGGTCCTGGATGTGCTGGGGGCGGATACGAGTGGCAGCGTATTCCTTGAGCCCGATGGCATGTTCCCGAACCACATCCCGAATCCGGAGAACAAGCAGGCCATGGCGGCCATCAGGAAAGCGGTGCTGGACAGCAAGGCGGATCTGGGCCTGATTTTCGATACCGATGTGGACCGCATGAGTGCGGTGCTGGAAACCGGCGAGGAGGTCAGCCGCAATTCCCTGATTGCCATGATTGCGGCAATCCTGGCTCCGAAGTATCCCGGCAGCACCATCGTCACGGACTCCGTCACCTCGGATGAGCTGGCCGTATTTCTGGAGAAGGAGCTTGGCCTCAAGCATCTTCGCTTCAAGCGGGGCTACAAGAACGTCATCGACGAGTGCATACGCCTGAATCGTGAGGGGACGGTCTCGCCCCTTGCCATCGAGACCTCCGGGCACGGTGCCCTGTCGGAGAACTACTATCTGGATGACGGCGCCTATCTTGCCGTGAAGCTTCTCGTGGCAGCGGCAAAGGCGAAGAAGGAGGGCAAGGTTCTCGGCAGCCTCATCGCGAAATTGGGGCAGCCTGCCGAGGCCAAGGAGTACCGCATCAAGATCAAGGGCGAGGAGGATTTTCGCGGCTATGGAGAGAACGTCCTCAAGACCTTTGAGGAAAGGGCTCGGAAGGAGGGTATCAGGATTGCGGAGCCTTCCTATGAGGGCGTCCGTCTTGTCCTCGATGACGGATGGGCTCTCATCCGTCTGTCCCTTCATGATCCCAACATGCCCGTGAATGTGGAAAGCCGCCATGCGGGCGGTGTGGCGAAGATTTCCGCCAAGGTGGTGGAACTGCTGGATGGGTTTGCATCCCTGGATCTGAGTGTGTTCAAGTAAGGGATTGTGCGTCTCCAAGGGAGGTGAAGCGGGCGTGGCCCGCGGGCAAAATGAGGGAGATCTTCAGGTACAAAGGAAAGCATGTCCTCTACAACACCGGCGAGGTAGAGGAATCCGATGAGGAAAAGGTGGTCGTGGAGCAGCCCAAAAGTTCCGCCGGGGCAGACCTTACTCCGGAGCAGATGGGGATTGTCCTTGGCTCCATGAGCGACAACCGCATCTCCGACAGCGTGAGGGATCTGGTGGAAAAGGCCGGAGCGAGCGAATCCGATAGCCAGCTCACGGAGGAGCAGAGGAAAATCGTGTCCAGCTCCATGAGCGACAACCGCATCTCTGACAGCGTGAAGGAACTGGTGGAGCAGAATACCTAGTGCAACAGATTTTAAATACCTTACTGCCTCACTTGTTTCGCTTGACGTAGCTCTGCTACGCCTGCGCTCCTCCGCCTTGCAGATGAAAATCTGCCCTGCGTGATACAGCAAGTTATTAAAAACTTGTTGCACTAGATAATATGTAGTAGCAATTAGCTCGCCACCGACAGAACGAATCGAAGAGCCGTTCCCTCTTATCCGAGAAGGAACGGCTTTTTTCCTCGTTCGTTGGTATTATGGCGTGTTGACAATCCTTGGTCATTTGTTACAATAAGGAAAAAGAGAGAAAATTCACAGGAATGGAGGTGCGCCATGAAGCAGCATTATGTGATGCCCGTGGGGGTAGATGATTTCCGGCGGGTACGAGAGCAGTACTATTATGTGGACAAGACAGATTTCATCAGGACACTTATAGACGGCCACGCCCAGGCTACACTTATCACCCGGCCTCGGCGGTTTGGCAAGACTCTTTCCCTGAGTATGCTTTATTACTTCTTCACCATGAAGGAGGCGGAGACAAACCGAAGGCTTTTCGAGGGAAGCGACATTGAAAAAGCCGGAGAACGGTATATGGTGGAGCAGGGAACGAGGCCGGTAGTCTTTCTCAGTTTCAAGGATATCAAAGAGGATTCCATGGAGGGGATGTTGGCGGGTTTTGCCGATGTTATGCAGACGGCGTATCAATCATTTCGTTTTTTGATGGAGGGAGAGGCCCTCTACCCGGAAGAAAAAGAGGCTTTTTCAGCCATAATTTCCGGCAGGGTTTCCAGGACTGCCTTGCAATATTCCCTGCAAAAGCTGACCGGCTATTTGAACAGATATTATGGAAAAACGGTGCTGGTGCTTATTGATGAGTATGATGCTCCCATCCAGTATGCTTGGGATTATGGCTACTATAAGGAAGCTATTGTATTTGTGCGGAATTACCTGAGCTCTGTGCTGAAGACCAATATTCATTTGGACTTTGCCGTGCTGACGGGGGTGCTGAGAATTGCCAAGGAAAGCATTTTCAGCTCACTGAACAATCTCAAAGTTGCCAGCGTAGCCGGAGGCGGCCTGGGGGATGTTATGGGCTTTACCCATGAGGAAATCAGGCAGATGGCGGCAGATTTTGGGGTGCCGGAAAAGTATGAGGAGATAAGGACCTGGTATGATGGTTATAATTTTTCCGGGAAAGCTGTTTATAATCCCTGGTCGGTGATAAGTTATTTTGAAAATGACTGCCAGCCTTCCACTTATTGGGCAAATACCTCGGGCAATGCCATACTCAGGCATCTGCTGGGGGAGGCAAAGGCTTCGCAGGTTCGTGACTTATATGCTCTCTTGCAGGGGGGGTGGGTAAGAGCCCAACTGGTGGAAGGGGTTATTTATGAGGATATAGGTCAAAGTACCAGTGCCCTGTACTCCATGCTCATCAATACAGGCTACCTGACTCTGGCGGAAACACCTGATTTTTATGCAGGAGATCGTGCAGCCCTACGGATTCCCAATCTGGAGATTCGCTTGCTTTTCCAAAGGGAAGTCATGAATTATCTGGAAAGGGCAGGTTCTGATGAAAACCTGCTGGCTGCCATCACGGAAGCTCTTATGGAGGGGCGGACGAAAGACTTTGCGGAGTCTCTGGCTAATTTCCTGCGTTTTTCCGTGAGCTTCTACGATACGGCCAATCATGAAAGTTTTTATCACGGCCTGATGCTGGGGCTCCTTGCCACACTGATGCCACGTTTTGAAGTGGTGTCCAACCGTGAGGCAGGCTTCGGCAGGTTTGATATTGCCATTTTCCCCGGAAAAAAACAGAGGGTGGGAGCCGTGCTGGAATTCAAGGTGGCGGAAAAGGAAGATGCTCTGCAGAAGCGGGCTGGAGAGGCGCTCTCCCAGATACAGGACAGGGATTACCTGGCAGAATTTGCCCGGCGGGGTGTGCAAGAAGTATGGCAGTACGGCATCGCCTTCTGCGGGAAGAAGTGCTTGATAGAGGCGGACACCAATCAGCATCCAAGTGAGCAGAATTCATTGAAATCAACTTCAATATAATTGTGTTATGGCAAGTCGTTCGCCCTTGTTGAAACGCCAATCGGAATATTTTGCCGGTAGAAAAATTTGAACAAATGCGTTATAATAGGTTTCATGGATTTTTCATGGGACTTATTTTTGCGAGGGAATCGATTTGGAGAAGTATAGAATGACGCCCCTTACGGAAAGCGGGCTTTTGACGGCGCTTACGGTCATCATGGCACTCATGGCGGTGTATCTGCCGGTTCTTGGCATGGTGGCGGCGCTCTTGTGGGCTGTGCCCATCATCCTCCTGGTGGTGCGGCATGGGCTTCGCTGGGGAATCATGGCGGTGGTGGTGTCGGCGGTCATCATGGCGGTGCTCATTGAGCCGATGCTTTCGCTGCGCATGACGATATCGTTTGCCCCGACAGGCCTTGCTCTGGGCTATGGGTTCCGCCAGGGATGGCCGGCGGTGCGGATATTTGCCGTGACACTGGTGGTGTCCATCCTGGCAAAGATGGCGGGCATGGCGTTGGTGTTTGCGCTGACTTCCGTGAATCCCATGGATCTCCAGCAGGAAGGGATGCAGGAATCCTTCGATGCCACCTTTGAGCTCTATGAAACTCTGGGCATGAACCAGACAGAACTTGACACGGCGAAGGGGCAGGTCACGGAGGCCATGAGCCTGATCAGCATGCTGGTTCCTTTGATTCTTGTTCTCATGGGGCTCATGGATACGGTGGTGAACTATATCATTGCTACCCGCGTCATGAAGCGTCTGGGCATTTCCGTGAAGCAGATGCCGCCCTTTAGTGAGTGGAGGCTGCCACAGGCATTCATCTACCTCATGGGGTTTGCCCTTGTGGGGATGTATTGGGGCGGCACACGGGAAATCGAGCTCCTGTACCAGATCTCCCTCAATGCCAATATGCTGGCGCTCATGGCAGGGCTGCTGCAGGGGCTTTCCCTGCTGGTGTGCCTTGGGAATCATTTCCATGTTTCGCGTCTGGTGAAGGGGATTGTGATCCTGTTCGTCTTTACCAATGGCTTCCTGCTTCAGATTGTCGCCTTTACGGGGCTTTTCGATATGGCTTTCGACTATCGGCGCCGTTTTGGCAGAGCGAACAGGAATCAATGAATGAGGTGACTTTATGCCACGGAATTTGTCTGCCTGGATAGATCTGACGATCCATCTGATTGTCATGGCAGCGCTGATTGGCGTCCTGTCCTATTACAATACCTATATTGCGGTCATTGCTTTCGTGCTCTGGCTCTGCCTTGTGTCCTTTGCGCGGGAGCGCTGCTACGACCGGTCGAAACGGTTCGAGCGGTATTGCCGCAACGTCATCAGCAACATCAATGAGATGATGAATTATGCGATGGAAAGCCTTCCCCAGGCGATCCTCATTGTGGATGAGGAAGGCCGCATCCAGTGGACGAACCATCGCATTGTCGAATATGTGGGGAAAATGCCGGAACAGGACACGGATGTGAAGGAGCTTTGGCCCAGGATCATCCTTGAGCCTGTGTGGGGAACAGAAGGGGAGTACGTCTTCGCCGATGGGGAAAAATACTATCGCGTGAGGCACATGCCTGTCCGCCTTTCCGTGCATCAGCCCCAGCTCATGGCACTTTATGTCCAGGATGTCTCGGAGGTTGAGCATTTGCGGAATGAATTCCTCATGAGCCGTGCGGTGCTCATCTATGTCCAGATCGATAATTTCGACGAGGTCATGCAGGGGCTCAGCGAGACGGAGCGGACGAATCTGCAGATGGCGGTGCGCCAGCGTCTGGACGACTGGCTGGAAGGTCTTGGCGGGTTCATGCGCCGGATCTCGGAGGATCTCTATGTCGTGATATTGGAGCGTCATGCACTGGACAAGGCCATGGCGGAGAAATTCGACATCCTCGACAAGGTGCGGCAGATCCAGAGCACGAACCGTCTGCCTGTGACGCTCTCCATGGGAGTTGCCGTAGCGGATAGCCAGACGATGGAGGAGCTCGGCAGCCAGTCCCAGGCGGAGCTTGACCTTGCCCTGGGGCGCGGCGGCGACCAGGTGGCGGTGCTTCTCGGCGGCAAGACCCAGTTTTTCGGCGGCCGTGCCAAGGCGGTGGAGAAGCATACCCGCGTCAAGGCGAGGGTGGTTGCCCATGCCGTGCGGGAAATCATGGAGGGTGCCGACGAGATCTATGTCATGGGGCATCACAATGAGGATTTCGATTGCTTCGGCGCGGCAATCGGCGTGGCGAAGATGGCACGCCATCTGAAGAAGGATGTCCATATCATCCTCAGCGATATGAACGATGGCATCGAGAAGTTCAACGAGCTTCTGAAGGACAAGGAGGAGTATCAGGGGATTTTCCTGAAAGGGGATAACATCCCCACCACGACATCCCTGAATCCGGTGCTTTTCGTTGTGGATACGCATATTCCACATCTGGTGGCGTCACCGGGATTCCTGGAGAAGATTTCCCGTGTCGTCGTTATCGACCATCATCGCCGCAGCGAGACCTTCATCAAGAATCCGCTTCTGGTCTACATCGAGCCGGCCTCCAGTTCCACCAGTGAGCTGGTGACGGAGCTCTTGATGTACTTCAGCGACAATCTTCTGCTCTCGCGGCTGGATGCCACGGCGCTCTATTCCGGCATCGTGGTGGACACGAAGAATTTCGCTGTCCAGACGGGGGTGCGGACCTTCGATGCGGCGGCGTATCTCAGGCGCAGCGGCGCAGATCCCGTCATGGTGCGCCATCTTTTCCGCACAGACTACGAGACCACCGTGGCCCTTGCCCAGGCAAAGGCACGGGCGGAGTATTATGAGGGCGGCCTCATCGTGACGGAGTGTCCCGATGTGGTTCCCAACGGGCAGGTGATTGCGGCACAGGCGGCAGACTCCCTGCTCCGCGTCGAGAATGTCCGCATGAGCATCGTACTCTTCCAGCTCAAGGATGATGTGGTGGGCATCAGCGCCCGTTCCACCGGGGACCTCAATGTTCAGGTCATCATGGAGGCCATGGGCGGCGGCGGGCATCAGAATGTGGCAGGCGCCCAGATCCGGGACGGGAATCTGGAGGAACTGAAGCAAAGGGTTATTGAGATTGCCAGAAACTATATAGAGGAGACGAATCAGGATGAAAGTAATATTGCAGCAGGACGTTAAGAATTTGGGAAAAAAGGGTGACGTGGTAGAGGTTTCCGAAGGCTATGGGAGGAATTTCCTCCTGCCCCGCAAGGCGGCAGTCCTTGCGAATGCCGAAAACCTCAATGTGGCGAAGGCCCAGGCCGGTTCCAAGGCGCGCAAGAAGCAGCAGGCCTCGGATGAGGCAAAGCTCATGGCTGCCCAGCTGGAGAAGGTGCAGGTCACGATCCCGGTGAAGATTGGCGAGGGCGGGAAGCTCTTTGGCTCCGTGACGGGGAAGGATGTATCCGATGCCCTGAAGAAGGAGAACATCGATATCGACAAGAAGAAGATCAGCATCAAGGGCGACATCACCGGTGTCGGTGAGTATGAAGCCGTCATCAAGGTACATCCGGAAATCACGAGTAAGATCAAGATCAATATCGTGGCCGGGTGAGGATAGGAGTGCAATCGATGGAAGCTGCCATGGGAGATGTCTCTTTTGGCAGTTTTTCTTTCTGAAAGGAAGATATCGGGATGGGTTTTTGGTCCAAATTGTTCAATATGTTTCGCCGGGAGCAGCCTGCGACACAGTATCCCCTGGAAAAGATAACGGAACTGGATCGTGAGGTGGCGGCACTCTACACGATGCTGGTGGATGTCATGGGCTCGGACAAGCTGGTGATACTGGCGGGGAAGATGGATGCGCTCAGGTACATGCGCTCCCCGGTGCGCGGTGAGCGCGTGCTGGCCCTTTGCCGTATTCTGGAGGAGAACCCTGCCCTGAACACGGTGCCGAAGGACGAGGAAATCCCCGCCATCCTCTCCCGCCTTTCCGAGCGTCTGGCGGACATCATGGCCCGCCGCAGCCTGGAAGACAAGATTGAGCGGAAAATCAACGAGAAACTGGAGCAGGAGCATGAGGACTATGTGAAGGATATCCGCATGCAGGTGCTCAAGGAGGAAAAGCCGGAGGCGGAATCCCCCCACGATGCCAAGAAACGTGAGGAACTGGAGAAGCTGGAGAAAGTGCATCTCACACAGTCCGTCATGGAACTTCTGCGCCCGAAGCAACTGGACGAAATCGTGGGACAGGAGCGGGCGGTGAAGTCCCTCATGGCGAAACTCAGCTCCCCCTATCCCCAGCATCTTCTGCTCTATGGGCCTCCAGGCGTGGGAAAGACCACGGCTGCCCGTCTTGTGCTGGAGGTTGCCAAGGAGAAGGCCCATTCTCCCTTTACTTCAGAGGCGCCTTTTGTGGAGACGGATGGGACGACTCTGCGATGGGACCCGCGAGACATGACGAATCCCCTGCTTGGTTCTGTGCATGACCCGATTTATCAGGGGGCGCAGAAGAACCTCGCGGATATCGGCGTGCCGGAACCCAAGCCGGGACTTGTGACCGATGCCCATGGAGGCATCCTCTTCATCGACGAGATCGGCGAGATGGATGAGATGCTGCAGAATAAGCTTCTCAAGGTCCTGGAGGACAAGCGGGCCTTTTTCGAGTCCGCCTATTATGACCCCGCAGACGAGAAGGTACCCCCTTATATCCGCAAGCTGTTCGAGGAGGGCGCGCCGGCGGACTTCGTGCTCATCGGCGCGACGACGCGGGATGCTTCGCACATCAATCCTGCCCTGCGTTCCCGTTGTGCGGAAATCTACTTCGAGCCGCTGACGCCAAAACATATCGAGGAAATCATCCACAATGCGGCAAAAAAGCTTGGGGCGACACTGGAGGATGGCATAGCGGAGCTCATCAGTGAGTACACCATCGAGGGGCGCAAGGCCATCAATATTCTCGCGGATGCCTACAGCCTTGCCATGGAGCGCAGGATGGAGGAAGGGCAAACGCCATCGGAAGATCAGATGATTCCCGTGACCGTCAGCAAGGAGGACATCTATGAGGTTGCCCAGGTCAGCAGGCTTTCTCCCTATGTGACGAAGAAGGCCTCGGCAGAGGTGCGCAAGGGGCATATCTTCGGACTGGGCGTGGCTGGCTTCCTCGGCTCTGCCATTGAGATCGAGGCGGTGGCCTTCCCTGCCCATGAAAAAGGCAAGGGAACGGTGCGCTTCAACGAGACGGCGGGCAGCATGGCGAAGGACTCCGTGTTCAATGCGGCTTCTGTCATGCGCGCCCTCACGGGTGAGGACATCAACGACTATGATATCCACATCAACGTCATCGGCGGCGGCAACATCGACGGGCCAAGTGCCGGAACGGCGATTCTCGCCGTCATTGTCAGCGCGGTGACGGGGCGGAAGATCCGTCAGGATGTGGCGGTGACAGGGGAGATTTCCCTGCAGGGACGTGTGCGCCCCGTGGGAGGCGTCTTCGAGAAGGCCTACGGTGCAAAGCAGGCGGGCATCAAGACCATGGTCATCCCGAAGGAGAACAGCAAGGACATCCCGGAGGAGCATCTCGGTCTCGACATCCACCCGGTTTCCACCGCAGAGGAGGCCTTTTCCTATATTTTCGTCGATGAGGCAGGGGGTACGGGCGAATGATGGAACGGATGCCGCCGCAGAATATCGAGGCGGAACAGGCAGTGCTGGGTGCGGTGCTCATAAAGAAGGAAGCACTCACGGAAGTTCAGGAAATCCTGAAGCCGGAGGATTTTTACCGTGAGGCGCACCGCATCGTTTACAGTGCCATGGAGGACTTGTTCATCAACAATGAGGCCGTGGATCTCGTGACGCTCACGGAGCAGCTTCGGAAAAAGGACCAGCTGGACAAGGTGGGAGGGCTTGCCTTTGTCACAGCTTTGGCCAACAGCGTTCCCACGGCGGCCAATGTGATCTACCATGCGAAAATCGTCAGGGAGAAGGCGGAGCTTCGGAGCCTCATCGATGCAGCGACGGAGATTGCCGGAAAGGCTTATGAGGATGCGGATGAGGTCGAGACCATCATGGACGAGGCGGAGAAGAAGATCCTCTCCATTGCGGCCAGCCGGACGGTCAGCGATTTTGAGCCCATCAAGTCCATCCTCATGAACTCCATTGACCGCATCTCGACCCTCTATGAGTCCAAGGGCGGGCTTACAGGGCTTTCCACGGGCTTCAAGGATCTCGACGCATTGACCTCCGGGCTGCAGGCCTCGGATCTGGTCCTTGTGGCAGCCCGTCCCTCCATGGGAAAGACGGCCTTTACCCTGAATATTGCCGCCCATGCGGCGATGCGCGGCCATTCCGTTGCCTTTTTCTCCCTGGAAATGTCGAAGGAGCAGCTTGTCCAGCGCATGCTCTGCTCCGAAGGGGCCATCGATTCCCAGCGGCTTCGCACGGGGCAGCTGGAGGGGGAGGAATGGGGAAAGCTCATCGGCACGGCGGACAAGCTTTCCAAGGCGAAAATCTACATTGACGATACTCCCGGCATCACGGTGATGGAGCTTCGGTCCAAGGCCCGCCGCCTCAAGGCGGAGCATGGATTGGAGCTCGTCGTCATCGATTACCTGCAGCTCATGCAGGGGCGGAGTGCCAGAAACGGTGACAGCCGCCAACAGGAAATCTCCGAGATATCCCGCTCGCTGAAAGCGTTGGCGAGGGAGCTCAATGTGCCCGTGGTGGCCCTTTCCCAGCTTTCCCGCAGCGTGGAGTCCCGCCAGGTCAAGAAGCCCATGCTCTCCGACCTCCGTGAATCCGGCTCCCTGGAGCAGGACGCGGATATCGTCATGTTCCTCTATCGCGAGGACTATTACGATCAGGACACGGAAAACAAGAACATCACGGAAGTCATCATAGCAAAGCACCGCAACGGCCCCGTGGACACCGTGAGCCTCTTCTTCCAGAAGGAGTTCACCAAGTTCAGGGATTTGTCGCGGATGCAGTGATTATTTTCGTCAGTTTCTTGTAGGAAGCGCCTTGCCTGGCCTCGGAATGATACGAGCCTTTCCCCTTACAGGGAAGGCGATTTCAAGGAATTGGCCGAAGCTTTCATGCTCATCGTAAAGGTGGCTGCTTCGTTTCAGCAGGACTATGCGGCAGATTGGCAGAAATTCGTTATTGCAAGACTGACAGGAGGGTTTTCAATGCTGGCAGATTATCATGTGCATACGGAGTTCAGTGACGATTCCCATGAACCCATGGAGGAACAGGTAAAAAGAGCCATAGCCTTGGGCCTTCATGAGCTTTGCTTCACTGACCATGTGGACTATGGCATCAAGAAAGACTGGACAGAGGGGGATATCGAGTATCGCGGCGGCGATGGCATAGGGACGCCGGCGGATTCATTGGAACCTCTGGCAAATGTGGACTATCCGGCATACGTTGAGAAGTTCCGCAGGATGAAGCAGGCGTTTGCTTCGGAGATTACTTTGCGTTGCGGGCTGGAATTCGGGGTGCAGACAGGGACGATTTCCCGCTATGAGGAGCTCTTCGGCCGCTATGAGCAGAATTTGGATTTTGTCCTGCTGTCCATTCATCAGGTGGAGAACAAGGAATTCTGGAATCAGGAATTTCAGCAAGGAAGGACGCAAAAAGAATATAACGAGCGCTATTATCAGGAAATGTACGAGGTCATGAAGGCTTTCAAGCATTACTCGGTGCTGGCCCATGTGAACCTGATCGGCCGCTATGACAAGGCGGGGAAATATCCCTTTGCCGCGGTCAAAGACATGGTGGCAGAAATATTGAAACTGGCCATTGCCGATGGCAAGGGCATCGAGCTGAACACCTCGTCATGGCATTACGGCATGGATGACACCATGCCTTCCCGTGATATTTTGCACTTGTACAAGGACTTGGGAGGCAAAATCATCACCATCGGCTCCGATGCCCATTCCACCAAATACTTGGCAGACCATCTGCAGGAGGCTGGGGAGATTTTGAGGAACGAAATAGGATTTGCAAAAATCTACACGTTCGAGCATGGCGAACCCATTGCCCATGACTTTTGATGCTTCCTGCTGCCCGATGGCAGCGAGGCCTGTCATTCTCATGGATGATGAGCGTTTGAAGCAAGGCAAGACGGCCTTTGGAAAGGATTATTTTAGTGAATTTCTGGAGCGTGCACGCTCGATCCGTCTTCCGGCGGGTCGTCGAATCCAAGCAGCCATGTGGCGATGAAGCCGGTGATATAGGCGGTGATAAGGCCCAGAAGGTAGATGGGGATGTTGTCTGTGGTGGGAGCGAGGGGGAGGCCGGAGATTCCCATGGCCCGCGCCCCTACCATGAAGGCGGCCTCCACGGCACCGCCGAAGGCACCGCCGATGCAGGCTCCGATGAAGGGCTTGCCCAGGGGGAAGGTGACGCCGTAGATGAGGGGCTCGCCCACTCCCATCAGTCCCACGGGAAGCGCGGAGAGGATGGTTTTCTTGAGGAAGCTGTTTCCTGTCTTGAAGTAGACGGCGAGGGAAGCCCCGATCTGCCCCGCACCTGCCATGGCAAGGATGGGCAGGAGAATCGTGACTCCGTGGTTGGCGAGCAGGTCGGCGTGGATCGGTGTGAAGCTCTGATGGATGCCGAACATGACCAGGGGCAGCCAGATTCCTCCGAGCAGGAAGCCGGTGATGGCGCCGCCCGTGTTGATTGCCCCCGTGACAGCCGCACCGATGGCATCGGAGAGGAGGCCGCCGAGGGGCTGCAGGAGGAATGCCGCCGTACAGGCGGAAAGAACCGCGGTGCAGAAGGGCGTGAGGAAGAGGTCGAACATCTCCGGGATGATGCGGTGCAGTCTCTTTTCCAGCCATGCTGCGAAGGCCGCCACGAGGATGACGGCGATGACACCGCCGCGGCCGGGCAGGAGATAAGTCTCCCCGAAGGTGATGGAGGAAAGTCCCGGATGTGAGATGAAGGCGCCGAGCAGTCCTCCGATGATGGGGGTGCCGCCGAATTCCTTGGAGGCGTTGTAGCCGACGAAGAGGTTCATGCCCCAGAACACCGCATTGCCCGCTGTTGCCAAAAGGTTCCAGAGGGGCGAGGCGGTGAGGGCAGGGTCTATCTTGGCGGCAATCGCAAGGCATCCCGTGAGCAATCCGCAGGCGATGAAGCCGGGGATGAGGGGGATGAAGATGCTGGCGATGCGTTTGAAGAAGAGCTTGACCGGCGTGGCATTGCGGGCGCGGATCCTTGCGTGAAGTGCCTTGCCATCCCCGATTTGGGGCTTTCCCCCGGAGGCAGGGGATGCGGCTTTCGGAGAGTCCTCTGCCAGCCTCTTGAAGAGCTCGGCGACAGCCGTGGCCTTGCCCGGCCCCAGAATGATCTGCAGTTCCTCCTCCGTGTCGTTGATGCCCATGACTCCATCAAGTCCCTTGATGCCATTCAGCATGGCATCATTTTTTTTTGCCAGTTGCAGCCGCAGCCGCGTCATGCAGTTGGAAATCCTCAAAATATTGTCGGAAGGCCCGGCAAGGCGGTAGATTTTCTCTGCGAGTTGTTCGTTGGTCAATATGGACGCTCCTTTGTTTTCTACTATATATAACCGATGTATTTGTCTTCTACATATTCTACTACCACATTCTTTGCTTCTGCAAGATAAAATAAGGTCATCTATTTTTTCATATGTATGTATTGACAAATCTTTTTATCCGATGTAATATTTATTTGAAATACAGTAAAACATATATTAAAAATATGTTTTGTGAAGGGAGATCTTATTATGCTGAATTCTCATATCTCTAATGTGCATCTGTCCACAAGGCAGCTCTGCGTAGCGGCGGCCATGGGGGTTTTTGTCTTTCTCATGACGGTGGTTCCGCGTGTGCCGATTCCCCTGGGGTATGCCCATTTGGGGGATGCGGCGATTTTTCTGGCGGTGCTTTTTGCGGGAAGGCGCGAGGGAATCCTTGCGGGCTGCTTTGGCTCGGCCTTTGCCGACCTCGTTGGCGGCTTTCCCGTATGGATCGGGCCGACGCTTCTCATCAAATTCCTGATGGCGGACACCTTTTGGCGGATTGCCGTGAAGGGCAGGGAGAAAAGCATTTCCACCTTGCGCATGTTCGCTGCCCTTGTCCTGGCTTGCCTTGTCATGACGGCGGGGTACACGTTCTTCGGCGCATGGATTTATGACAGTCTGGCGGCAGGGCTTGCGTCCACGCCGGGGCTCTTGATGAAGAGCGCGGTCAACATCCTCGTGTTCTATGCAGCCAGCAGCATATTGAAGCGGTCTGTCTTTTGAGGAAAAGGTTGGGCAATCGGCACCATTCCGGTGTCGATTGCTTTTTTTTTGCGGAATGACAAATGTCATCTTTTCTGCAGAAAAGTCATGACAGATTTCAGTTGGACTTTTTTGTGGATTTGGTAGAATTGGGACAGTTAGAAATTATCGTACCGTTTGAAAGGAGATTTTATCATGGAAATCGCATTTTGCCGTATCGATGATCGTCTCATTCATGGGCAGGTGGCAACGGTCTGGACGAAGATGACCGGCTGCAACCGCATCATGTGCTGCTCCGATGAGGTTGCTCAGGACACCATGCGCAAGAAGCTCTTGCTGCAGGTTGCACCTCCCGGAATCAAGGCATATGTCGTGCCTGTGGACAAGGCGGTCGAGGCATACAAGGATCCGAAGTACGATTCCTTCAAGACGCTGTTCCTCTTCACGAACCCCACGGATGTTCTCCGCGCCGTGAAGGGCGGCATCCCCTTCAAGTCCGTCAACCTCGGCGGCAAGTGCTTCAAGGATGGAGACACGATGATTTCCCAGGCTGTTGCCGTGAACCAGAAGGATGTTGAGTCCCTGCTGGAGCTTCACAAGATGGGCATCGAAGTCGAGATTCGCAAGCTGTGGAACGAGCCGAAGGGCGACCTCATGGAAGCTCTCAAGGCGAAGGGCCTGGCATAAATTTTTCGGTGTGCCGGCCTGATAGCATGAAAGGCGGGTCGGCGCGCTGATACCACTAAGAAAAGGAGTGTAAAACAAATGACATCCATACAATTTATTCTATTGATTGTCGTGGCAATGGTTGCCGGTATGGCATCCGTTCTCGACGAGGCGCAGTTCCATCGTCCTCTGGTGGCATGCACCCTCGTTGGTCTTGTTCTCGGTGATGTGACAACCGGTATTATCCTTGGCGGTACTCTTGAGATGCTGGCTCTGGGCTGGATGAACGTCGGTGCGGCGATGGCACCGGATGCGGCCCTTGCCTCTGTCGTTTCCGCAATTCTCGTCATCATCGGCCATCAGAGCATCGGCGCAGGTATTGCCCTGGCGGTTCCTCTTGCCGCTGCCGGCCAGGTTCTCACGATTTTCGTCCGTACCATCACGGTTTTCTTCCAGCACCTGGCAGATAAGTTCGCAATGCAGGGCAGCGCCTTCGGCATCGAGATGTGCCACCTCGGCGGCCTTCTTCTTCAGGGCATCCGCGTTGCCGTTCCTGCGGCTCTCGTTGCTCTCGTCGCCGGCACGGATACGGTCAATGCCATGCTGAACTCCATTCCTGAGGTCATCACCCGCGGCTTGCAGGTATCCGGTGGCTTCATCGTGGTTGTAGGTTATGCGATGGTTATCAACATGATGAACGCAAAATCCCTCATGCCCTATTTCTTCCTGGGCTTCCTGCTGGCAGTCTTCACGGATATCAACCTCATCGGCTTCGGCGCCATCGGTCTCATCTGCGCTTACTTCCACATCAAGGGTCTGGAGCGCGAGCTCAATGTGGCAGCCTCCGGCGGTGCTACGGGCAACCCGGTGGATGACGTTGATGATTCGGATCTCATGTAAGGAGGTAGGAAAATGTCGACAAAGCAGTTAACGAAAAGCGATCTCGTTTCCATATTCATTCGTTCCAACTTCCTGTTGGGTTCCTTCAACTTCGAAAGGACGATCCCGAGGAGTACAAGCGCTCCTTGAAGCGTCACCTGGAATTCTTCAACACCCAGCCGTTCCTCGCAACTCCCATCATGGGCATCATCGCCGCTATGGAGGAGAAGAAGGCAAACGGCGCTGACATCAGCGAGGGTACTCTCTCCGGTGTCAAGGTCGGTCTCATCGGTCCTTTGGCCGGTGTCGGTGACCCGATTTTCTGGGGCACCCTGCGTCCGGTTCTCGCGGCTCTCGGTGCCGGCATCGCCCTCACGGGCAGCATCATCGGCCCGTTGATTTTCTTCGTCGCCTTCAATGTCATCCGCCTCCTGACGAACTGGTACGGTGTCATGTACGGTTATGACAAGGGCACGGAGCTCGTCGATGAGATGGGCGGCAACAAGATGCGTTATCTGACGGAAGGTTCCTCGGTTCTCGGTCTTCTGGTCATGGGCGCCTTGGTGGCGAAATGGACCTCGGTCAATATGCCCCTGGTTCTTTCCGAGTACGACAACAGCGCCGGCGAGCATGTCGTGACGACGCTCCAGAGCATCCTCGACAGCCTCATGCCGAGCATCGTTCCCCTTCTCATGACCTTCGCCTGCATGTATCTCCTGAAGAAGGGCATGAACCCGCTGCTCATCATCGTTGGCCTCTT
>CADCIX010000045.1 GCA_902801565.1 uncultured Veillonellaceae bacterium | reverse complement strand
TCCGCAGCATCCGTTTTCGGTCTTGCATGAACCTTGCGGATCTGTCGCCGGAGGTAGTTCTCCAAGCGCGGCGCATCCACGGAACTTGAGAGTTCTTCGCAGCACTTCTGAATCTTTTTGGATACCTCAAAAGATTGGCGATTCAATACAGCCGCAAAAATCCGGTCAATGGACAAAAGAAACTGCAAATAGTGCCGATCAGCATCGGAAAACGCTTCGTTCTCACGTATTCTTTTCCTTACAATGCCTTTTTCCTTGTCCCATTGATTCCGTATATCCACCAACGCCTCAAAAATCGCCGGATAGAAAGATGCGCCGGACAATCCGAGCACTTTCCGCAGCCCGGTCTTCGTCATTTCATTCTGAATGGTATAGACGGGATAAAGCTTCTCCATGCTACGGATTCCGCCGTATCGTTGGTAAACATAGTTCTTCACTGCACAGTAGCCATTGGCGACAGCCTGCAATTTCTCCATGATATCCGGTGGAACCGGGGCCGCACTGTACTGGCGCACCGTCTTCGTTATCGTTCTGTTTGCCATGACGCGCTTACACCCCGGATGAACACCGATTTCACCATTGGCAGGAGATTGGCGATATCCGCACTGCCCCGCCTATATATCCATCAGCCGATCAGGCTGTGATTTCCATCATAAGCATTGCCGGGACTTCCTTGCCCTTGGGCAGAAAGCCTGCGGGAGATTCCCGCTTCGCTCCGCACCCTGGGCGCGGTCCTGGCCTCCCCGGAAGCTTTCGCTTGTCTGAGGCCGACTGGTTGCCTATGTCAATGCCCTCCGTCTTGGCCCTTGCGGTAAAGCTGCCATGGGCAGCTCGTCCTCAACTTCCTACAAATCAACCATGTTCCGAACGGTATTTCCGCTCGATGTTCCTGGCTCCGTTCAGGGATGCCGCTGCTTCGTAGCCGCAATGCTCACACCGGAAGCGGCCTCCTGCGGTTGTGCAGCCCACCTCCCCGCAGGCAGAGCAGACAAGCCCCGTGCCTTTGGAGGCAATCCTGACAAGCTCGATGGAATATTCCTCGCATTTCTCCTGCAGGCGGTCCCGAATGAAACCACGAAAGCTCCTGGCCAGTTTCCGCTGGGCGGATTTGGCCAGGTTGCCGCCCTTGCCCACCTTGACCGGGTGGGTGATGACGATGCGGCAGGGCTTCTCCTCTGACAGCATCCTGTTCAGGGCTGCATTGATGAATCCCTCCGTCCTGGCGCGATTGCGCTCTTTCTGGCGGCGGTACTTCATCATCCCGAGATTGTTGGCCGATATGGCGGCTGCCTTGTCAACCAATCCCTTTGTCTGCGCTTCCCGAGCGGCATCGCGGTGTTGGCTGCGCAGGCGATTCTTGCGGTCCAGCCGCTCCGTCTCCGCATCCGTCAGCTTATTCAGCCTCTCTCCGTAAACATGCCCGTTGGAAAGGGTCAGGGCATCCACGTTGCCGATATGGACGTAGATCTCGTTTGTCCAGCCCTCCGGCAGGGAGGATTCCTTTGTCACGGGAGCCGTCAGGATGATATAGTCTTCCTTGAGCTCCACGTGCAGCTGGCGGTTGAACCGTCGCTCGTCACGCAGGGGAATCTCCACACGCTTTCGCGGCTTCTGTCCCGCGATCCGCATGATGCCATTCTTGTAGGAATAGCCGGCCTTGGGCGACACCGTGAAGCCATTCTCCCGCGTCACCTGGATCTTTCCCAGGCGCTTGCGCGTCTGGCGGCGGAGCCAGTTGTTCAGGCGGTGCTTGTCTACCGGCAGATCCTTCACCAATTTCGGCTCCTCATAGGGCTTTCCTTGCAGGATGGCTGCATAGACACTGCCCCATTTCAGGATGGTGTAGATGTAGGTCCTGTCCTCCCTGGTGAAGCCCTCATGAAAGGCGGCCAGGCGCTTCAGTGTGTCCCGCAAAACGCCCCAACGGCTCTTGATGGCCGCCAGCGCATCCAGGATGGCCAACTCGAAATAGACCACCGGCATGCCCAATTCCTGACGCATGCCCGAGGCGCGCATCTCGTTGAGCACCGTATAACCGGGCGTCAGCTTGCCGAGACTGCCGATGCCACTGTAGCGTTCATAGGTGGTCTTCTTGACCTTGGCATAGACACCGGCCAGCCAGCGAAGGAATTCCATGGTGTCCGGCGGCAACTTTTGGCTGTACTGCCTGATGCTCTTGGTGTACATTGTCATAAAAGCAGCTGTACCTCTCTCGGATTTTGCGAAATTCCAAACGCTCCCGGGATCCATCGAATTTTCGTGAAGTATGCCACTTCACGAAAAAATATCTTAAAACCACTTCTGATTGTACATTTTTTTATGGCTTGTGTCAATGACGTGCTAAATTTGAAGGAGGAATCGATTTGGCAAGGCGAGGATCCAATATTTACCTTAGGAAGGACGGGCGTTGGGAAGCTCGTTACGTGAAGAGCAGAAAAGACGGGAAGACCTGTTTTGGATATGTCTATGGATCGTCCCGCCAGGAGGCCAAGGAAAAACAGATACGTGCACGAAACCGATGGATGGCCGGCATCAAGAGAGCGCAGGGTTGTGCGGTCAGACTGGACGAGCTCAGCGGGGGATGGCTCTCTGCGTCCGAGGCGCAGCTGAAGGAGTCGACCATCGCCAAGTACAGGGACTACCTTCGCTGCTATATCCATCCCATGTTTGGCAAGAGGGAAATGTCCGCAATCTCTGATGCCGATGTGTCCGGCTTCTGCACGGAGCTTCTGAAACACGGCGGAAAGAAGGGGATGGGGCTTTCCCCCAAGACCGTGGCAGAGGTCTTCCGTGTCATGAAGCATTTGCGGGCGTATGCGCTTTCCCGTCAGTATGAGGTGGGATACTCCTCAGACTGCGTGCGCATCAGGCAAAGGCCGCAGGAACTCCGCGTGTTCACGCCTCCGGAACGCGACCGTCTGAAAAAACATCTTGAAGAGAGCAACGATCTCATTCATTTGGGGATCCTTCTCGCCCTTTTCACAGGGATGCGCATCGGCGAGCTTTGCGCTCTGACATGGGAGGACATCTCGCTGGAGGAGCGAGTGATCCACATTCAAAAGACCATGCAGCGGATTTCCTGCAATGAGGGAGATGGCTCGAAAACGAAGATCGTTATGACCTCGCCCAAGACGGCTTGCTCCAAACGCAAAATTCCCCTGCCGGTAGATCTGTGCGCCCGCCTTGCAGCAGCAAGGAAGCCGGGCGCATTTCTCCTGACAGGGGAAACGGATCGATATGTGGAGCCTCGGACGGTGCAGAATCACTTCAAAGCCGTGTTGAGTGCCTGCAACATCGGAGATGCGAAGTTTCATACCTTGAGGCATACATTTTCCACGGTCTGGGTCGAGAAGGGACTGGATGTCAAATGCCTCAGCGCAGTCCTCGGTCACTCCAGTGTGAACACGACATTGAATCGCTATGTCCATCCGTCTATGACGATGAAGCGAAAGAACATGGAGCAAATGGCAGTGTCGTGATGATAAGCCGTCAAGATATAAGCCGTCAAAATAAAACGATGATACCCCAGAGCGTATGCGGAACCATCATAATGCTCTGGGGTTTTTCTTTCCCACGATAAGCCGTCACAATAAGCCGTCCAGGATTTGTAGGGTCGCACAGTTGCAAGGGGCACGGGACAGCATCGTGAAGTGGCATACTTCACGAAAGCTGAGGATTCCCTAAAATGCAATCTTCGCATAGCTTCTGTCTCATTCCCGTTGGCTGGGAATGGGGCTTTTTTCATTGCTCAATACGGCATTTCGCCTTGAAAGCCCTCTCGTGTCCGTGCTAGAATAGACACGAAGGGAGTAATGCTTAATTAGTACATGCAAAAAAGAGGCTGAAAGTCAGCCTCCGTAAAAAGAAAGTGTTGCTTTTTCCTTTTCCCCGTGATAGAATAGTTAAGTATCAACTTGTCAAGGGGGGTGAACTGTTTGCCGAACATCAAATCTTCTATCCTTAGTGTGAAGACTGACGCCAAGCGCCATGCAAAGAACGCTGCCGAGAAGTCCCGTGTGCGCACCGCTTCCCGCCGTGTCCTCGATGCTGTGGAGGCTGGAAACGCTGACGAGGCGAAGTCCCTCCTCAGTCTTGCCTGCAAGACCATCGACCAGGCTGCCGCGAACCATGTATACCATCGGAACGCCGCCGCCCGCAAGAAGTCCCGTCTTGCCCGCAAGGTCAACGCCATGGCATAAGCTTTGCATATGACATAAAAATAACCCGCTCACCAGAGCGGGTATTTTTTTGTCATTTTCAAGGATCAATGAACTCCAAGAATGCGCCGGTAGGCCTGCTCCAGTTCCCTCATGTAACCCTTCCCGTCCATCAGGGGACTGTCCTCCATCCGCTCGCGAAGGCCGTTCTGCATCTCCGTCAGGCGGCCTTCGTTCCGTGCCAGCTCCACTGCTTTTGCCACGTATTCCTTCGGGCTTCGGGCAATGCATTGCTGCAGGCCGATGGATTGGAGCAGGCTCACGCCAAAGCGGGAGCCATACCTCGTTCCCGCCAGCGATATCACAGGGGTTCCCATGTAGAGGGATGCCGCTGTCATACCTCCCCCGGTATAAGGATAGGTATCCAGTACAATATCCGTCTTCCCGATCCGTTCCAGATAATCCATGGATGCAGGAAAGACCTCCACGCGCCCGGCAAGCCCTGCCTCCCCGATGCGCCGCTTCATCTCTCTCTGACGGGCAGGGTGACGGGAGGCATCCTGCAGGACGAGCACTGCCTCCGGCAACTGCTCCAGGATGCTCCGCCAGAGCCGGAGCATGTCATCCGTAACCTTCATGAAATTATTGAAACACCCCAGGCGCACCGGGCTTCCCTTCTTCCGCGGCTGCGGCGAAATGCGCCGCATCTCCTCCGTGGGATGCCAGCAGAAGGCGTAGGCGAGACGCAGGAGCCTCTCGCTGAAATATTCCTCATGACAGCCCTCGGGAACGAGATGCCCATCCGCAAGAAGATAATCCATGGCCGGAAGTCCCGTGGTATCCAGCCAGCCAATGCCCGATACCTGCACCTTTGCCGGATGATAGGCCATGACCGCAAGGGTCATGCCCCCCTCGGAATGGCCGCCGAGATCAACGAGGATGTCGATGCCGTCCTGCTGGATGATCCGGGCGGCCTTCTCCGGCTCCAATTCCGGGAGCACCCTCCAGCCCCCCACCTGCTTGCGCACGGCCTCGGCAAAAGCATCCTCCGATGGCTCCATGCTGTAGCAAAAGACCTCAAAGGCATCCCTGTCGTATTCCATGAGCATCACTTCATAAAAGCGCGCCGCTGCCTGCTCCGAAAAGGAAGGGGCAAGATACCCCACCCGTATCTTCCCCTGCCGCCCTTCTCCCCGCAGCGGAAACGGCATCACATCGTGGTAAAGGCTGCCATAAGCAAGATTCTGCCGCGCCATTTCCTCGTCCGGAATCTGTGGCAGGTAATGGAGCGCAAAAAGATAACCGGAAAAATGCTGTCGCTGGCTCCGAAGGAAGCGGTCACTCTGCGCCGCCTGAAGATATGCCTGGGCCGCCCCCTCCGCATCCCCGAAATCATGGAAACAAGCCCCGAACAGCTCATGCACCTGCCACATATCATTCTTTTGAAGCTCCTCCGAGGCATTTTCCTTCAACTGCTTCAACAAGCAAAACGCCTCTTCTGTCTGCCCCGCATCAAGATATTGCCGTATCCTTTTCAGCTCTGCAGCTTCCCATTCCAGCATGCTTATCCCTGCTCCTGTTCCTCTGCCAGTTCCCCAAGGTACCGTGAAACAGCATCCTTCCAATCGGGCAGTCTTTGGAAACCCGCCCTGTCAAGGCATTCCTTGCTCATGCGGGAGTTCTTGGGACGCGTCGCCTTTGTGGGATATGCGCTGGACGGCACATGAGTCACCTTCACGGAACGCCCCGCCTGACGGAAGACCTCCTCCGCCAGTTCCGCCCAGGAACAAATGCCCTCATTCGTCGCATGATAGACGCCATACTTCTCGCTCTTTGCCATATCGACAAGGAGGCGGGCCAAGTCCCGGGTATAGGTGGGAGAGCCCACCTGATCGGCAACCACCGTGAGTTCCTTGTGTGTCTCGCTGAGCTTCAGCATCGTGCGGATAAAATTCTTGCCATGGATGCCGAACACCCAGGAAATGCGGACAATGAAATACTTCTCCAGAAGTTCCTGCACGGCCTCTTCCCCGGCCAGCTTCGAGCGCCCATAGGCATTCGTCGGTCCCTTGGGGGCATCCGGCTCGTAGAACTCCTCCCCATCTCCCGGAAAGACGTAATCCGTGCTGATATAGATGAGCTTCGCCCCGATATCCAGGCATACCTTGGCGATATTCCGCACCGCATCGGCATTGACCGCCTGGGCAAGCTCCGCCTCGTCCTCCGCCTTGTCCACGGCGGTATAGGCCGCACAATGCACCACCACATCAGGGGCGTAGTCCTCGATGCACGCCCTTGCCGCAGCATGATCCGTCAGGGAAAACTCCTTGCGGCTGCACCCCTTGGCAGGAATCCCCGCCGCTTCCAGCTCACGCATGACATCAAAGCCAAGCTGCCCCGTCACGCCTGTAACCAAAACCTTCATGATCTCGTCCCCATCTCTTTCTGAACTGTCTGCAGGGCAGAGAGAACCACATCGTCCATATCATAATACTTGTATTCCGCCAGACGCCCGCCAAAAATAACATTCTTCTCCTTCGCCGCCATGGATGCATACCGCCCGTAAAGCTCCTGGTTCCGCGCATCATTGACGGGATAATAGGCCTCTTCCCCCGGCCTCCAGTCCGCAGGATATTCCTTTGTCACATAGGTCACGGGCTGGGTCCCAAACTCGAAATGCTTGTGCTCAATGGTCCGCGTGTAGGGAACTTCCCGTTCCGTATAGTTCATGACCGCAACGCCCTGATGATTCTCTTCCTCCAGACGCTCCGTCTCGAAGCGCAGGCCGCGATACTCCAATCGTCCCAGAGAATCATCGAAATAGGCATCGATCGCGCCCGTATAGACGATCTTCTCCGCCAAGGCGGAAAGCTCTTCCCTGTCCTCATGGAAGTCCACCCCAAGGCGGATCTCCACCCCTTCGAGCAATGCCTCGATGAGCTTGTTGTATCCCCCTATGGGAATTCCCTGATACCTGTCATTGAAATAATTGTTGTCAAAGGTATACCGCACGGGAAGCCGCTTGATGATGAAAGCGGGAAGTTCCCGGCAGTCACGGCCCCATTGCTTCTCCGTATATCCCTTGATGAGCTTCTGGTAGATATCCGTCCCCACCAGGGAGATTGCCTGCTCCTCCAGATTCTTCGGCTCTCCCTTGATGGCCAGACGCTGTCCGGCAATCCTCTCCTGCGCCTCCTTCGGCGTCACCACGCCCCAAAGCCTGGAAAAGGTATTCATGTTGAAGGGAAGATTGTAAAGCTCCCCCTTGTAATTCGCCACAGGCGAGTTCACATAGTGGTTGAATTCCACAAAGCGGTTCACATATTCCCAAACCTCACGGAAACTGGTGTGGAAAATGTGCGCGCCGTACTTGTGGATGTGGATGCCTTCCTTTTCCTCGCAATAGACATTGCCGCCCAAATGGCTCCGCCGTTCCACCACAAGACACGTCTTTCCCGCTTCCTTTGCCTCATGGGCAAAGACGCTGCCAAAAAGCCCGCTTCCAACAATCAGATAATCATACACGCCCTTCTGCACCTCACTTCTAAGGAAACGCTGATTAAATGAAGTTGCCCAGATTGGCGTAGATTGCATGTCCATCCCAAGGCGACAAACCGCAGTCATAGTGGTACTATGTCGAGGATTTGTCAACGCAGGGAGGACATTCAAGATGCGCCAAGATGGGCGACTGAATTAATCAGTGTTTCCCTAACGTTTTCCGATAGGAAAAGTATAGCACGAAAACAGAACCAAGTACAACGACAACTTCATGAGCTGCGCCTTTACAGAACAAGCGTTTCGTGGTAGAATGAAGTAAACATTCGTTCTGTACGAGGTGTTTTTATGGAACTCAACGAAAAACTGCGCATCCTGGGAGACGCTGCGAAATACGATGCGGCCTGCACATCCAGTGGCACCGACCGCAAGGGCAGCAGGGGCAGCATGGGAAGCGCCCATGCCTCGGGAATATGCCACAGCTTCGCAGGGGATGGGCGCTGTATCTCCCTGCTGAAAGTCCTGCTGTCCAACGCCTGCGCCTATGACTGCGCCTATTGCGTGAACCGCCGCTCCAATGATGTCCCCCGCGCCTCCTTCACGCCGAGGGAGCTTGCAGATCTCACCATGCAATTCTACCGTCGCAACTACATCGAAGGACTGTTCCTGAGTTCCGGCGTCATCGGCACCCCGGACAACACCTGCGAGAAAATGATTGCCGTCCTCCGCATCCTGCGAGAGGAATACAGGTTCCGGGGCTATATCCACGCCAAGGCCATCCCCGGCGCAGATCCCATCCTCATCCGGCACCTCGGCCTCCTGGCCGACCGCATGAGCGTGAACATCGAGATGCCCTCCAGCGCAAGCCTCACCCGGCTCGCGCCCAACAAGACGAAAAAGGCCATCCTTGCCCCTATGGACTACATGAGCCAGCGCATTGAGGAAAACAGCCGCGACCTCGTCCGATACCGCCATGCGCCGAAATTCGCCCCGGCAGGGCAGAGCACGCAGATGATCATCGGCGCATCACCGGAAACGGACTACCATATCCTGAAGCTCAGCGAGGGACTCTATCGCCGGTACGGCCTGAAACGGGTCTTCTTCTCCGCCTATGTTCCCGTCGTCCCCCATCCCCTGCTGCCGGGAGCAGACACGCCCCCGCCTCTCTGGAGGGAACACCGCCTCTATCAGGCAGACTGGCTCCTGCGGTTCTACGGGTTTGATGCAGACGAACTTCTGGACGAGGAGCACGCTGCCCTCCATCCCTATCTGGACCCGAAATGCCATTGGGCCCTCCGCCACAGCGGCCTCTTTCCTCTGGAGGTCAACCGCGCCTCCCACGAGGAACTCCTGCGAGTGCCGGGCATCGGTGCGAAGAGCGCCTGGCGCATCCTCCAGGCCCGTCGTGCCTGCCCCCTCAGCTGGGACGCGCTGGAAAAGATCGGCGTCGTCATGAAGCGCGCCCAATACTTCCTTCTCTGCCGCGGAAAAAGAAAACCGGGGCTGGAAACAAGACGCAACACCCTCCTCGCCGCCATGATGTCGGAACGCGAAAGGAAGCGCTATCTCCTGGAAAGCGGCGAGGTGCAGCAGCTTTCCCTTTTTGAACAGGAAACCGCAACCTTCCTTTCGGCGCGCCGGGAGCTGGAATCCCTTCCGCTGCCATTATGATACAAGGAGAATCAAATGAACCAGACTGCCCTTTCCTATCGCTATGACGGCACCTTTGACGGACTGATGTGCTGTGTCTTCGAGAGCTATATGAAAAAAGAGCTCCCCACGGAAATCCTGGGGCCGGACGCAGTGGAAGAGAACCTGTTCGGCGCCAAGAACATCCTGACCAACGAGGCCAATGCCCAGCGTGTGCTTCGCTCCATCCCCGCAAAAATCGGCCACGAGGCCTATGACCTCGTACAGCTCGCCTTCCTGACCTGCCTTCCCAAAAAAGAGCTTGCCATTCTTTCCTTCCTGCGGCAGGGATACCATTACGGCCCCCGCATCATGGGGTTCGCAGGCAATGAGACGCTGTACCGCCTCACAGAAGCGGTAAAGCATCTCCAGAAAGAAGCGCATCTCCTGAAGGGATTCATCCGCTTTTCCATCCACCAGAACGTGCTCATTGCTGCCATCGGTCCCAAGAACTTCGTGCTGCCCTTCCTTGCCCGCCATTTCAGCGAGCGCTATCCCGACGAGCATCTCCTCATCTACGATGAGAACCATCACATGGCCCTGGTCTACCGCCCCTATGAGAGTGCCATCATCCCCATGGACGAGTTCCGGGCCGCCCCTCCGGACAAAGAAGAAGCGGCATTCCGCGCCCTTTGGAGGACTTTTTACGATGCCATCGAAATAAAGCCCCGCCATAACGAGAAATGCCGCCAGACACTCATGCCCAAGCGATATTGGAAATACATGACGGAATTTGCTGCCTCAACAGAATGTGTTGAAATCACTCAGCACAGTACTGCATTCCGTCCTCATCCACCGGTTCCAGCAACAGGAAAAAGGCGCTCAGGTCCACATGGATTGTGATATCCGCCTCCTCCTTCGCCTCCGGATTGCCGTTGAACCGCTCGCTGTACACCAGGGAAACCGCATGGCAGTAATCATTGACCTGCTCCCTGAACGCATTGGTTTTCTGGCTGCAAACGGGCTTTCCAAAGCGGAACACCGTTCCCACCGGGAAATACCCTTCCACATAAATACGGCTCGGCAAATAAGCCGTTGCCTCCACAAAGGGAATCGGGACCTTGGAACGGAAAAACCTTCCCTCAAACTCGAATCCTTTGATACTCATATCGCCATCCTCCTCAAAACAATCGATGATATCGTATATTTATTCACGATAGGCATCGCAGATTCCTGCAAGAATTCACAATCCGCCCCAAAAGCCCTGCCCATCGCTCCCTTCCTGCGTGACTTCCGGCGACTCACTCTGCACTGGCTCCACGCCTGCCAAGGAAATCTGCAGATGGATTTCCGTCCCCTTGCCAAGTTCACTTTTTAAAGATATCTTAATATCATGCTGTTCCGCAATCCAGCGGGCAATGGAAAGGCCAAGCCCCGTCCCGCTGACACCGCCTTCCGCCTTCGTGCGTGAACTGTCCACACGATAAAAACGCTCAAAGACCTTTTCCTGGTTCTCCGAAGCAATGCCGATGCCCGTATCCCCCAAAACCAGATGAAATACATTCCCCTCACGCCTTGACTCCGCATAGATCCTGCCGCCCTTCGGCGTATACTTCTGGCTGTTCTCCAGAAATATACGAAGCATATGACGGATGGTCACCTGATCCGCATAGATGGTCCCCACGTCATTCTGACGGAGTTCCACCTCATGCTCCTTTGCCACCAGCTTGAATTTCTTCATGACATCCGCCACAAGCTCAGAGAATTCCAGAAGCTCCTTATGGAGCACCTGCCGTTTCTGGTCAGCTCTCGCAAGAAAAAGGAGCTTCTCGATGAGCTGCTGCATATCCTCTGCCTCCGAGCGGATGGCGGATATGCCTTCATCCAGGATCTTCGGGTCCTCGCGTCCCCATCGGCTCAGAAGGTCAGAATAGCCAAGAATCACCGTCACAGGCGTGCGCAGCTCATGGGAGGCATCCGACACGAACTGCTGCTGCTGGCGAAACCCTGCCTGCAGGCGGTCCATCATGCGGTTGAAGGTTTCCGCCAGTTCTGTCAGCTCATCCCTCCGGCGCGCCATCACGGGAATACGGCTGCTCATGCGTTCCACCTCCACCCGCCTCGCCATGCGGGTAAAGGTGCGGATCGGCTTCAATATCTTGCGGCTCACGAAAAACCCTGCCGCAAGGGCAATGAGGAACCCAATGATATTCGTGATGAACAGTCCCCAGAGAAGTGTCTGCAGGAACTCCTTTTCCGCCGTAATGGTCTTGAAGAAATGCAGCTCATAAAGCTGCCCATGCTGCATGACCTGCACCTTGGCGCAATAGATGCTCATGTTTCCGAAATCCGCCACGCCCATCCTGGGATTGGCAAGGAGGGGCTGATGTTTCCTCAAATTCCTTTCCACGCGCTCAATGGAAGGATAATGGGCATCGTTCTCCAGGATCACACGTCCCGAGATATCCGTCACCCGCAGGACAACACCGGGCAAAAGAGGATCGTCCCGCCAGAAATCGGGCGTGAAAAGCTCCCCCCGCTCCACTTTTTCCACGGTATTCTTCATGCTGATGTCCATCTCAATCTCTGCCTGATGGTAGAAGCTGAAATAAACCCCCGCCCCCGTGATAGCACTGGTGACGAGGAGCACAACGCAGAGAATGGCCGCATAGAGCAGGGTGATCTTCATGGAAATGCGGGGATAGGTCAACCGGTCGGAAATCTCCTTCCACCAGACTCGCCAGGCTCCCATGGGCTACTCCTTGATCACGTAGCCGACGCCGCGCACCGTATGGATGTACTTGTCCTGGAACTTGTCATCGATCTTCGCCCGCAGGTAGCGGATGTAGACATCCACCACATTGGTATCCCCCACGTAATCGTAGCCCCACACCTTCTGCAGGATCTGGTCACGGGTCAGCACCATGCGCTTATTGCGCATGAGATATTCCAAAAGGGAATATTCCTTCTTCGTCAGCTCCACATTCTCCCCCTTCACCTGCACCTCATAGCGGCTGGGATAGAGGACAAGATTCCGCACCACCAGCTTCTCCTCCCCGGAGACCGTGTCCCGGGGCGCATGCTTTCGGAGTGCCGCCCGGATGCGCGCCAAGAGCTCCTGTATGGCAAAGGGTTTCGTCATATAGTCATCCGCGCCGATGTCCAGGCCGTTCACCTTGTCCTCGATCTCATCCCGTGCCGTAAGCATGATGATGGGAATGGAGGACACCTCCCTGACCCTGCGGCAGATCTCCATGCCGTCCATGTCCGGCAGCATGACATCCAAAAGCACGATATCATGGTTCTCCTGCACGATGCGTTCAAAGGCCCTGCGCCCGTTTGCCTCAGTCTCCGCCTGGAAGCCCTCATGCTCCAGCTCAATCTGCAGAAAGCGCGCTATGCGCGGCTCATCCTCCACAATAAAAACGCGTATCGGCTCTGCCACCCTCATCACTCCTGTCCAATATATATCACTCACATCATATACCGCAATCATCGCAAAGAAAAGCCGCAACACGCATTTTTAATAGAAATTTAACCCTTTTTCCCCTGGGCCTTCGCCAGGAACTTTTCCCGAAGCACGGCAAAGCGCTGATGTGTCCCGGATCCGATCTCCTCCTTGCCGTCAAAGGCCCGCACCGCAAAGACGATCTTCCTGCCTTCCACGGCAGTGACCTCCGCCTCGGCGCATACCTTCATGCCCACAGGAGTTGCCGCCTTGTGCTGCACATCAAGGGCAATGCCCACCGAAGTCCACTCCTCCGGCAGACACTCTTCCGCCAGTTCCGCCGCTGCCTTCTCCATGAGGCAGGTCATGGCCGGCGTCGCATACACAGGAAGGCTTCCGCTTCCCATGGCTAAGGCCGTATTCCCCTCCACGACTTCCTCGGAAGCCTCTCTCTTCATTCCAACTTTGATTTTTTCCGTTTCCATCTCAACAATTCTCCTCACTTGGTTTCATTATTATGGATTTCCTTGAACAGCCGCAACAGATGACGGCCGCTGGTGGACAGGCTCTTATTCTTGAGCCAGGCAACCACCGTATGGGTGGACATTTCCGGCTCGATGAGCCGCTTGCAGACGAGGTTTCCATCCGTGAGCAGCGTCATGGAAGACACCGGCATGATGGCCGCCCCCATGCCCATCTTCACCAGCAACAGGTCCTGCACGATGCTGTCGCTGACACAGACGATATTCGGCTCAAAGCCCTGCTTGCGGCAATTCTGCGTGAAGGTCGACTGCCAGCGCAAGGGGATGATGATGGACTCCTCCTTCAATTCGGAAAAGCGTATCACATCCTCTGCCTCGCCGCAGCCATGTCCCTTGTTCATGATCACCACCAGGGGCTCATTGGACAGGACAATGGAATCATAGACCTTGTCATCCACCTGTGTCCGCGTGATGGCAATCTCAATGATGCGGTTATCGAGAAGCTCCAGTATCCTCGCCCCGTCTGCCTCCCAGAGCTGAAAATTCACCTGGGGATAGCGGCGATGGAATTCCGTAAGGAGTTCGGGAAGAAGCATGGCCCCCGATGTGGTGATGGTCCCCAGACGCACCGTCCCCGCCACGCCGGACCCGATCTCCGTGATCTCCCGCACCGTACCATCCACCATGCCCAGGATATGCTCCACGCGGCTGTAGAGAACCTGTCCCGCATCCGTCAGGCGGATGCGGCGGCTTCCCCGCTCGAAGAGCTGCACCCCCAAAGCCATCTCCAGGCGCTTCATCTGTCGCGACAGTGCAGGCTGGGCAATATCCAGCCGCTGGGCCGCATGGCTGATATTCCCCTCCTCCACAATGGCATAGAACGCCCGCATGTCCTTGATTTCCATCCGCCTACCCTCTTTCGCTTCCTATATCGTTTCCTTATGGTATCTATGCATTATTTTATATTATAACGCATTGTTCAAATTTTGCCAAAGGCAAAATTTACCAATTATCGTTTCGACGAGGCACATGCCTCGTCATAACGCAGTTGTTCAAGTTTTGCCAAGGGCAAAACATACTTATTTGCGTTTCCCCATTGGGACTAGTGTCCCACCTCGTTCAGAAACATAAAAATAATTGTTCGAGATGTAGTCAGATGCTAGGAAGTAGCGGTGGCTACGCCAACTGACGATGACAACGCAGATGACTGCATATCGGGCAATTATTATGGATATGAACGAGGCGGGACACTAGCTTCGCGTCGCGACGGGCTTGTCCCGTCATAACGCATTGTTCAGATTTTGCCAAAGGCAAAATTTTTCTTCCGCAAAGGATTTGTCCTCTTTGCCATTCTGTAGTATGATAAACCTATGTTTGAACTGCAAGGAGGAACTCATCTTGAACAAAACTGCCCGCACCCGTTTCGCTCCGAGCCCCACGGGATACATGCACATCGGAAACCTGCGCACGGCGCTCTACGCCTATCTCTTCGCCAAGGCGGAAAAGGGAACCTTCATCCTGCGCATCGAGGACACGGACCGCGCCCGCTATGTGGCCGATGCCGTGGACTTCATCAACCGCACCCTGGAGATGGCCCATATTATCCCTGACGAAGGCCCCGATGCCGGCGGCGACTACGGACCCTACATCCAGAGCCAGCGCATGGACCTCTACAGGAAATACGCCGAGGAACTGGTGGAAAAGGGGTGTGCCTACCGCTGCTTCTGCAACCCGAAAGAAAAGGAAGGGGCAGAAGGGCATGGCGGCTATGACCGTGCCTGCCGCAATCTCAGTCCGGAAGATATCCAGAAGCATCTGGAAAACGGCGATCCCTACGTCATCCGCCAAAAGATGCCCCTGGACGGCGAGACCACCTATTTCGACGTGCTCCATGGCAATATCACCATCGCCAACGAGGAACTGGAGGACCAGGTACTCCTGAAAAGTGACGGCATGCCCACCTACAACTTCGCCAATGTCATCGACGACCATCTCATGGCTGTCACCCATATCATCCGCGGCGCGGAGTTCATCACCTCCACCCCCAAGCACGTCCTTCTCTACCAGTCCTTTGGCTGGGAGCTTCCCACCTTCATCCATCTCGCTCCCGTCATGGGCAAGAACGAGGACGGCTCCACCTCGAAGCTCTCCAAGCGCCACGGCGCCACCAGCTTCGATGACCTTGTGAAGATGGGCTATCTGCCCGAGGCCATCACGAACTATGTGGCCCTCCTGGGCTGGAACCCCAAGAGCACCAACCAGGAAATCTTCTCCATGGAGGAGCTCATCGCCCATTTCTCCCTGGAGGGGCTGTCAAAATCCCCCGCCGTCTTCGACTACGACAAGCTGGGCTGGATCAACGGGGAATACTTCAAGGCAATGGAGGATGATGTCTTCGCCAAGCTCGCCCGTCCCTTTGCCGGGGAGCTGCCGGGATATCTTGAGGAAAAATGGGCCTATATCGCCGCCCTGCTCAAGACCCGACTCACGAGGCTGGACGAGATTCCCGGCCAGATTGCCTTCCTCGCGGACATGCCGGAATTCGATGCTGCCCTGTACAACAACAAGCGCAACAAGGTGACCCCGGAGAAATCCCGCGAGATCCTGCCCCCGGTCATTGAACTCCTGGAACAGGTTCCCGAAGAGGAATGGAACAACGACAGCCTCTATGCAAGGCTCAATGCCCATATCGAGGAAACCGGCCTCAAGAAGGGACTGGCCATGTGGCCCATCCGCATCGCCATCGCCGGGCAGTCCGTGACGCCGGGCGGGGCAACGGAACTCCTCTACATCCTTGGCAAGGAAATTTCCTTGGAGCGGATGAAAAAAAGTCTTGCAAACCTGGAAAACTTGTAATATAATATTTGTTGTTGGTTACGTGGCGCCTTCGTCAAGTGGTTAAGACACCGCCCTCTCACGGCGGGTTCATGGGTTCGAATCCCATAGGCGTCACCAATATTCGGCGCCTTCGTCAAGTGGTTAAGACACCGCCCTCTCACGGCGGGTTCATGGGTTCGAATCCCATAGGCGTCACCATGATAATATCAGCCGGAATCGAAGGATTCCGGCTTTTTTGCGTTCCATATTCAATATCTCTTTCGCTTCACCGAAGAAGCATATCCCATCTGCTCCCGGTACTTCATCACCGTGCGGCGGGAAACCTTCATCCCCTTTTCTGCCAGAAGCTCTGCCAGCTTCTGATCGGAGAGGGGCTTTTTTGCATCCTCGCCCCGGATGAGCTCCTCCATGGCCGACTTGACCTGGCCTGCGATGAATTCCTCCTCCGAGGTCGCCTTCCCAAGATTCGACGAGAAGAAATCCCGCATGGAAACAACGCCCCAGGGCAGCTCCACGTATTTGTTCGCCACCGCACGGCTCACCGTGGACTCATGCACATGGATGGCCTCCGCCACCTGCTTCATGCTCATGGGGCGGAGGGCCTGCATGCCCTTCTCCATGCAAGGACGCTGCTGATGCACGATCTCCTCCATGACACGGCAGATGGTCTGCCGCCTCTGCTCGATGCTCCGAAGAAGCCAGGATGCCGCATGGATGCGCTGCTTGATGTAGCTCCTCGCAGTCTCATCCAGCCCCGACGCATCGCGGTAAAGAGTGGAAATCTGCAGCTTCGGCATGCTCCTTTCGCTGATGCTCACAACGTAGTCCCCGTCCACCTTCCTCACGAAGACATCCGGCTGGACGTAATGAGACGAAGCCAGCCCATAGGCTCTTCCCGGCTTCGGGTCCAGTGTACGAAGGATGTCAATGGCGAGTTGCACATCCTCCGGGCTTGCCTGCTCTGCCTCGGCGATGCTCTTGACACGCGAGGCTGCCACTTCATCGAGATGACGGTCGATGAGTGCCGCCACCAGACCTTCGTAGATGCCCCGCTGCCTTGCCTGGATGCGGAGACATTCCTGCAGGTCCCTGGCCCCGATGCCCGGCGGCTCGAACTCCTGGACGCGGCGAAGCACCTCCATGACCTTGTCCTCGCTGGCTCCCATGGCGCGCATGATCTCTTCCACCGAAACGATAAGATAGCCCCGCTCATCAATGGAGCCGACAATGAAGGTCGCCACAGCCCTCTCCTCTTCATCGAAAAAGGCATACCTCACCTGTTCCAGCAGTTCCTCCTCCAGAGTAGGCCCCGACGGCGTTGCCGCCTCCATTCCTCCATCCCTGTCATCCGTGAAATAGCCGGGCTGGCCGTTTTCCAGATAATCCGCCATCGGGGAAATGTCCTCTGCCCGCACCTCTTCCTTCGGTGCATCCCCATTGCTGCTTTCATCCATTTCCAGGACAGGATTCTCCAGGTACTCCTTCTCAACGGCAGCACGAAGTTCCTGCGCCGACATCTGCAGCAGCTGTATGGCCTGCTGCATCTTCATAGTCATGGCCAGCTTCTGGCTGAGATTCATGCTCAATGTCTGTTCCATAATGGATATCCCTCAAAAGATGGTTTTATTTAGGGACACCACTTTTCCTGCCAGAATCCTTGGGAGGAACGAATTCTCCGATGCAGTTCCAAAGGATTCTGATTTCCTGTGATGTCCTACCATTGACCACTTGCTTTTCGTGAATGTAAATCTTGTCCACGAACTCGCGGATGACCTCGGCATCCAATTTCTTGATGTTGCTGTACTTCCGCACTTGTGCCAGAAAGCGGTTCGCCCCATCGGTACAGTCAAGTTCCCGTGCAATGATGGACTTCAATTCCGCCGTCCTGCTTTCCAACGTCTTTTGTTCGCTCTCATAGTTGGCGGTCATTTTGGCAAAGCGTTCATCGCTGACCTTGCCCTCGATGTTGTCCTCATAGAGCCGTTGGATGATGGTGTCCAGTTTCCGCATCCGGCTTTGGGCTTGCTCCAGTTCCTTCTTGGCATTCCGCAGGGTCTGCTCGACCTCCGCCTTGGACTTCTTTACGACAAGTTCCACAAACTCATCCTCATGCTTCCTTGCGTAAGTCGTTACGCTGCGGAGGGCATCGAGAAGGATTTCTTCCACAAGCTCATTGCGGACAGAGTGCCTTGTGCAGCCGTTCCTGACCTTGCGGTAGGAGGAGCAGACGAAGTAGTCAATCGGTGGATTGCGTTTTCGCATCCTCGCCTGATACATCTTCCTCCCGCAGTCAGGGCAGTAGAGCATCCCTGCCAACATGTTTGGCTCTCCCTTGGGTGTCAGCTTGCGCCGTCCTGCCCGAATGCGTTGTACGATGTCAAACGTTTCCTGATCCACAATAGGGTCGTGCGTGTTCTTGAAAATCTGCCACTCGGACGGGTCGCGCTGAAGTTTCTTCTTCTGCTTGTAGGATTTGCGGTAGGTCTTGAAATTGACGGTATGGCCAAGGTATTCCTGCCGGGAAAGGATGATGGAAACCGTGGCGGGCTGCCACCAGCAATCGTCCGATACCGTCCTCGTGTCCAGATTGTGGATGCCGTGCGCCTTGGCATGAGCCGATGGATTCATGATGTGCTGATTCGATAGCCGGGTGGCAATCTGCGACACGCCGTAGCCTTGGACGCACAAGTGGAAAATCTCCTGCACCACCTTGGCGGCGTCATCGTCCACTACCCAATGGCTCTTGTCCTCCGATTTCCGATAGCCGTAGGGAGGGATATTGGTCAGATGCTTTCCCGTCTCGCCCTTGGCACGGAACACCGCCTTGATCTTCCGGCTGGTGTCCTTGGCGTAGAACTCGTTGAAGATGTTGATGAAGGGCGTCAGGTCGTTCTCGCCCTGATGGTCGCTGTCCACGCCGTTGTTGACGGCGATGAACCGCACATCCGCATTGGGGAACACCATTTCCGTGTACATCCCCACCTTGAGGTAATCACGCCCCAGACGGCTCATGTCCTTCACGATGATGGTCCCGATTCTGCCCTCGTCCAGCAGAGCCATGAGCCTCTGCCAGTCGGGACGCTCGAAGGTAGTGCCGGAATACCCGTCATCCACGAAGAAGGCCGTGTTGGAAAAGCCGTTGTCCGATGCGTATTTCGCCAGCATTGCCTTCTGGTTCTTGATGCTGTTGGAATCCCCCTGCATCTCATCGTCCCGCGAGAGGCGGCAGTAGAGAGCGGTGATTTTCCCCGTACCCGCCAAGGTGTCAAATTCCTTGGCTGTGTAAGATTGTCTGCTGTTCATGTACCCTCCTTCCCGACAATCTTCAAGCGTTGCCATAATTTTCCCACACCGCTACGAAGAAGTCAAGTCACTTGCCAGTCAATGTTCCCTTTTTCGCCGTGCGCTCCACGTCCCGAAGAATCAGCCGTTTCACCTTCTCTGTAGCAGTCTCCCTTGCGGTGCTGCTGACCTCATGCACCACGATATAGGTGACACCGCCGCGTTGCAGCGTAGTTGTCTGCGGAAGGGAATGTCCCTGCTCAAAATTTTCTTTCTTGGTTGTCATGTTTGCTACTCTCCGATTCATAATTTGCTCTGTAAAATGCGAATATTGCCATTCTATCCCACGTTCTGCATCCGAAAATCCCTGCCCCTGACCTCGACAATGTAGCACATCCCGCAGATGCGGCTGAGTATCCGCTTGCTCTGAGCAGCATCGTCGCTGTCTTTGTCTTTTATGCCCGTTGCCATGCGCCCCGCCAACGCATTCAGGCCGTAGTTCGTTGTGATGATGGTCTGGAGGCTGTTCTGGGAGCGGTAATTTATCATGGCAAAGACTTGTTCGCCCACCCACTCGCTCATGCGTTCCGCTCCCAAATCGTCCAGCACAAGGCAGGAGGATTGGTTGCCGCCTCGTCTATCGTATCCTCTCCTAACCTACCCTTACCTGTCCTAACCTTACCTAACCTATCCTTACCTATCCTATCCTTCGGCCCCCGCCGGTATCCAGAGTGGGTGCCGCTTGGTTCACCGCATGTCACCCCGCTGGTCGCCGCTTGGTTGTCACTTGGTATACCATCAGGAATACCATTGGTTGCCACATGGTTGCCGGACTGGTTGCCATTCGTTAGGCAATGGGGGTTACCAACGGTTGCCATTTGGTTGCCAGATGGTTCACTGCCGGACGGCAGGAGTTGATACACGTTGTTCTCGTCCAAGACAAGCAGGGAGATTTCCTCGCATGTCGTGGGGGAGTAGCGGTCATTCCGAATCTTGTTGTGGACACGCCAGTGCCGGATAACGATGATGCCGCTCTCAAAAGCATGGATATACTCCTTGGCGATGAGAATCCGCATATCATCCTCCGACGCTCCCAAAAGCCGCATAATCCGCTTGGGGCTTGCCACAAATCCATCATCGTCCCCGTAAAGGAGCAGATGGAAGTACAGGCATTGGGTGGACAGCGGCATTTCCATGAACCGATCCGTGTCAATCACGGTCTTTGCGAACATTCTGCGTATTGCCATTCGTAACACTTCCTTCACAATTTTTTGTGGTTAAATCTTATCTTCCCATGTCATTCGAGCGTTCTCCCCATCTATAACGGATATAACTTGGATGGCTCGAAGTCTGCTCGTTTTTCTGGGGTGCATGTGCAGCTTCCTGCTGCTGTTCTTCATCTCGCCAGATGTCCGGCACTCGTTCATCCAGAGGTTTCCACTTGACGGAGGACAGCAGTTCCCCAATGGATTTCTTCTCCGGCACATGATACCGTTCATTATTCGCCACATAGCCCCGCCGTACCATCCGATAAATGCGTTTGGCGAAGTCCTTGGAGGAAACCTTTTTGACAAAAGCCTTGGTCTGCTTCTCCAGCCGCTCTTTGCTGTCGGTGAATACAATGGCTCTCTGCTTGACTCGGCTCAAATCCACATAGGCGGCGTTGCGGTTTTGTCCTATACCTGTAGTGGGCATATCTGCCACGACAAAATCCACCCCCATACCCTGTGCTTTGTAGTTCGTCACTGCGTAGCTGTAGTCGATGCTGTTGTACTGTTCCATGTCGAAGGTGACTTGCTCCCCGCTGTCAGTCCTGACGGTGAATACGTTGCCTTGGACGTTCTCGATTTGTCCCATTGTGCCGTTGAGGACTCCGAGACGGCTGTTGTTGGCAGTGAAGATGATTCTGTCCCTCCATGTCCTCCGGCAGGACTTCTTCCTCTGCCATCATTTCGTCCACGTGACACATCCTCCTTTTTGTGTTTTTCGATTTTGATTGTTCCTGTGTCATATAGATTTTGCTTCACTTCTGCCAGAACATCCTCATAGCGAACGGATTTGTCCTTGGCTTTCCGAGTAATAAGATTGGCAAGCATCTTCCCTTGGGCAGTCATTGCACCTTGGCGGCCAGCCTCGACAAGAATTTCCTTCCGGCGCGAACTATGCGCCATGACGGTTTCACGGTCAAAGCCCTTTAGCTCGAAGTACCCTTCCCGCGAATTGGTGATTTCAAGGTCATATCCTGCCTCCAAAAGTTCATGTGCTAACTCTTGCCGATAGACCAGTCCGAGCATCTTCTGATGCTCCAGAAGTTTATCGAAGTCAAGGGCGAGGAGTTTCCCATCTGTGTCAGTCTGGTTCAGAATGACGCAATGGCTATGCAAATCCAGTTCGTTGTTGCGGTTGAGAAAATGAACAAATTCACCGCAAGCCATATTCTTTGCCGACAGCTTTTTGCCGTTGCTTCGTGTCCCAAGATGATGTTTTTCGATTTCTGACAGTATACGCTCCACGGCGATTTGGTGAATACGAATCAGTTCCTCCCTGCGCTCATCGGATTCTGCCAAGGCAAGACTGACAGACTTAGGGGCACTGAAGGTGGCATCGAAGCCGATGCGTTTTTGCGTCTTGGATAGCCGTTCGCCACATTGTTTTGATTTTCTCTTTTCCGTTGGGGACAAGCGCATTCATAAAGTTGCACATCATCAGTTGAAGCAGGTACGCATTTTCCCTCTGCTCCCGTTCCACATGACTGAGGAAGTCGCAGATTTGCCGGAGGTTGCTGTCCAATGCTTCTGCAATTTCCTTCAAGTCCAATTCAGTAATTTCCTGTTTGCCATCGGTCAGCCGCTCTCGCAGAAAATCCGAGAAACGAAGCCCCTGCGCCTGTGCCTCCCGCTTCAATCGTGCTTCTGATTCGTTGTCCAATCTCACCGAAATAACGCCCATGCCCCTTTACCGCAAATTTTGATACAAAATAACGATGCACCCCCTATACTCGATTAACGATGAACCCCCTTGCACCCCCCTGCCTATCGTTAAGCGAATATTCCTCGGAAACCTGAAGTGGTAAACTAAAATTGGACACGGAGGGGGTAGTTTTTGGACATACCGTGTATACTGTATGGACAGTACGAAACAAGCATTGGACAGAAAGTCCC
>CADCIX010000044.1 GCA_902801565.1 uncultured Veillonellaceae bacterium | reverse complement strand
CAGCCTCATGCCGAGCATCGTTCCCCTTCTCATGACCTTCGCCTGCATGTATCTCCTGAAGAAGGGCATGAACCCGCTGCTCATCATCGTTGGCCTCTTCGCCATCGGTATCGTGGGCTACGCTGTCGGCCTCTTCGCTTAATCGCATGTTTCCTGCTGTCTCCCTCCAACTGATGGCAGGTGCAACATACAGTTCCAAATGTTTTCCCAATCAAAAAGGCCCCGCTTCGGCGGGGTCTTTGGCGTGTTGAAAATCATGTCCTCTCCAGTTTTGCCTTGAAGGAGATTTCCCTGGGGGTGTCGATGTCTTCAAACTTTATCACATAGGCTCCCTTGTCGCTGTTGATCGCGAGGATCTCGCCTTCTCCCAGGATGCGGTGGAGTACCCTGTCACCCTTTGCAAAGGCTGCCTTCTTCGGGGCATTTCCCTGCGCCATGTGCTTTTCCATGCCCGCGATATAGTTTTGTGCCTCCTGACGGGCAGCCTCTGTGATGGGCTTGGCATATTCCAACAGCTTCGGGTCCACTTCCAGTAGGAACCTTGAGGGATATCTTACCGACGCATCGAAGTTCAGGCCCGATGCGGCAGACAGATACAGCCTTTTCTGCGCTCTGGTCATTGCCACGAAGGCCAGACGCCGTTCCTCTTCCATGGCCTGCTGTGTTTTCGTCTTCCTGGATGGGAAGATTCCTTCATTCAGCCCGCAAAGGAACACGTAGGGGAATTCCAGTCCCTTGGCCGCATGGACTGTCATCAGCTTGATCTTATCCCCATGTTCCGCGGTATCATTGTTGGTAAGAAGTGCGACCCTGGCCAGGTAATGCTCCAGCATCGCCTCTTCACCGCAGGAAGTCTCGTATTCATAGATGGCCTGTTTCAGCTCCGCCAGATTATCCAATCGCTCCTGGCTGCCCTCCGTGCGCAGCATTTCTTCATAGCCACTGGCATCCAGCAGTGCCGACAGAACCTCGGAAACAGGTCTGCCATGATATGCGGCGGAGAATTCCTCAATCAGTTCTGCAAAGGCTCCGGCCTTTGTCCCCTTGATCGGCTCATGGTCGAGATTCCGCCGCAGGGCTTCATAGAGGCTGCACTTATTCTGCTCGGCAAATTCCTGCAGGAAGGCCATCCGCCTCTCCCCCAGATTGCGCTTGGGCACATTGGCGATCCGCAGGAAGGAAAGGTCATCCCGATAAGCAATCATTCGCAAATAGGACAGGGCGTCCTTGATTTCCTTTCGGTCGAAGAAGTGGATGCCGCTATACAGGGTGTAGGGCAGTTCTTCCTTCAGGAAAACTTCTTCCAGAGAACGTGTCAGATAATGGGCCCGGTAAAGCACCGCCATTTCCCTGTAGGGCACCTCCTGCTCATGGAGTCGTTTGATTTCCTGGGCAATCCACTTTGCTTCTTCCTCCGGCGAGTCGTTGCTGGAGCAGAGGACTGTTGCTCCTTTTGGCAGGGTGGGTATCAGGTTTTTCTCGATGCGGTAGCGGTTATGGGAGATGAGGTCATTGGCTGCGGCGATGATCTCCGGGGTGGAGCGGTAGTTTTCCATCATGTAGATGGTTTTCGTGGGCCTGAAATCCTGGTCAAAGTCCTGCAGATAGCGGATGTTGGCTCCGCGCCAGGTGTAGATGGTCTGGTCGGGGTCGCCTACCACAAAGAGGTTCCTGTGGTAGCCGCAGAGTGTCTTCATCAGCCGGTACTGCAGATCGTCAATATCCTGAAACTCATCAATCATGATGTATTCCAGACGCTGCTGCCATTTCAGCCGCAGTTCTTCCTTCTGCTCAAAGATATGCAGGGTGAACTTGATGAGGTCATTGTAATCCAGACCAAAGCATTTCTTTTCCTGATAGAGATATCCGTAGAAGATCATATCCGCAGGTTCTGTGGCCTTTTCATATTTCGCCTTGATGGCCTCCTGGGACATGGCGATCATATCCTGATAATAGTCCGGCTCCGTAAATATTTTCCGGATCTCGATCATATCCCGGGCCTTGGAGAAGGTCATATCCCGCAGGGAGAGCTTCCGCTCCTCATAGATGATTTTCAGCATGGCATCAATATCACTGTTATCCAGCACGAGGAAGCTCTTGGGATATTGCACCGCATGGCTGTCTTCCTGCAGCACGGACACACAGAATCCATGGAAGGTATTGATATATCCCGTGTCGTTATCCCCGGTGAGCAGATGGATGCGCTTCCTCATTTCCGTAGCGGATTTGTTGGTAAAGGTCACGCACAGGATGTTTCCCGGCAGGATGCCTATTTCATTGACCAGATAGGCAAACCGATGACTGAGGGCCCTTGTCTTGCCGGAGCCTGCCCCGGCAAGCACTCTTACATATCCCTCGGTCTCCGTTACAGCTTCTATCTGCGCCTTGTTAAGACCTGCCAGGATATCGAATTCATTTTCTGCCATTGTTTGTTCTGCTCCTCAATGATGACCATATCTTGCCCTCCTGCTATCTTCAGGAGGCTTTCTGGACCTTTACAGCATTGCTTGTGCAAGGGCAAGCCCTTCTTAGACGGCTTTAATTGGGGATGCCTAATAACACAGGTTTTCCAGACAATCTTCAAGCGTAAAAAGAGCCACAAGCCTTGCGGATGCCATGACGAGCATCGCGGGCTTGCGGCTCTTGACTTTGTGATATCCCCTTCATAATGGACGAGAGCCTGCAACTCCAGCCCCAAAACTAGTGTCCCACCTCGTTCAGAAACATAAAAATAATTGTTCGAGATGTAGTCAGAGTAGCGGTGGCTACGCCAACTGGTTGACATGCCAGTGGCATGTCAACGGGAGTTCTGAGCCATTGGCGAAGAATTCCCCGACCGATGACAACGCAGATGACTGCATATCGGGCAATTATTATGGATATGAACGAGGCGGGACACTAGGTATATCGTCTGTCCGTCCTGCATGGCCGCATAAAGTTTTAGCAAATCACGGTATTTCTGGATAGCGGCTTTGGCCTCCACACCGTATGGCAAGGCTATAGCCGCCGTGTCCATGGGACGAAGGTCAGTAGGGTCTATCACATAATCACCGTCATAGATGGAAAAATTAAAGGCATCGGCAAATCGGTCTTTATCAGCCATATATGCCTTGGCTTCGGTATCAATCGCGCCCATGCGTACAACACTTTTCCTGTTTATAATTTTAGCATATTTATTAGCTGTGCTCAAGATAACTATTCGCTGCTTATGAGGCTATCTCCTGCCTAATCCGCATGAAACCCACTGGCGGCGTGTAGGATACCGCCAAGTCTCGATTTGACGAGGTGACGGAGTCCATCTCTGCCAAGGAGTCACAGGCAGAGCGGCTGGCGATGTTCGAGAGGACGCTCAAAGTCCAGACCTGGCCTGTAGCGGAGTTCGACAGCCAGCTTTGGGTGCGAAATATGCCACTGGCATATTTCGGGTGGAGTGTGTCACGGTGGGCGTAGACAAGGGGCTGATGGTGGTGTTCCGGGATGGGACGGAAAACGGGATTTGAAGCAGATTTTGCACAGCGAGAAAAATTTTCTGTGCATTTTTTGTACAAGTGTTGTGTTATAATGACATTATCAAATGATGGATTGTCAAGCCAAGTGCAACACTTTTGAAATAAACAAGGGCTTCCAGAGATTTTGCCACTCTGAAAGCCCTCAAATTTTATCCATGATTTAGTGATTTATCGTCCTTTGGTTATTTTCCTCCAGTTAGGGGTGTCAAACGGTTTTGACACCCCTGTTATGTCACAGCCTCGTAATCACAACCACTCGATCCTCTGGCGAGACATGGAGTACATCGAACGCCCTGTCGGTACTCCAGCCCGTCTCAGCAACGAGCGAACGGACATTGTTCACTATGTTATCGACACGTCCTTCGTTCATTCCTTCATTGCGACCAGCAATTCTGCCCTCGTCATAGCCTTCCCGTCTCTGCTCCTTGAGTTCCATCATCAGCGTCATATACTCCACCCTCGTTTCGTTGTGCTGTTTTATCCTCTCAACTTCAGCGGCGATGTCCTGCGTGAACTCGCCCTCGGCTGCTTTGCCGTCAACATAGGCGAGGAACTTGTCGATATCCTCGTCCACATCGCCCATCGTGCCTTTGGTATTCAGAAAAATCTTCACGGTTTCGTCTCCGAGTTCCAAGCCGTCCTGCTCATGGCAGCGGTTGGAAAACGTGTACATCTTGCGGTTGCTCTCGGGGAAGGGGTCGAAGGTGCAGATGAAGATGACGAAGGACATCTTGAGTTCGATGTAGTCCTTGCCCTTGCCCAGCACGTTGAGGTCTATCATGGCCTGGTAGTAGCGGGTGCGCTTGGGAAGCCAGCCAAGGGACTTGTCTGCCGTCTGCATCTCGATGTCGATGATCGTGCCGTCCTCGGTTTCCACATAGAGGTCAAGCCGGATGCCCTTCTGCGTGGGGCTGGCCTCGATGGTTTTCTCCGCTGCCGGGTATGTGATGTGCTTCACCTTGATGCGGAGCAGCTTCTCGATGAGCCGCTTGCACAGCCGTGGATTCTGCATGACCTTCTGGAAGAGGAAGTTGTCGCAGATGGTCAGTTCCTCCCATTCTTTGATGCGTCCTATGTATGTGCGCCCTCCTTTTTCTTAATTTTACAACGGTTGTCAAGGGATGGCAAGGGGCATTTCAATCCATCGAACTCCTCCGTGCTAAAAAACTCCCCCAGCGTGATGCCGAAGCCGTCGCATAGCTTCTTGACAGCCACCGTGCCGGGGTTCTTGCTCTCGCCAAGGAGGATGCTCTTGATGGTTGCCTGCGGTACGCCTGATATTTTGCTCATTCGGTTTGGTGTCACGCCGTTCTCCCGGCAAAGCTGGCGGATGCGGTGGGCGACAGCCTCCCATACTTCCATTCCAAAACCTCCTCGTGATGTGTTTGTTGGCATTGTAGCACGGCAATAAAATATTTTCAAGTGATACTTCACTTTTGACAAAGAATATGGTTATATAGTGACTATTCACTATATAACGCAATCAAGGATCCCTCTAAAATCAAGATGTCGATTTTTTCTAATCGTTTCAATTTGACAAATGACATGGAAGACGGACTGCTGGAAATGTACAGAAGCTTGAGCCTTTGGAGAAAATTGTGGAGGCCTGGGAGGACAGATAAAAATGCAGGATTTTCCCCCTCCGGGAACGAATTATCCCGTAATGTCAAAATTCTTAGGAGGGATTCATTATGAGAAAGGTTGTTTTTGCGCTCTGCGCTGTCCTGCTGGGGACGCTGGGGTGTGCGGCGCTGCACCCCGGGCGTGCCTTTGCGGCAGACTACCCGGCCTGGATCGGCACCGTCCAGATCACAGATGACAACAGGGAGCATCTGGAGGCGGCTCTGGGTCTTGCCAACGGCAGGATAGCCTACACCCCCGCCACTGAGGACGAAGTCGCCCAACTGGAGCTTGCGGATGCAAGCCTGGAGAATGTGTTCACTGACCGCTACGACACCAGCCCTTCCCCTTCCCCTTCCTCCTATCACTGGTGGTCATATGCCACCATCTATGCCAGGGAAGACCTGACTGTCATAGTCAGGGGCAAAAATGTCATCGACCAGACGAGCTTCTCCATAGGAGGCGCCAATCTCGCCGGCATCCATGCCACGGGTAGCCTTACCCTCCTGGGGGATGGGCAGCTCATTGTCCGCTGCGGCGAGACCACCAACAACAACAGCCTGGATTACCGGGGCAGCGAAGCCCTGTATGCGGGAAATATCCTGACGCTGGGCGAAAGCATTGGCGTCCTGGCTGCCGGTGGCAAGGGAGAGCACGGCAGCAGCGGACTCCGGGGCAGCCATGGCATCCGCATCCAGGACTCTGCCCAGGTCATAGCCGTGGGAGGGGACTCTCCCATCAACAGCTTTGGTTGCTGGGAAGGGCCAGTGGAGCTCTCCGGCGGCACCCTCATGACACTAGGTCTCAATCAGGCCATTGCAGGAACCCTGCAGCTGGGAGAGGGTCTTGAGACTATCACCAGCAGGGAACTGCCCCAGGCAGAAGACAACATACCGGATGCAGGCACCCTCTCCCCCGGCACCTACACCGGGGAGCTGGACAGCCTCAAATTCATAAAGATTTCTAGCGGCTCTGTGGCAGACAAGATCTTCCACACTTCCCCCGAGGAGCCTCAGCCTGCAACCGCCGTGGCTCCGCCCGTACAGCAACCCGTACAGCAGCCTGTGGCGCCGCCTGCGACCCTGCCAACCATAACCCGGCCCGGTCCCCAGGAACTTTCCCAGCCATCTCCCGCCGGGGATGAGGAAGGAGACGATCTGCCCGACCCTGCAACGCACCGACCCCACAGGCCAGACAGAGGCGAATATCTACGCCATGGAAAATCTCCTGAAGGTTTCCATGGCCACGGGCGGCAAAGCCAGCGGCAAGATCCTGCACAATCCCCGGCAGAAAAACGCCAATGGCTGGCTGGCCATGATGAATTTCGTGAAGGACAAGTACCCCCGCAATCCCGAAAAATGGCTGGACGAATTCCTGGTCTGCGTGGACGAAACAGCCGATAACTTCTGGAGCAGCAACAGCGAACTCCGGACCAGGACCAGCGAAAAAGCCCAGCGGGCAGCCTGGGCGCGGGTCTTCTGGCCCCGGAGCGAGAAGGACATTTACACCTCCATGGAAGAGGTTCCCTGGGATGAGCTTGAGGACTTCGACAAGACCTCCCCGGATATCATCACCAAGATGAAGAACAATATCATGAAAGACCTGAAGGAGAATGCTTTCTTCCAGGAGTTCATTGAATCCTATCGGACGGGACTGCAGACCTATGCAGGGAATATGCTGGAGAAGCAGAAGAAACTCCTGAACCGCACCCTCACCTTCAAGCTGAACCTCTGGACTGACAAAGGCCAGAAGCTGGACAGCTTCAGCCAGTCCTCCTACTATCGGGACAAGTACATAGTGCTGGATTCGGACAAAGTGTCCCATTCCGAATGGAAGATCAAGATGAAGAGCCCCACCCTTTTCCAATGCACTTACTACGCCTGGCTCCAAGCAGGGCAGCCCAAGCACCTGAAGGTCTACGCCAGCCAGGATGCTTTTGCAGAGGGAAAAGCTCCCCTGGAGCGGATCCCCATCCCCTTCGTGCCAGAGACCAGCCGGGCTGAAGTGCTCATCACCGCAGGTACGCCCGTGGAAGAAGACGACTCCCCCCTCTTCAAGGCGCTCAAAGAGCACGATGTCACCACCAGCAGCCTGCCCAAGGCTGCCCAGTAAAGAAATATGAGTAAAGAAAATGCAGGCCTCGCCATCCAGACGGGCCTGCATTTTTTAGTATTTCTTTCAAATCTGATTCGATGCTCTTGGGGTCTTTCCTGTCATATACCCCCAGCCCCACGAAGCGCCTCCCCCTGCCAGATCATAGAATTCTTCTGCCTACAAAAACAGCCCGGAGCATTGCCCCAGGCTCGTCATCCATTCAATTGCCGTATCTTGTAAGCACGGGTCTTACCGCCTGCTATTTACCGGCGCAGCCGCTTCTTCATTCGTCATGGCATAACTCTCGCCAATCTGCCGGATAGCAACGTCTTTGGTAAGATTCAGACTCTTGAACATGGAAACAGCTTTTGAAATCCCTTCAAAACGACCAATATGAGCTGGTTTCCATAGATTAGGCATTCAGAAGGAAGTGCAGGTAAATGAATCGGAACCAGAGTCTGATGATGTTAGAAATATTATACTTAAAAATATTATATTTTGAAATATTATATTTTCAAGTATAATTTTAGCCCCTTGTTTTCCTTGACAAAAGGGTGAAAAAGGGATACTGTAAACACAAAAAGGGAGCTCGCAGACGAGCTGAGAGGGGACTGGGCGTTCCGACCTGTGACCTGATTTGGATAATGCCAACGTAGGGAAAAGGTGTTTGCTATTCTTGGGATGTCTTGGGCACAGGACATTCCTTTTTTGCATGTTTGGAATATCTTTCGAGGGGGAAGACAAATGGAATTCAGCAGGGAAATGCTGGAGTTGTATGCGGTGACGGACAGGCGGTGGCTGCGGGGAAAGAGCCTTGGCAGTCAGGTGAGGCAGGCGCTTTCGGGAGGCGTGACCATGGTGCAGCTTCGGGAAAAGGAGCAGCATGGGGACGGACTCATTGAGGAGGCAAGGGAAATCCGGGAAATCTGCCATTCCTTTGGAGTGCCTTTCCTGATTGACGATGATGTGGAACTTGCCAGGAAAGTCGATGCAGATGGCGTTCATGTGGGGCAGGAGGACATGGAGGCGGCGCGGGCCAGGTCGATTCTTGGTCCGGGAAAGATCCTCGGCGTATCGGCCCGGACACTGGAACAGGCGAGAGCAGCGGAGGCAGCGGGAGCGGATTATCTTGGCGTGGGGGCGGTATTCCCGACAGGCACGAAGGGAGACGCCAAACTGGTTTCCTTGGAGCTGCTGCGGGAAATCTGTGATTCGGTGAAAATTCCCGTGGTTGCCATTGGCGGAATCGGCAGGGAGAACCTCTTGCAGCTTTCGGGAAGCGGCATTGCCGGAGTTGCTGTGGTTTCTGCGATTTTTGCCCAGGAGGATATCGAGGGAGCGGCGAGGAACTTGAAGGAACTTGTCGGAAAGGAGATTTTCAGATGAAAACAGCATTGACCATTGCGGGCAGCGATTCCAGCGGCGGCGCAGGCATACAGGCAGATTTGAAGACCATGATGGCGCATGGCGTCTTCGGCATGAGCGCCATCACGGCATTGACGGCGCAGAACACGATGGGGGTGGCGGCGGTCAGCGAATCCACGCCGGAATTCCTGGCGGCGCAGATCGACAGCGTCTTCGAGGATATTCCCCCCGATGCGGTGAAGGTGGGCATGGTATCCTCTGCCCCCCTGATCGAGGTGATTGCGGAGCGCATGGAGCATTATGCCGTGCGGAACCTGGTGGTGGACCCCGTCATGGTGGCGACGAGCGGGGCAAGGCTGCTGGATGCGGCGGCAACAGGTGTCCTGCGGGAAAAGCTGCTGCCCCTGGCGAGGGTCATCACGCCGAATCTTCAGGAGGCAGAAGTGCTTGTGGGCAGGGAACTCCGGACGAAGAAGGAAATGGAGGAGGCAGCAGGGGAGATTTTCGAGCAATGCGGTTGTGCCGTGCTCTGCAAGGGCGGGCACCGAATGGAAGATGCGGATGATCTGCTGTATCAGGGGGATTCCCTGCGGTGGTTCACAGCAAAAAGAGTGCAGAACCCGAACACGCATGGAACGGGCTGCACTCTTTCCAGTGCGATTGCCTCCAACATGGCACTCGGATATGAGTTGGAGGAGGCAATCGAAAGGGCAAAATCTTATGTGTATGGTGCATTGGCTGCTATGCTGGATCTTGGCCACGGGTCCGGGCCATTGAACCATGCCTATCGGATGGAATCATGAACTCTTGGTTTCGTGGAAGCGGAAGCTGTCCAGCTCCCATACGCGTCCGCTGACGGATTCCATGGGCTCGTCGGAGACGAGGCGGAACTCGGGAAGGATGTTCTTTTCCGGGAAGACGAAGAAGGTGGCGGTCTCATCGCCGTGCTGGAAGAAGGCTTCCACAGCCGTGTGGTCAACGAAGAGCTGCAGGGAGAAGTTGTCGTCAGCGTAGAGCTTGAAGCGGCGTTGTCCCCGTCCGCCCAGTTTCATGCCGTCGCGGTCGATGACCATGACCTGGGTGCGCCTGTCGTAGTGGAATACGACCTTTTCCAAGCCGTAGACGATCTCGAAATCCAGCTGCTGTGCCTTGCCCATGGTGACATCCAGCAGCACCTCGGCTCCCTCGCCCAGATCTGCAGACACCTGCTTTGTCTCGGCGGCATCGATGTCCACGGCGGTCTCCTGGATGCGCAAGGCGCGCAGTTCCTTTGCGGGCTTGGAGTAGATGTGCCCCTGCCGCAGGGTCAGGACGCGCGGCAGGGTCAGGGAGAACACCCAGCCATGTTCCTTTGTGGGATAGTCGTCATCCCGGTCGGGCATTCCCATCCAGCCGATGAGGATGTGGCGGCCTTCGTGGCTGAACACCTGGGGCGCATAGAAATCGAAGCCCTTGTCCAGTTCCTGGAAGCGCCCGTGGTACATCTCCATGCTGTCGAAGGAGACATGTCCTGCGAAATAGCCGGACTGGTAAAGGTTCTGGTATTTGTATTCCTTCGCCTCAAGCCCCTGGGGGCAGCAGAGGAGCACATCGTGGCTGCCGAATTTCAGGAGGCCGGGGCATTCCCACATGTAGCCGAACTTTTCATCGATCTCGCTCATCTTTGTCTTGAGTTCCCCAAGGAACTTCCAGGTTCCTTCAGAGGTTTCCTCATAGGCGAGGACGCAGCCCCTCTCGTCTTCCGTCTGGGCTCCCAGGATGAAGTAACGCTTGCCGTGGCGGTAGAACACATACGGGTCGCGGAAATGTCCCGTATAGCCCTTCTCGTTGGTGGGGACGGCGATTTCCTCCTTGTGGATGACTCCGTTGGAGCGGAGGGTGCCGAGACGCTGGGCAGGGGTACGTACACCATTTTCGTCCTTGGCGTTGCAGGTGTAGAAAACGCGCAGGGCACCGCCCGACACGAAGCCGCAGCCCGAATAGCAACCGTCCTTGTCATGTTCGTCCGTGGGCCACATGGCGAGTTCCGGCATGCTGTAGTTCACGAAGTCGCGGGTATGGACGTGCCCCCAGGACTTGTTCTTGTGGACGCAGCCCAAAGGATTCCACTGGTAGAAGATGTGGTACTCCCCGTTGTGGAAGGCGAGGCCGTTGGGGTCGTTGATGAGGCCGAAGGGCATTTCCAGATGGAAGCGGTTGTGCCAGCGGTGGGTGAAGGGGATTCCCTCCTTTACCCTGGCATCGATTTCCTGTTTGTTGATTTCAATCATAATCGTCCCTCCTGTGGACAAAAGGAGCTGTTGCAATCGGTACTGCAACAGCTCCTTTCTTGATACTATGTTATGTTATTCTTCCGTCTTGAAGAGGGTAAAGGTCAATCCGAAGGCGACGGCGAAACCGATGACATTGACCAGGATGTACTGGGGCAGCTGATTGATGTAGAGGAGCGTGCCGGGAATGACCGTGATGCCCATTCCTGTGCCCGCAAGACCCATGAGGCTTGCGACTGTTCCGGCGCAGGCACCGCCCACGAGACCGTAGATGAAGGGCTTCATGAAGCGGAGGTTGATACCGAAGATGGCAGGCTCCGTGATGCCGAGGAAGGCGGGAACTGCCGAGGAGATGTAGAGGGCGCGCTTCTTCTTGTCCTTCGTCTTCAGGGCAACGGCAACAGCCGCACCGCCCTGGGCAACGATGGCGCCGGTGATGATGGCGTTGAAGGGATCCACGCCCGTGGTGGCGAGAAGCTGGACTTCCAATGCGTTGAACACATGGTGGACACCGAAGACCACGATGACCTGCTGCAAACCGCCGACCACAAGGCCGCCAATGCCGTAGGGCATTGCCAGGAAGGCCTGCACTGCGCCGAACACGGCGAGCTCAATGGCATGCATGATGGGGCCGACAACGAGGAGGCCAAGGAGCATGGAAATGAAGAGGGTGAGGAAGGGCGTCACGATGAGGTCGATGATATCGGGAACGAAGGTCTTGAGCCAATGCTGGAGCTTTGCGGCGAAGATGCCGAGCACCAATGCCGGAAGCACAGAACCCTGGTAGCCGACGAGGGGTACCGTCAATCCGAAGATATCAACGGGGATGGGAACTTTGCCCGCATAATCCGCAATCTTTGCGGCTTCCTGCCAGGTCATTCCCATGGACTCGAGCTCATTGGCGAATCCACCGACTACATAGGCGTTCGGCAGAGCCGGGAAAACGAGCATGAGGCCGAGGACGATGCCGATGACCGGCGTGCCGCCGAATTTCTTCATGGTGGACCAGCACACGAGGGCCGGCAGGAAAGCGAAGGCGGTATCCGTGAGGACCTGGCTCAGAAGGAGCACGCTGGGACTGAATTCCGCTCCCAGGCTCTGGGTTGCACCGCGCAGTCCCATGAAAAGACCTGTGGCCACGAGGACGGGGATGATGGGGACGAAGACGTCGCCGAGGGTACGGGAAATCTTCTGCATCAGGCTCATCTGCTCATAAGCGGCTTCCTTGTTGCTTCCACCGGAAAGGGCGGGATTGAGGCGGATGAAGGCATCCGTTACCTTGTCGACAAAGCCCGTGCCCAGAATGATCTGGTACTGCTGGGCCGCGAAGAACTGGCCCTTGACACCGTCGATGTTCTCGATGGCCTTTTCCTGGATTTTTGATTTGTCATTGACGATGAGGCGAAGGCGTGTGGCGCAATGCTCGGCGGAGCGGACGTTGCTCATGCCGCCCACATACTTCGCGATCAGGTTTGCCACCCGTTCCTCGGCGGGAAGATGGTCAAACTCCGTGTCGGCTGCCGCGGCGGGAGCGGAAGATGCGCTTGCGGGCTCCTCTGCCTCGGCCTTGTCCACGATGCTCTTGCCGTCCGTCTGGAAGGTGATGTCGCCGAAGTCACCGGCATTTGTGACTACCACAGAGGTTGTCACATCGTAGCCTGCCTTGGAAATGGCTGCCGGATCGAACTCGATGAGGAGCTGTCCCTTCTTCACCTTGTCGCCCTGGGCAACTTTTGCCTGGAAGTGGGCGCCGTTCAGATCTACCGTATTGATGCCGATATGGATCAGCAGGTCGATTCCGTCATCGGAGTGCAGACCTACCGCATGCCCTGTGGGAAACAGCACCGTGATTTCCCCGTCAAAGGGCGAGTAGACCTTTCCTTCCGGATTCTCCACGCCCGCGCCGCGTCCCATGGCAGCAAAGGCAGGATCTTTTACGTCCTTCAGGGCAATGAGCTTGCCTTTGAGCGGACTGTCGAGACGAATATCCTTCATGTCTTCCCCTCCTGTTTTCATATACTCTTAAGATTCATAAAGATGCCTGAAATTATGTGGAACCAATTCCATATACGTATCATATTCCAATGTTTAGCATTTGTCAATAGGAAACTGACAGGGTTTCAAAGATTATTTTTCAATGTCTGCCCAATGGAATCACCCGCCTTTGCCGAAATCTTCTTAATAATTCGTTATAATCTATCTTCGCCATGCAGGCATTGATTTCCTTCCAACAGGTTGCAATATGCAGAAAATATGTCATTCCTTGTGTTGTGCCGGATTGGTGCAGGAAGTCCGTGAAGCCTTATGTATCAAGGGATTTGAGAGTTTCACCGTCCCTTGAAGTAACAAAAAGGTAACAGGTTTTCGCCCCCATCTCAAAATGCGCAACTTTATAAGAAACCAAAAAAACATTTCCATGTTATCCTTTCTCCAGAAAAGAAGGAGGATAACATCATGAGCCAGTACAAAGACGAGAAAACCGGGAAATGGTATGCGATTTTCCGCTACCGTACCTACGAGGGGAAGAACAAGCAGGTCAAGAAGAGCGGCTTTGCCACCAAGCGGGAGGCCAAGCAGTACGAGACGGAGTTCGTCAGCAAGATGAACGGCAGCAAGGACATGAGCCTCAAAAGCCTCTCGGAACTATACCTCGCCGATTGCCACAAGAGGGTTAAGCCCACGACCTATCAAAGCGTGTCCGACTGCATCAAGAACCGCATCCTGCCGACCTTCGGCAATCTGGCGGTCAAGGACATCACCCCCGTCATGGTTCGTAATTGGCAGAACGACCAACTGATACCGAAGTACAAGAAAAGCACTTCCATCGACCCCTGCCGCACCTTCGGGACGATGCTGGAGTTTGCCGTAAGATACTACGGAATGCCCTCGAACCCCGTGCGTATGGCGGGAACGGTGAGATACCCCAACGACCATGAGGATAAGGTCATTCACTTCTGGACGCAGGAGCAGTTTGATCGGTTCATCGTCCTCGTCCGTGACCCCATGCACCGGCTTATCTATGAAACTCTGTTCTGGTTGGGACTTCGCATCGGCGAGCTGTGTGCCCTGCGGCTGAAGGACATCGATTTTGAGAAGGGCTTGATTCACATCGAGCGGAACAAGGAACACATCTATAACGTCGGCGATGTGTTCCAGCCCCCAAGACGGCAACAAGCCGCCGTACTATCGGCATGACGGACAAACTGAAGAACAAATTGCAGGAATATGTCCAGATGCTTTATGCCCCACAGCCGGACGACCTTCTCTTCCCTCGGTCAGCCAACAGCATCGGCAGATACTTCCGTGAGACACAGAAGAAGAACGATTTCGAGCCATGCATCAGGCTTCACGACCTCCGTCACTCCCACGCCTCCCTGCTCCTCAATATGGGCATCCCCGCCAAGGTGATTGCCGACCGCCTCGGACACGCCAACGAGATTATGCTGTACCGCACCTACGGGCACATGTATCTGGAACAGCGGGATGAATTGGTGGCGAAACTGAATAAGCTGTGAACCACATCCACACCAAAAGACACCTTGGGGAAGTAACCCAGGGTGTCTTTTTACCCATAATGGGCAGAAAACGAGAGAAATCCCTGCCTGTAGTCCCCATTCACGTGAATTCGCAACTGTCAAGCCTCAATTTTAAGTGAATCCAAAATCCGCAACTTTATAAGAAATTTTTTATTCTGTTTTGGTTTACACTGAACCTGACAATGAAATGCGGAATAAATTCCTGTGAACCTCGTAAAAACAGGCGGTTCACAAATTTCTCGTTTTGTCAAGCGGAAAATTTTGCCCAAGCTGGACAAAAATTCCGGCAACGATGTGCAGTGCAGAAGAATACTCAGCCGTATCTGCGGGATGTGCCATATCGTCGAAGTCAAGGGCAGAGACTTTCGGATGCGACAAAGCAGCGCTTAGTGGAAGAACACAAGGAATTTTCAAATTACAGTTGTACTCCGCAAATCTGTTGCAATATACGGATTTGCGGAGTATGCTGTTGGGCAATCGCTAAATCTCCCCCCAACACTATCCTTGTGATACGAATTCATTAGACTCTTGAATTATTCACGATGTTGTGATATAGTATCTTATGGGGAGGTGGCAAGACAATGGCAGTAAGCTACAAAAGATTATTCCACCTGATGATAGAGCGAGAAATGACAAATGCCCAACTTCAGCAAAAAGCAGGATTTTCGGCAAATATCATAACAAGGCTAAAACGTAATGACACCATATCAATGGACAGTCTGGAATCGATATGCAGGGCGATGAATTGCGGCGTAGATGATATACTGGAGTTTGTTCCCGAAAAACGCAGATGTACCGAGAAAGTAATATGAGGTGATCCCCATGCAAAAGAGTATTGCGAATGCTGAATCTAAAGAATATGCCGAAGCAATCGAGGATTCTTTGATGGATATTCTTTTGGCAGACAGAACAACCGGCTTGCATATCGTATGGGGCACGGATGACTATGCAGAGTTTGGCGATGAATATAAAGCCGATCAAGAGATAAGACTGCCTCTTATCACAGGCCAATATGAGGGCATCATACAGCCGCGAACCTTGAAAGAGCATAAATGGCAACAGGGACGCACTCGCGGAAAGGCAGAGGTCTTTACTCCTTCCTGGGTGTGCAACGCACAGAATAATCTGGTGGATGATGCTTGGTTCGAACGGGAAGGTGTCTTCAATGTGACGGATGGACATTCATGGAAATCCACCGAGGGAACAATCGAGTTCAGCAAGGATTCCGGCAGAACTTGGCAGGACTATGTGACTGCCAATCGGTTGGAAATCACTTGCGGAGAAGCACCCTATCTTGTCAGTCGATATGATACGGTATCAGGTGATTTGATATCCATCGAGCAAAGAATCGGGCTCCTGGACAGGAAACTTCGCATTGTGAATGAGCATACGGCAACCGAGGAAGAATGGGCAGAATGGGCAAAAAGAGCCGTCCAAAGCATTTATGGCTATGAGCTTCAGGGAGACAATCTGTTGCTCGCCAGAAAAAATGTTTTCCTTACCTGCTCTGAGTATTTTGAACACAGATTCCGTCATGAAATGGACATGAAATCATTGACAGAGATTGCTACTATCATCTCTTGGAATCTTTGGCAGATGGATGGATTGAATTTCACCGTTCCCTATTGCAAACAGCCTCCAGATACCGAGCAAATGGGGCTTTTTCCCATCGAAGATTCGACCGAAGTCGGTGGGACAAAATCATCCAAGGACACCTATTCGCTCAAACTATGCAAAATCAAGGAATGGAATACGGGAGAAACCCCCACCTTTAAGAGCCTTATGAAAGGGGCATGACAATGGATTCATTCGTGGACAGCTTTGAGTACAAGCTGATATACATCTTTGAAATCCGCGATGCATCCCATCAGGGATTGCTCAAAATCGGCGATGCAACCATTCGCACCAATGAGGCTATTGACAAGCTGCCGCCAAACTCCAAATTGCTGAATGAAGCGGCGAAAAAGCGCATCAAGCAATATACCAATACGGCGGGCATTGAGGCACACCTGATTCATACGGAGCTTGCCGTCCGAATCGCAAAAGGTGCCGATGGGAAAGCCACCTTAAAGGCATTCCGCGACCATGATGTGCATCGTGTCCTCATCAACTCAAACATCCCAAAGAAAACGCTGAAAGGTTCTTCAAGCCGTGAATGGTTTGCCGTGGATCTTGCCACCGCTAAGAAAGCTATCGAGGCTGTCAAGAAAAACATGAGGAATCTGTCGGGAACAGATACAGAGCAATTCACCCCCATCGTTTTTCGCCCTGAGCAGGAAGAAGCCATTGAGCGAACCATTAAGCAGTTCAAGACAGGCGACAGAATGCTTTGGAATGCAAAAATGCGCTTTGGGAAAACCTTGTCTGCCTTGGAAGTTGTACGCAAGATGGAACTTTCCAAAACCATCATCATCACGCACCGCCCGGTCGTTGACAGCGGATGGTATGAAGATTTCAAAAAAATTTTCCACGGTATTCCTGGGATTGTATATGGCTCCAAGAATACGGGATATTCCATGGACGACTTGCTGAAGTCTGGAAAGAAATTTGTCTACTTTGCCTCCATACAGGATTTGCGTGGCTCGGATGCGGTTGGTGGGAAATACGCCAAAAATGATGAAGTCTTTGACACGGATTGGGATTTTGTAATCGTGGACGAGGCACATGAAGGAACGACAACCGCATTGGGGAATGATGTCATCAAGCGTGTGGTCAAGGAGGGCAATAACTACGCAACAAAATTCTTGGCACTTTCTGGCACTCCATTCAATATCCTTGGCAACTATGAAAATAACGTATATACATGGGACTACACCATGGAACAGCAGCGCAAATCAGAATGGGATATGCAGCATTTTGGAGATTCCAATCCCTATGACGAATTGCCGGAAATGCGTATCTACACCTATGACCTGGGCAACCTGATGAAAAGCAAAGCCTATGTGGAATTGGAGGACAAAGCATTCAACTTCCGCGAGTTTTTCCGCACATGGACAGGAGATATTCACTATGACCATAGCCAAATGCCTCCCGATGCCAACGTAGGTGATTTTGTCCACCAAAAGGATATCGAGAGTTTTCTGAACCTCATAACGCAGGAAAACGAAAATAGCGATTATCCCTATTCACGGGAAGAATACCGTTCCCTGTTTCGTCATGCTTTATGGATGATTCCGGGAGTTCGTGAAGGCAAAGCACTCAGTAAACTTTTGCAGAATCATCCTGTGTTCGGGAGTGGTGCTTTCGAAATCGTCAATGTGGCGGGAAATGGTGATAAGGACGAGGAATCTGATGATGCACTTGAGCGTGTCAGAAATGCCATCCGCTTCGCTGGCGAAGACGGCTACACGATAACGCTTTCCTGCGGAAAACTCACTACAGGTGTTACCGTGCCTGAGTGGACGGCTGTATTCATGCTTTCCGGTTCATTTTCCACATCTGCGGCCAACTATATGCAGACTATCTTCCGAGTGCAATCTCCATGCAACCAGAATGGAAAAATAAAGCGAAGTGCCTATGTGTTTGACTTTGCGCCCGACAGAACACTGAAAATGGTGGCAGAATCCGTCGCTATTTCTTCCCGAGCAGGAAAAACCGGTGACGGAGACCGTCAAGCCTTGGGCAAATTTCTGAACTACTGCCCTGTCATTTCCATTGACGGAACCATCATGAAGCAGTACGATACCAACCGATTGTTGCAGCAGTTGAAACGTGCCTATGCCGAACGAGCCGTGCAGAACGGATTTGACGATACCAATCTCTACAATGATACCCTGCTCAAACTGAATGACCTTGATATTGAGAAGTTCAACAAGCTGAAGGGTATCATAGGCTCATCCAAAGCCCAACAAAAAACACGAGAAATCAATATTAATAACCAAGGATTTACGGATGAGGAATATGAGCAACTGGACAGGATTCGGAAAAAGAATGTTCGTGAGCGCACACCAGAAGAACAGGCGGCATTAGAGGAAGCAAAGAGAAAGCGAAAAGTCAAGCAGGATGCCATTTCCATATTGAGAGCCATCTCCATTCGGATGCCACTCCTCATTTATGGCGCAGATATACCAATGATGTCGGGGTCAAAAGCCCCTATTCCTAGCGACATCTGAGAAAAAATGCGGTATAATATCAGTAAGGAAAAACACCGCAGGAGGAACAGGACATGT
>CADCIX010000043.1 GCA_902801565.1 uncultured Veillonellaceae bacterium | reverse complement strand
ATGATCCCTTCCGCCCTTGCCGCCGTAGAGGCGGTTGCTGCCGCCATCCCCGGCGATGAGGGTGTTGTTCTTGCCGTCCTGTCCCACCATGGTATTGTCCGCAGTATCCGAGCCTTTGACCTTCTGCACGTTGTAGACGGAGGCGGTGGTCTTGCCGTAGCTGCTGCTGTTGTTGAGGTCGATGACAAGGTCGCTCTCGCCGGAGTTGCTGAAATCCGCTTCCGCCTCCTTGCCGGTACCGTAGTAGATATCGGCAAGTTCACCCTCTGCCTTCAGGCTCGTGCCGACAGCGGCCTTGTGAGTGCCGTGGCTGTCCTTCAGGAGAAGGTCGGTCTGCCCCGAGGTCTTGAGGTCTGTGCCTGCAAACTCCAGCGTGGCCGTGCCGACCTTGAGGCGGCCCCGGCTGTCGATGCCGGCCTGGTTCATTCCTCCCGGCAGGCTCACGGAATTGGCTTCCTCCCCGAAGCCAAAGCTGAAGTCCGTCACCTTGTCGTGATCGTCACCGTTCTTGATGGCAACCGCCGCCCCGGATGCGTCCTTGTCCATGGTGATGTTGTCATTGCCCTTGCCTCCTGCGGCAACATCCTCGGCACCAAGGGTGATATCGTCCTTGCCCTTGCCTCCCAGGAAGGTGTCCTTCTTCCCGTTGCCGCCGTCCTTCATGATGACGCCCTTTGTCTCCTGCCGCATATCCACGGTAGCGCTCCGGGTGCCGGACCATGCCGCCAACTGCGGGTTCTTGCCGTCCTTGTCCGTCAGTCGGGCAGTATAATAGCTCTTCCCCTGCTCACCCTTGGAGAGGTCCACGGCACCGTTTTCCGCCAGCCCCTGGGCAAAGCTGTCCCCGTAGGTCAGCAAGCCGTCTTCGGTGAGGATGAGCTTATCTGCTTCCAGCGCACCGGATGCCTGTGAGATTCTTATGGTGTCCTTCTTGGGGTTATAGGCTTCCGGCGTCTTGGTCTGGCCGGGAGTCGTCCTTATCGTCTGCGGCTTGCTGGGGTCCAAGGCGTACAATTCTTCCACCATCTCATCCAGCACCTTTTCCAGCGCCCCCTCAGCAATGCTGCCCTCATCACTCAAGGAGCAGCTCTTCGTAACGCCATCCTTGGTGACGGAGAACTTTCCCTCGCTGACAATACCTTCGTACGTCTCCCCGTCCTGCTCCAGTACCAGACGGTTCCCCTCCGACAGCCCCGTGATGGAGCCGTTGGCAGCGACAGTACAGTCTGCTTCGCCTTCCGCAAGGGTGACCTTGCAGCCCGCTCCACCGATATAAATGCTTCCCCCCTTCTGCAGGTCAACAGCTCCTGCCTGCAGGCTGCCAAGGTTCTTCGCCATATACTGGATTTTCGTGCCGTCTGCGGCGGCCCTATAGGTTTCCGTGCCGATGGAGAGCGTCTCCCCCGTATCCATGCCGGAGACAAGACCCCCGCTGGACACGTCGAAGTCCCCATTCTCGGCGAGGATAGCCCCGCCATTCGCCAGGGTAATCCGGATGGTGTTGTCCGCCGTCTCAGATTCTGGGTTCTCCGCGATTCCTGCGGCCATTCCCGTGGAAATGCTGCCTTTCTTCAGTGTGATTTCGAGGGGTTTTGAATAAGATTCACTTAGATTTTGGATGGTTCCCTCCGCGCCCTTCCGGAAGATGACACGGTCCTCACAATTATACCTGTCCCACTGACTCCCGTTCCATTGGTACCGCACCCCCCGAAAGACCACATCGGCCTCCGTTGCCGCCACCTGAATAACCTGACCATAAGCAATACCACCACCGCTGCGCTGAAACGTTCCACCGCATGGTATAGCGTTGCCACTGCCGTCTCCTTTGATGACAGCTCCTTCGTAAGCAACGAAGACCGGAGAGGTACTACCTACCTTGTTGACAAAATCCTGATAGCTTGGTTCCCCATCGGTTGAAGCCTTTTCCACCGTGATTTTGGCATTCTCGTTGGGTTGAGTGAAGCAATTGTATGTATAGGTAGCCTTTGCCGGGCTGCCGCCTCCCAGTGCTTCCACCCGAACTTGCTGATTAGGCTCGGAGTAAGAATAAGCCGTTTTCCAGGCAAGGGTAACAGCATCTGTGGTCTCAATCTTGATTGTGCTCTTCCTAGCTTCAAAGTCAAGTTCAAAATTGCCTTGAAGAAGTGTCAGGGTTGTCCCTAACTCCCCTTTCAGCGTGGTGCCAAGGATACCATCCCCCACACCCTTCAGACTGCCCCCCGCGAAGGTGAAGACCACCTTACCGAGAGCACCATAAGCATCGTTATTAGGATCCTGAATTCCCTCTATCTGCACCAGTACATTAGCCGCTCCCGCCGCTCGCAGGTCAATATTCTTCAGAGCGCTGATATGGGCCGGGGCCAGCTTCAGCCTGTACTTGTAGTCATCTTCATCCACTCTTTTCAGCGTGGCATATTCATTTCCGCTCCCGTCCTGCAGGATGAACTGATCCCCTACACTCATGGAGTGCACCTCATCGCCCAACGTCAGCTTGGTACCATTCACCCATGTCTTGGGATTGGGATCGGCAAAAATCTGCAAATCAAAGGCAAACGCCAGACAACCGCCCTCCACGGCAGGCTGTGAGGACTCAAGGCTATGAGGGTTCTGCCCCCCCGCACTGGACATGTATTTCATGATCGGACACTCCTTTTCTCATCACCCATGCCGCATTCCCCTGCGGCCATTTCTTATGCTATCATTCTATCAAAGCTCCCAAGAGCTTTCAAGGGGTTACCAAAAAGTGGTCGCTATATCCAAAAAGTGGTCGATTTTTCCCCAAAAGCGGCAGGAATTTTCCGTATAGAACAGAGCAAGGAGATGTAGTATAATGTACTTAGCAAGCGGATGGAGGTGGTTCTGTGGGAGAAGGATATCTCAGAAAAGCGTCCGGAAGACCATGCCGATGTATTCAGCGATCTGGTCAACACCCTGCTGTTCAAGGGCAGACGCCTGATACAGCCGGAGGACTTGCTTTCCGCATTGCCGCGCTCCATTTACAAGATGGACACGAAGGTGCATGAGCAGGAGAGGGATGTAGCGAAGTTCTGGATGAAGGGACAACAAGGAGTACAAGGCACCCGAAGGAGAAATGAAGCATGTGAGGAAGGTCATGGAGCTTCTCTCGGCGGTCATGCAGGACACTCGTTTTATGGATGCGTACAACAAACGGATAGAAGAAGGGAGACCGATGAACATGGATGCTTGGATAGATGAGGCTGAGAATCGTAGACGAACCAGCATACAGAAAAAGCAGAAGTGGGGAGATGATGGCGATGGAGCGGCTTCCGATTGGCATGGATGACTTCCGGGCAGTCCGGCACGGATATTATTTCGTGGATAAAAGTTTATTCATCAAGGACATCATCGACCACACAGGTATGGTGACATTATGCACTCGTCCCAGACGGTTCGGGAAAACACTCAATATGAGCATGCTGTACTACTTCTTCTCTGTAGACAACGCCCAAGACAAGGATGGCCTGTTCCTTGATCTGCTAATTCAACAGGAACACGAGGCATACCGGCAGCACCAAGGAAACTATCCTACCATATTTCTTTCTCTCAAGGGAGTAAAAGCCGATAGCTGGGACGATTGCTATAAGCTCTTGCGGGATGTCGTGCAAAGAGAGTATCTGCGGCATAAGTATCTTCTGGAAAGCCCATCCATCGGCAAAGAGGACAAGAGCTTCATCCACCGTATCATAGACCTGTCAGCGGAGCCGTATGAATATCAGTTGAGTCTCAGGAATCTCACGGAGTACCTTTTCGCCCACTATGGAAGAAGAGCTGTGGTACTTCTTGACGAGTACGATGTGCCCGTGCAACAGGGCTTTTTCTATGGCTACTATCCCAAGGCAATCCTGTTCCTGCGCGTCTGGCTGACGGGAGCCTTGAAAGGCAATTCCGCCTTGGCCTTTGCGGTGCTGACCGGAGTTCTTCGGATAGCAAAAGAGAGCGTATTCAGCGATCTGAACAACCTTTGGGTGGATTCCGTGGCATCCTCCAAATTCAGCACGGCCTTTGGCTTTACGAGTGCCGAGGTGCAGGACATGGCAAGGGACTTCCAGGCGGAGGAAAAACTGCCTGAGATCAAGACATGGTATGACGGCTACCGTTTTGGGCGCCAAGAAATCTACAACCCGTGGTCAGTCCTGAACTATTTCCACTCCGGCGGTCAAGCGGCACCTTACTGGCTGAACACCTCGGACAACCAGATTGTCCGGGAACTGCTGGAACACGCTACGGACGATGTGCAACGAGAGCTGACGGAATTGATGAACGGGACGCAACTGGAAACAATCCTGGATGAATCGGTTTCCTATCCCGATATCTACAAGCGGAAAGACGCTCTTTATACCATGCTGCTGATGACAGGCTACCTCACAGTTGCAGGGACGGAAGAAATTGACGGCATGAAGCTCTATGCACTGGATATCCCCAATCGCGAGGTACGCCAAGCCTATCGGCAAAAGGTCATGGACATTTTGTCAGAGCAAATGGACATCCACGACAGCGCACTGCTATTACGGAGCCTGTTACAAGGGCAAGCAGAGGAATTCTCTAAGCGGCTGCAAGACATGCTGTCGAAGATGATGAGTTACTATGATGCCAACGGACAGAACAGGGAGAGCTTCTATCATGGGCTGATGCTGGGGCTGACTTCCCTGCTTGGAAGGAGTTATCAGGTACGTTCCAATCGGGAAAGCGGTTTTGGTCGGTTCGATTTGGCCATCTATCCCCTGCTACCACGCACGAACGGAGTTCTCATGGAGTTCAAGGCCTCCGATGACCAAAAAAATTTGGACAGTCTCGCAAAGGAGGCATTGCGCCAGATTGAAGACCGAAGCTACGATACCGAGATGAGAGCACAAGGTGTCAAGCAAATCCAGAAGTACGGCATCGCCTTCTGTGGAAAGAAGTGCAGCATTGCTGCTCATTCGGCAAATGAACCCATCTGAACATTCGTGTGTGTTGTTGATATGTTGAATGCATGGAAGAACGGATTGGCTCAAGCAAGAATGGGCATAAAAACACCCAACAAGCCACAAAAGCAGTCTTGTTGGGTGTTTTTGTTGTTCTATCTCATTCTCCCAAAATGACGATCTTGCACTTTCTCGGACGCGCCCTGGTCCTGTCAAAATCCACGAAGTAGATATATCCCGTGGTGCCGACGCCGAGTTTGCCGTTGTCGATCTCGAAGGTCTCGCTGGAACCTAGAATGGTCGCCTTCAAGTGGGCATCACAGTTCAGGAGCGCCGTGCGGTCACCGCCGGGAAGATATGCCTCTGCGTCGGGCCAGGATGCCACAGCCTTGTAGTGCTCCTCCCCCGGATAGCGGTACTGGCCTTCCGCGATATTGTCGGGAATGATCTTCTTCAATACATCGTTGAGGTCGAGCTGCAGGAACTCCGTCCCATTCTCGTCCACATCATGGACGAATTCCTCGAAAAACACCGCGCAGGTCGTATGGGGCGAGATGACCGTGCAGATGCCGTTCTGCACGCCGCTCTTGGCGATGGCGGCCTTCACCTCCTCCGTGATGTTCAGGAAGGTCGGCTCGCCGCCCTTGGACTTCAATGCAATGGTTTCTTTATATACCGTCATGTTCTTTCCTCCGTTCCCTTCATCGGCATACGCCTGTCATTTTCTTTCCTTAAAGGCCCTCACGATAGCCTCGGCCATCTCATGCACCCGGACTGCCGGGTCAGGCGCCTTGAGGATGCCGCTCGTCGCACCCGTGCCGTCAGCACCGAGCTTGACCACGCGGTAGCAGTCCTCTGCTGTCGTGACGCCGGAAGCAATCATGACCGCAATCTTCGGGTCGATCCTGCGGATCTGCTCGCAGGCATCCAGCACATAGCTGTCATCCGCCGTCTGTCCCGTGCCGATGAGATCGGTGGGCTCACAGAGCAGGATGTCGGGATGGAACTGGGCAATGGCAAGCCCCTCTGCCACGGAATCCGCACAGACAATCGTCAGCATTTCCAGTTCCTTGGCGCGTTTTATCGTCTTGCAGAGCTCAGCCACCGTCATGGAATTCTCCGCATGGTTCAGGAATACTGCACCGGCCCCTGCTTCCTTCAGGGATTCCGGCAGCACATGTCCCATGCCGCGTCCCGGGCGAAGCGACTCCATATGCTGCGCCGTCACCACAACATCTTTCGTATTCCCCGCAATCAGGCGGATATCTGCAAAGGGACAGGTGAAGAATACCGTCAGGCCATATTTCTCTGCGGCCTCATCGGCTGCCTTTGCCAGAGCAAGGGATTTCTCCCCGTAGAGATAGGATTTCGGATTTACCACCAGAAACGGTGTGAGATTGTATTTCATGGTTGAGCCCTCCTTGTATATTACCTTTGGTATCTTTATATTACCACATATATTTTGTCTTTTACAAGTTTTTTCGTGTTATCATATGTAAAAATGGTGTAGAAGATTTCACATATGGTCATATTTTTCCTTGCCCATCCAGGATAAATGAACTAAAATAGGTAGTAAATAAAGCCAAGACGGGAGCAGATGCAGATGAAACAGGAACAGGACCGCTTTCTCCATGCCCAGGTGCAGGAAAAGCTGCACAGGAAATTCGATGCCATGCCCTATATGTCCCCCATTCCCAGTGAAAGGGAGCTCTGCCAGGAATACGGGGTCAGCCGCCCCACCATCCGCAAGGCGCTGGCAGCCATGGAACAGGCAGGGCTGGTCTCCCGCATCCAGGGGCGCGGCTCCTTCTACATCGGCAACAAGGTTTCCATTGATTACTCCAATCCACAGAAGAACGGCCTCGGCCTCTCCCACACACTGACCTCCACGGGAAAGGTCACCCACAGCCATGTGCTGCAGCAGGTCATCGAGGTCGCCGATGAAAAACTGGCCTCCCGCCTGCAGCTTCCCGAAGGGGAGCTCGTCTTCCATCTGCAGCGGCTGCGCTACATCGATGACGACCTCTATTCCCTGGCCAACGACTACATACCACTGGCACTCTGCCCCACGCTCATCGACATCGATTTCTCCAAGGCTTCCCTGCTGGATGCCCTGGAGGAACACGGCATCCGCCCCTGCCGCGAGGACAAGCTCATCGAGGTCATGCGCTCCGACCAAAAGACCGCCACCTACCTGCGCCTCAAGAAGAATGCCCCCATCTCTGTCACCCGCATCACCACCTATGACAGGGATGGGCGCATCATCCAGTACGCCACGTCGAAATCCGACGCCTACAAGAGCCAGTTCCGCGTGACCTCCACCATCAGCTAGGGGGTTGACATATTACAAATGGTAATGTATCATGTGTTTAAACAAAACCATTTGTAAGGAGAGATTCCCATGCTGACAAGAACAAAAGAAATCCTCACGGAAGCCAGGAAGAACCATTACGGCATCGTTGCCCCAGACTTCTGGGACCTGAACTCCGCCCGTGACTATGTCCGGACTGCTGAGGAGCTCAATGCGCCGATTCTCCTGTCCTTTGCCCAGGCCCACAAGCACCTCATCTCCCTGGAGGAGGCCGCAGTGGTCGGCAAGCTCATGGCCGAAAACGTCAAGGCCCCCATCGCCCTGCACCTCGACCACGGGGAGGACTTTGACTATATCAAACGCGCCATCGACCTGGGCTTCAACTCCGTCATGATCGACGCCTCCATGCATGAGTTCAAGGAAAATGTCCGCTTGACGAAGGAAGTCGTTGACTATGCCCATGCCAGGGGCGTCGATGTGGAGGCAGAGATCGGCCATGTGGGCGGCACCACCGAAAGCCCGACGGAAATGGAGTCCGTTGCCAATGTCTACACCACCGTGGAGGAGGCTACGGCCTTCGTCGAGCAGACCGGCGCGGATTCCCTTGCCGTCTCCATCGGTACCTCCCATGGCGTCTACAAGAACAACAAGAACCCTGAGCTGAACTTCCAGCGCCTCCAGGAACTGGCGGCAAATGTCCCCGTTCCCCTCGTCCTTCACGGCGGTTCCGGCACGGGGGACGACAACCTCAAGCGCTGCGTCCGTGAAGGCATCACCAAGGTCAACGTCTTCACGGAATTCACCACCGCTGCCCTTGCACATGCAGCCAAGGCCGTCCGGGAGGAACAGCTCAAGAGCTACATGCGCGTCCAGCAGGCCGCAGATGAGGGCATCCGCAGTGTGATTACCCACTACATCAACCTCTTGACGAAATAACACAGCTTACACCATACTGGTATAAAGACAGCCGTACGGCATCATCCCTTCGATGCCGCACGGCTGTCTTCGTTCATTCCATATTGCAAGCCCGCCCAAACACATTATCCCTGCAGGATCGGCTGAATTTTCCATCCCCCGTCACCATCGAGGCGCAATTCCTGCCCATGCTGGGCGAGCAGGGTGGAACGATGCCCAACGCTGATGATGCCGGTATGGGGGAGTTCCCTCCCCAAAAGCTCGTACATCTCCTGTTCCCTCGGCTCGTCCAGTGCCGAGGTGGCTTCATCCAGGAAAAGCCACTGGGGCTTCACCAGGAGGACACGGGCAAAGGCAAGCCTCTGCTGCTCTCCCAGCGACAGGATACGGCTCCAGTCATCTATGTCATCCAACTTTTCAATGAAATGGGACAACCCTACCTTCCGCAGGACCTCCTCCATCTGCTCTTCGGAGCCGGATGCGCTCAGGGGGTAATATAACGCCCGCCGCAGGCTTCCCAAGGGCAGATAGGGCTTTTGGGGCAAAAAGAGCACCTTGTCTCCCTGGGGAATCGTCACCCTTCCCTTTCCGAAGGGCCAGATGCCTGCAAGCATGCGAAGGAGCGTGCTCTTCCCACAGCCGGAGGCTCCCATGATGAGAAGCCTCGTTCCCTGGGCCAATTCCAGCGTGCATCCATCCAGCAGGACCCTTCCATCCGGCAGGTCCACCTCGAGATTCTGCAAGCCCATGCTTCCCTTGCCTGCCGCACTTCGCTCCACCTTGCCCTCGATTCCCGCAACATCCTCCATGTGTCCCGTAAATCCCGAAAGACGGTGGACAACCGCTGCCAGCTGGGCGATGACATCGTAGGACTCCACAAAATAGGAAAGGGCATCCTGCACCCGCCCGAAGGCGGACACCGTCTGCATGAGCCCACCCAAGGCCATGCCCCCGGAGAAATACTGTGGCGATGCCAGCACCAGAGGGACGATGATGGCAAGCTGGGCATAGCCGTTCACATAGAAATTGAGGATTTTTGTCTGCTTCATGAGCTGCCAATAGTTCGAGATAACCTTGGCAAAGCGCTCCTTGAATCCCGCCGTCTCCGGCAGTTCCCCGCCGTAGAAGGCCACGCTCTCGCTGTTCTCCCGCACCCGCATCATGTTGAAACGGAAATCTGCCTCGTACTTCTGCTGGTCGAAATTCAGCCCGATGAGCTTTCTGCCCACAAGATGCACCAGCACCGTGCCGATGGCGGAATAAAGAAGGGAAAACCAGAACATGTATCCATAGATCTCAAAGGAATAGCTGCCCAATGGCACCGTAAACGCACCGGAGAGGTTCCATAGCACCACACTGAAGGCCGCCAGTGTCGTGAGCTGCTTCAGGAAGCCAATGAGCAGCTGCAGCGTCAAACTGACGAACTGGTTGATGTCCTCAGAGATTCGCTGGTCCGGATTGTCCGTATCGCTTCGGAGGACCTGCAGGCGATAATATACCTGCCCCTTCATCCAGCGGGCGAGATACTGGTCGGTCATCCAGGTCCGCCACTTGAGCTGCAGCATCTGCCGCAGGTAGATGGCATAGACCGCAATGAGGATGTAGAGGAAGGCCAGCCCCGTGAACTCTCCCACCAGAGGCCAGAAAAGCTCTTCCTCATAGCCCTGCAGGGCATTGTAGAACTCGTTGTACCAGCTGTTGATCCTCACCAGAAGGTAGACCGCCGCAAAATTCAGACCAATGACAAAGGCCAGGAGACCCCTGGCCCGCCACTTTTCCTCGGAATTCCAATAACCTTTGAACAGCACCCAAAGGGCGCGAAAACCATTCTTCATTTCTCACATCCACCACCAAATCATTCTGTTGTTCTATACCTTCACTCCCCACATTGTACCACAAATCCCGGGCAAATGCTTCCATTATCCTTTCGAACTCATCCCTTATCTTGGCATCAAGCACATCAGGAGTTAGATGGAAGTAGATAGAGAAATATTTTGGTGAAGATGGTTGGCAACTTGCTAGAAATAGAATGATTTTAGCAAAGATTTTTGGCCACGAAAAAGGAGCCCCTTTCGGGACTCCTCTTATCAGCTGTGTAGTTTTTATTTCATACCCATAATCCGAACGGCATATTGCTTAGGAACAAGCTGGAGTCTTGCACAAATACCCCATCAATTTGCGGGAAGAGCTGGCCGCGGAGCTCGTGGAGCCTGAATTCCCTCTTGAGCGGCACGTCATTCGTCTCGATGACAAACTTGTTGCTTGCGGTATCGAATCCGTAGAACATACCGTAAAACAACGGAGCTCCCAAGAGTATCGGGTATTTCAGGCTGGGCTCGTATGGCACGAAAACATCGAATGGTGTGTATTCCAGCTCGCCTATCTTGAATTCCTCCAGCCGGTAGACATCTCCTTGAGTTTCGCCGCCTATCCCGCCGATAGTATGCCGCTCCGATATCTTCTTGACACGAAATTTTGTCTCCAGTTCCTCGGCATCCATGGACAGCATGGGAATCACTGCTCCAGTATCTACCAGAGCCTTCATCCCATAAAGCCTTATAATGGGTCTTCGATACTTTTCCATCATCCGGATTTCTATTCTCGACATGTCGCACCGTCCCTCCTCGTATGTATGTCTTTCTATTATACCATATTCATTGCTCGACAAAAAGAAGGGCATTTCTGCCCCTTCTTGTTACACCGTCATATAAATTCTCTTTGGAAAAAGCAGGATTTTACCTTCCCATAGCGAAATAATACCTAAAGCTTTTTCTGTTAGCGCGAAAATTTTCTGGATTTTTAGGAGGGATCAACGACATGAACGGATGGAAACGCTTGAACCGATTGGCTTTTTGCACACTGCTGATGCTTGTCGTCCTGGCGGCAGGCACAGGCAAAAGTCTGGCCGCCGTGCAATCGGAAGATGTCAGCCTGGGCGGCATATACCCCGGCATGACGTATGAAGAAGTCACCGCTTGTTATGGGGCGCCCACGCGGGAGGAACGTGGATATGCCCAACTTGTGCACAGGGTCATTTTTTATGGCGACACCGTGGAAATCGGTTTTTGCGGAAACAAAGTCCTTTATGTAACAGTGACAGCAGACAACGGCTGGCGCACACCCCAGGGGCTCCATGCAGGAATGGGACTGGATGAGGCTCTGCGTATCTGCGGGGAGGACTACAAGAGTTACCCATCGCCGAAGCAACGCCGCGCCGACCAAAAGGATTCCCCCTTTTTCGAGATGCGGTGGCAGGGCATCAGGTATGTGTATCACTGCGAAGCACCTGATGGGGTATATTCCTATGAACCGGGAGATACCACCTGGGGAATCAACCTGATAGCAAAGGATGACAAAGCAGCACAGGTGGAAGCGGTCACCATTCGCGCATACCCCCCTGAGCATTGATTCCATCACAACCAAAAATGTCCGATGAGTCTTCATCGGACATTTTTGGCGTTTACAAGCAATCATTTGTATTTTCCATGCCAGCCTATCCCTTGCTTTCAATATCATGAATAAATATACTTTTTTGCACAATTCCCGAAACGATATGCAAATGCATTCTCCACGGATTCAAAGAGTCCTTCCTTCTTATAAGCACAGGATGTCATGCGAATAGAAAATTTATGCAGCCACTTAGCAGGAAATTGAGAATAAATGAAGAAATATACATATATTGAAGGAAAATAACCAAAAATTTAACTGAACCAAAGGAAGATAACCATCCCTTATTTACAAAAGCATTTACAAAGGGGGAATTATCAAAAAAGTCACAAAATAGGGCGTGTTCAACACACCCTGCAATCAATGCAGTGCAAGAAAGGATATTGACATGAAAAACAGTGTAACATCAGCAATCCGCATTCTAATGGCAATCTTTCTCATCGAATTTTTTCTTTCGCTCCCTGTTGCAAATGCCCAGGAAGTCACGGTGGACGGCGTCGGCACTAACCGTGACAGTGCCATAAAGGACGCAAGGCGCATTGCCGTAGAGCAAGGGATAGGGACTTTCCTGGATTCCCGCACCCTGGTAAGGAATTCCATGGTGGAACTGGACGAAATTCTCACAAAGTCCCAGGGATACGTTGGGAACGTCACTGTCTTGGAGGAACATGCCTCTGGAGGCTCCTATTATGTAAAGGCACGCATCGTGGTGCAGGACCGGCCAAGCCCGGAGCTCCTCCAGCAAGTCCAGGCCGTTATTGCCCTGAACGATCCCCGCATTGCCATTGCCGTGCTAAGGGAAGGGCAAAATACCCACGAGAACATTATAGAGGCTGCCATGACAGAACGTCTGGTGTCTCTGGGCTTCCAGCATGTGGTGGATGTAAATGTAGTTGCCGCCCTGCAAAATGCCCGAATGTTGGAAAGTCTTTACGACGGTAAGCCGATCTCCGGCATCGGCTCCAGCTATGGGGCAGATTTCATCGTGCTGGGGAAATGCAATATGTCTACAAACAAGATCTCCTATCCTGATTTCAAGGGTGGGTACAAAACCACAAACATAAGCACCGGACATGCCGAGATGACCACCAAGATCATCCGCCTGGACACGGGAGACATTCTTGAGACCTTTACCTTGGAAGGGCAGGGAGCATGGAATTCCGGTGACCGTGCTGAGCAAGAAACATTGAAGGACATGGCAGGAAAAGCAGCAAAGAAGGTAGAGGAAAAATTCCGCACCATCGCTGCCAGAAGCTCCGGCAGCGTGCAAATCACGGCAACGGCACGCAACTACGAAAATCTGCAGAAGTTGGCGGACGACCTTCGGAACGTCCCTGGCGTACAGAATGTATTCATTCGCGAACAGAGCAATGGAAGAGCCATCATTGAACTGGACACGAACCAGAGCGCCAATAATATTATAAATATGCTGAAAAAGCAGACAAGTCTTGGAATCTACGCGGATTCCATCACCGGAAACAGCGCGAAAATCATAGTATCCTAAAAGGAGGGAAACCTTTTGAAAAGAATCTTTGCTTTTTTGTTTGCCATCGCATCCCTATGGATACCCCACCTATGTTTTGCCGGAATTTCCGACTATCCCACGGTTGCGGTTGTCCCCGTTGTCAACCAGGTCACTACCAGAAGCATACCGGAGACAGAACTGGATATTGCCCGCGATACCTTGAACACGGATCTGTTTCAGAGTGGCTATTTTAACATGGTAGAACGTGCGCGTGTCGATGCCCTGATCAGTGAATTCGAGTTTGACATGTCTGGTCTCGTGGATACCAGCACAGCCGCAAAGTTCGGAAAAATGCTGGGAGCTCAGTACGTGGTAATCGGGAGCGTCACCGGACTCAGCATTGACCCCAAAAACCGGGGGAAAATGGTGGCTAATATATCTGCCAGAATGGTGGAAGTCGAGACTGCCAGGATTGCCTTGGCCGGACGGGGAAAAGGCGTAGGATCAAGCACATCCGAAGCCTTGGAAGCCGCCTCAGATGATGCCATCGAGGGCAATCGCGGCATGCTTATGATGCTACGCGGCGGAAAGTGAGGCCAGAAAGCCATGACAAACATCTTTTTCCATGCTGTTCTGATTCTGGTTTTTTCCCTCTTGCCCATTTTTTCTGCAGTCCAGGCTGCCCCTTTTGAAGGAAAAGGAACAGGCCCGCGCATCCTGATTGGAGAAATCGCATGCTACGGAGACCATGAGCTCAAGGCCGACAAGATAGACGTCTTCCGGGACAAACTGAGGGAAGCCCTTGAAGATTCTAAGGATTTCTCTGTCATCGTCCCTACAACGCCGCCGGACAGCAGCCTCCTCTCCCGTATCCACATGGATGCCATTGCCCATGGGCCATGGTTTCAAAAGGAATACGCCAATGCGGACATGATCCGCTATGCAGAAAGTGTTTTTGGGAGGGACTACTTCTGGAATGACAACAAGATGAAGATTCGCAAGGAAGGACGGGGAAAGCCATACAAAATCAGCCCTGCCCTTACGGATGCAGCAAAAGAAATCGGTCAGGCAAACAACGCCGATTACCTTTTCTTCTGCAATCTGCGCGAGGCCAACATCGAGTTGAAACATTCCATTTTCAATGCTGCCGCCACACTGGACGAGCGCCCTAAAAACCTCAAGGTGGAAACAGAGTTCTATCTCATCGATGCCAAGACCGGAATGGTATACGAGAGCCATGTGGTCACAAGCAAGACAGGGCAGATTCTCAATCTTCTCGGGCAGTGGGGCAAGGCCATGACTGCGGAGAACCTGCTCCAGGTCATGTTTGAGGTACAGTCCAAGGAAATTCTGAAGGATGCTTATAGCAAAGGATTGAAAACATTGGAGAAACTGCCATGAGAAAATTACTGTTGCTTTTTACCGCCCTGGTGGTGACAATGCTTTCCTTTCCCATGGGCACGGCAAGTGCCGAATATACCATCGGAATCGTAGGGTATGGGAACCGCGTGAAACACACCAATATACCGGATGCCGCATTGGAACAAGCCCAAAACATATTTCTCGACATCATGAGCACGGAACTGGCAGGAGTGAAAGGGATCACCACAGTGGACCCCAGCGAGAGGGCAACCCAGGCTCGCATCGATGAAATGTGCTTTCAACTGGAAAACGGGAATCCTGAAAAAGTCATCACAAATTTCAGCGTGCACCCGGATTACCTCCTCTACGGATATCTGGCAAACCTTACCATCACCCGACGGGAAAGCCTGGCATCCCAAAATCTCACAGTCCGCGCGGATTTCACTGCAAGGGTTGTGGATGCAAAAACAAAGCAAGTCGTTGCTGTGGCCTCCGGAACAGGAATTGCTGAATCCCATGGGGAAAATATCGCAAGCAGCGCCACAGCATTCGGCGAAGATGAAATTTCCCGACAAAGCTGGCACGACTCCGTAGAAAAGGCCCTGACAGAAATCGGAGAGAAACTTCGTAAGAAGATATAGAAGGGAGCAAAAAAATTGAAGCTAAAAAGAATCATGGCAACCTTGTTGTGTGCCACCGCCCTCCCATCTTTGGTCTTTGCCCACGGTGAACTTTGGTATGATGTGACCGCCCATGTGCCGCAGTTCAAGAAAATCGTCATCTATCCTGTGGAATGGCCGGATCATCGCAACTGGGTCAGTTCAGACGAGAACACTGTGGTCTACAAGATAAACGACTACTTTGACAAGAAATTTGTCCGCAGACTGAAATTCCGCACGATTTCCCTCGGCAGGACACTGAAGGAGAACAAGGAACTGCGGACAGATGAGGAAAAGTACAATTCCCTCTACAACAACTACCCGACAGAGGAGGCGCGTGGAAAAGCCGTGTTTGACATCACGGGCGCCGATGGGTACCTGGTTCCCATCACTCGCGAGTGCAGAACAGAAACCTATATGTCCCCCCAGAAGACCGTTTCGGTGGCGATGAGTTCATGGACAGAAGTAACCAACAGCCCTCGCGGGAACTATACCACCGACAAGAGAAACTGGACAGTACAGCATGTCATTCCTGCCAAGGAGCGCACCTTGTACCATATGGAAATCGAGCATATGCTTTTCGATAGGGATGGGAAAAAAATCATGACCTATCGGAACAGGTTCCATAACCATGACTACAAAATCAAGAACTACGAAGAAAAAATGACCAAAGACTTGATTGATGAATTCCGCGAGGATGTCAAGGACATCAAGGAGGATTTCGAGAAAGAGAAGCAAAAAGGACGTTTAGGCCCAAGAATCGGTTTTCGGGACATCAGCCTCCCAAGCAACATTGCCGGAAATGAAGCTGTTCTCAAATCCATCTATTTCGGCATGAAGGACGGAGCTCGCCGCTGGACTGACGCAAAGCTGAATTACCGCCCCGAAGACGCGGCATATGAGAAATATTATGTCAAAGGAAGCATTGGCCAGTACAGCCTGGACCGTATATGGCATGATCCCTATGTGACCACGTGGAACAAGATGGTCTCACGCGACGAGCAAAAATGGGTAGATGGTGCAGGAAATGAGCATACGCAGGTAACTTCAAGATACGAAACAGATATCACCGACCACTATGGCGGATATGAATATGTGGCTACTGTAAGCGGATCTTTTTTCCTGGCAGACGCAAACACCGGACAAATCCTGGTGGAGCATTCCGCCACGGAAACCGATGACAAGACAGCGGATGCATACAGACATTTGATGAAAAGTTTTTACGAAAAAGCATCCAAATATCTCAAGAAGTAAAACCAAGAAAAGAGGTTGATTCGAATGAAACACATCCTTGCCATTTTTATTACACTGCTTCTGGGATTCTCTGCAATGCAAAGTGTCAGCGCGAAAGAGCTCCCAGCACCAACGGAAAGGCAGACATCCAATATGAAGCTGGCAATGATCAGCGACTATAGCGGCATTGCAGACCAATCCTTCAATCAAACCATCTATGAAGCATGCAGGATTTACGCGCAATCCCATGGGACGCCCTTCACATGCTTCCAGCCGGTGACCTACACCAGCGAGGAACGAGCAAACATTATCATGGACGCCGTCAAGCAAGGGTGCAACGTCATCGTTACCCCTGGTGATGCTTTCGTGGATGCCTTGAAAACAACCGCACCCAGTTACCCGGATGTAACCTTTATCGCATTAGATGTGAGCTATGAACAGCTGGGAGACTATGCCATACCGTCCAATTTCTACTGCGTTTCCTACAAGGAGGAACTTAGCGGCTATATGGCAGGCTATGCCACAGTCCGTCTTGGTTATAAGAAAATTGGCTATCTGGGAGGAATGGATGTTCCTTCGGTCAAACGTTACGGCTACGGATTTGTGCAGGGTGTAAATGATGCTGCAAAAGATACTCATCAGACAGATATTTCCTTAAACTACGCCTACGCAGGGCAATTCGACCCTGACGGTGACATCACCGATGTAATGGATGCCTGGTACGGAAACGGCACGGAAATCGTGTTTGCCTGTGGCGGTGCTCTCTACGAATCTGTGGCAGAGGCGGCAGAGGAAGCCAAGGGAAAAATCATCGGTGTGGACGTAGACCAGTCTGGCATCATTGATCGCCAATACGGCAAAGGAATCACGGTTACCAGTGCTATGAAAGACCTGTCCAGGGCAACGCAAAATGCATTGGAAAACGCTTCCAACGGAACATTACAGGGTGGGAAAGTGGTAACCTTGGGTCTTGTCGGAGAAACCCCCGACAACAACTATGTAAAACTGCCCATCGGAACCACTCAATGGAACGACCGGTTTACGCAGAAGGACTACCAGTCACTGGTCGCTTCCATGTTCAAAGGCACCGTAAACGTGTCCAACGATATCACAAAATCTCCCTCGGACTTCGCTACAAATATAGCATTCAAGGATAAGGGAAAAATCGTAACTGGTCAGTCGCCCATTGTAAGTGCCAACATGGGCTTGTTTTGAAAAAGAAATTCCAATGCCTGTAGAGCAGTTCGGCCACGTTTTTTAGCGGT
>CADCIX010000042.1 GCA_902801565.1 uncultured Veillonellaceae bacterium | reverse complement strand
CACTTTACAATAGACAAAGCTAGAACAAAATTGGTGTCCATATATCCCGATCTTCCAGAATAACAATTGTTATAAATATGAACGAGGTTTTACACTAGCAGAATATTCTGCCAAGCTTCGTGCTCAATATGTTGGATTTAAGGGAATGGATGCTTTGCAACTTTCGGTCGCGAAACATGCCAGATGTGATGCCTTTTTGACGAATGATAAGCAGCTGTGCCAATGCAAGGAAGTCAACTGTATCTTGGTAGAAGATTTCAGAAAGCTCTTGGAGGATTGACATGGCGCGGGCAGTGAAGAAGAAGGAACTCTCCCATAGCGAAGCGGTTATTTCTCATTCCTGAAGGACAAATTCCCTGTCCTTGCCAATTTCGGCGCTCTGGCGGAGCAGTATTGCTATACGGATGCCAACTCCTGCCTCATGAAGCTCGGGATGATGGGAGAAACCATCGTGAACCTCATCTTTTCCTATGACAGAATGCCGCTTCCCGGGGACAACAGGGCCACGGTGCGGATTTCCGTGCTTTTGCGGGAGGGGCTGATCACCCGTGACCTTTCGGATATCCTCCATGCCCTGCGGATGGCGCGGAACAAGGCAGTGCATGAAAACTATGAATCCGTGGAGGAGGCACAGGTGCTCCTGCCATTAGCCCATAAGCTCTCCGAATGGTTCATGCAGACCTATGGGGATTGGGAATACGAGAACCGGCCCTTTGTGATGCCGGAGAAGGAAACCGCTCCTGTGAAGGAGCCTGGGAAAGAGACGGAGGAAAAACTCCTGCAGGAGGCGGAGACTGCCGCCGCTGCTTCCCCGCAGGTGGCGCCCGATACCCGCAGGGAAAGGGCCCGCCGGGCAGCGGGCAGGCTCTCCATGTCCGAAGAGGAAACCCGCTATCTCATCGACGCCCATCTTCGGCAGGTGGGCTGGGAGGCCGATACGAAGAATCTGCGCCACAGCAGGGGCTCCCGTCCCAAAAAGGGCAGGAGCCTCGCCATCGCCGAATGGCCTACGGACTCTGCCACGGGGAAGAAAGGCTATGCCGACTACGCCTTATTTATCGAAGAAAAACTCTTTGGCATCGTGGAGGCCAAGGCGCAATGCAAGGACATTCCTTCGGTCATCGACGGCCAATGCAAGGACTATGCCCGCCATATCCGCGAGGAGGACGAAAAATACCTGCTGGGGCAATGGGGGAAGAACCGGTGGAGCTCTACGAATCCCTCCAGCCCGTCACTTCCATGAAGCCCGTGGCGGTGAATCCCGCTATATCCCTGGAAAAGCTGCTGGAGGATCTGGAGGCGCCTGGGGACGAGGCGGCTCTGCAGTGGCGCACGAACCAGATCCTGGCCAGAATCCAAAAGGCCGTTGCGTGGCTGAAGAAGGCCCATACCTTCTCGAAGCAGGAGCTGTCCTGGCTCTCCCGCATGGAAAAGTATCTGCTGGAGGAGACCGTGCTGCAGATGGGGATCTTTGACGAGGACAGCCGCTTCAAGGCCCAGGGCGGATTCGAGCGGCTGGACAAGATCTTCCGCCATCAGCTCGCAAACATCGTCACGGAACTGAATGACTACCTGTACGATGACGGCGGCAATGCGGCCTGACACAAATAAACAAACTATTTTCAAATATCGAAGATTTTGTTACAATAGACATGATACAGCATACGGAACAACAAAAGGAGGATGTATTTATGTTCAAGAAATATCTCATTGCGCTTCTCGTGGTTTTCTTTGGCTTTTCGGTGCCGGTGTCAGCCGGAATCAGCTATGACGACTACCTGGGAGGCGACTGGAATCTCGTGCTCAGCGGCATGCATGCCGGAACCGCCTGGTATGTGGACGTGAGCTCTGTAACCGTCGAGGAGAGCACGGACGAAGGCGACAAGATTTCCGTCGATGTCCTGACCGTGCCCAGGGCAGACCGGGGCAACACCGATGGGACAAGGCATACCAATTACTATTATTACTCCAACGGCAATCCCGCAATGTACCAGTGGGTGAACGGCGATTGGCATTATATCCCGCCAGTCGGCAGCCAGGCCGAGGTCGGAAACGATTACAGCGGCGAGATGGCCTACTATATCGCCTATCACGAAAAATACTACGGTGGACGGGAATGGCCCGACAATAGCGGCACCTACCGCCATCCGAACTGCCCGGACAGTGTATATGACCGGCTGGATCAGGCTGAGGAGTATCTGGATTGACAGGAAATCATGATGAAAGCAATTGAGGCACGGACTGCAGGGTCCGTGCCTCAATTGCAAATGACAGGCAAATATCTTATTTTACGCTTCCAATGGAAAGCCCTTCCGTGGAGAGGTCTTCCCCATTGGTGGAAATGACACGCTGGTACCAGTAGAAGGATTTCTTCGGCTTGCGCTCCAGGGTGCCTTTGCCCGCATTGTCCTTGTCCACATAAATGAAGCCATAGCGCTTCTCCATCTCGCCCGTGCCTGCGGAAACAATGTCAATGGGGCCCCAGGGGCAGTAGCCCATCAGTGCCACGCCATCGATATCGATGGCTTTTTTCACTTCTGCGATATGGTTCGCGAAATACTCGATGCGGCTGTCATCGTGGATCATGCCGTCCGGCCCTTCCTCCTCATGGAGCCCGATCCCGTTCTCCACGATCATGAGCGGAAGCTCATAGCGCTCGGACAGCACATTGAGCATGTAGCGGAGCCCCACGGGGTCGATCTGCCAGCCCCAGTCCGAGGCCTCCACATAGGGGTTCTTCACTTCCTTGCCGACCTGGTCCTTGCCCTCGGCATCGTAGGCGCTGACCACGCTCATATAGTAGGAGAAGGCAAGATAGTCCGCCTTCCCATGCTCCAGGAGTTCCAGATCGCCTTTCTCCATCCGGATATGGTATCCCTTGTTCTCCCATGCCTTCAGGATATAGGAGGGGTAATGCCCCCTGCACTGGACATCGCTGAAGAAGAAGGTGCGATCCATTTCCTTCAGGGCGGCAATCTGGTCCATGGGCTTGCAGGTTTCCGGATAGACCGGCGTCATTGCCATCATGCAGCCGATCTGGAAATCGGGGTTGATCTTGTGCCCTTCCACCGTGGCCTTGGCGGCAGCGACGAACTCATGGTGCGCCACCTGATAGAGCACCTCGTAGCGGTTCTCCCCTTCCTTGTAGAGCACGCCGGAATTCGTGAAGGCCGTAAACTCCCGGTCCACATCCCTCTGGTTGTTGATCTCGTTGAAGGTCATCCAGTACTTCACTTTGTTCTTGTAACGCTTAAAGCAGGTCACGGCGAAGCGCACGAACATATCCACAAGTTCCCGGCTGCGCCAGCCGCCGTATTTTGTCACCAGATGATAGGGAAGCTCGAAATGGGACAGGGTGACCACCGGCTCCATGCCGTATTTCAGCATCTCATCGAAGAGGTCATCATAGAATTTCAGCCCCTCTTCGTTAGGCTCCAGCTCATCACCATTGGGGAAGATGCGCGTCCAGGCGATGCTTGTACGGAAGCAGCGGAACCCCAGCTTCGCCAGGAGAGCGATGTCCTCCTTGTAGTGATGGTAGAAATCAATCGCCTCATGGTTCGGGTAATACTCCCCCTCCACAATGCCATCCGTGATTTCCCGCTCCTTGTCCGGACCGCCCACGGTCATGACATCCGCGACGCTCATGCCCTTGCCACCTTCCTTCCAGGCGCCTTCCATCTGATGGGCAGCAACCGCGCCGCCCCACAAAAAACCCTTTGGAAATCCCATTTGTCTTCCTCCTTATTTCTTCTCCAATGCATCGATCCGATGATAAACGTCTATGAATTCCAGTGCGATCAGCTTGAAGCCCTCCGCGCTCATGAGCTGATCCTCCGCATGGAGCACCAGGAGGCTCGTCGTCGTGCTCTTTCCTTCCGCCTCGTCCTGCAGAAGCTTCAGATGGGCATCATGCCCTTCCACAAAGGACTTGTCCCCTTCCTCAATGAGCTCCTTTGCCCGGTCATAATTCTTCTGCTTTGCCTCCTGAATGGCCTCGATATAGCAGCTGCGCGCCGTCCCCACGGCCGAGATGATCTGAAATGCAACCAGTTCCAATCCTTCCATAACACTGCCTCCTAAGCATACCTGTAAAATTTACCTTTTTCCAATCGTTATGCAGCCTCGTCCGCTGCCTCCTGCATCTCTTCCTCCAAAAACGCCTTGTCCTGGGACTTGACGAAGGGGAGGTAGATTGCCGTGGCCATGACCAGATTCACGATCTGCACCACAGCCCCCTGCCATCCATTGAGCAGGAACCCTGCAATGATCGGCGGTGTCGTCCAAGGCACCTGCACGGCGCTGAAGGGAGACATGAAGCCCATGGTAATGGAAAGGTACGTGATGACCATCGCAAGGAGCGGCACAAGGGTAAAGGGAATGAGCAGATAGGGGTTGAACACGATGGGCAGACCAAAGATGATGGGCTCGTTGATATTGAACAAACCGGGAACCATGGCCATGCGGGTCAGGGATTTCATCTGGCTGGACCTTGCCACCAGAAGAGCCGCGATGATGAGTCCAAGGGTCAGGCCGCAGCCGCCGCTTTTCACGAAGACATCATTGACCTGTGCCGTGATGATATGGGCGGCAGGATTGCCGAGAAGCTGTCCGCCTGCATCCAGGATCTGCTGGTTGTCCAGGGAGTTTGCAATGAGCAGCGGGCTGACCACGCCGCCCACCACATTCGGGCCATGCACACCGGCCCAGAAGAGGATGCTCTGCAGTCCGACGATGATGATACCGCCGCCCAGGCTGTCCGAAAGGCCCTGCAAGGGCGTCTGGATGAGCTTGAAGATAAGCTCCGGCACGGTGGTTGCGCCTAAATAGTGGCAGAGGCCATAGAGAATGGAAGCCAAAGTGAAGAGCGCGATGCCGGGAATCAATGCCTCGAAAGCCCTTGCCACACCGCTGGGAACGGAATCCGGCATCTTGATGGTGATGTGGTGCTTCTCGCAGTAGCAGAAGAGATAGCCGGTATAGAAGGCCACGAGGATCGCCGTGATGACACCGTTGCTGCCAGCCCAGGTTTTCGGGATGATCCCTCCGACTACCTCGCCGCCTTCCGTCACGATCTCGGGAGGCATGAGGACAAGGAAGGTGGAAAGTGCGAGAAGCGATGCCATGCTCGCGTCACAGCCCTCATTCGCCACAAACTTGTAGGTGATGGCCATGACCACAACGAGGGCCAATACGTTGAATGTTGCACCCGCCACGGCATTCAGCGGTGCTGTCCAGTCCGATCCGAAAATGGATGCCATGAATTCCGGATAGCCGGGAATCGGCAGGTTTGCGATCAACAGGAAGAGCGATCCTCCAATGGTGAACGGCGTCGTCATGATGAACCCGTCACGCAGGGCAACAACCCCCCGCAGCTGTGCGAAGTTCGCCATGAATTCGAGAAACTTGTCAAAAATCTCTTGTTTACTCATCTTTTTCCCCTCTCTTTTGTTCCAGTAAATATTTTCTGTTTCCGACATCCAGGCGGCGATTGTTTTTGGCCTGCCTGGATTCCGGTCCCTTAAGTTGATTTTATATTAACATAGAGAATTCCTCGCTTCAATGCTTCCCGGCCATCTTGAAACAATGCTACAATACTTTCCCCGAAAATCATCGGTTTTTGTAACACTGTTACGCGTTACAGAAAATAAAAAAGAAGCCGACGTGAATTCTCAGCGTCAGCCTCTCTTTCTAGGGCGTATTGAAAAACGGAACCTGTGTATTGCAACGAAACAGTGTTTTTCAACACGCCCTACATATTCAATAATGGAAATTCTTGGCCAGCCATTCGCTCTTTCTGTGTACCGCAGAGAGATCCGATCTCGTGACAAGTGCCGCCCAGATCACATTCAGAATGTAGAAGGAAGACATCAGGAAGATACGCGGCCCTCCCTCCTCCATATCCTCCGCGGAAACGGCGCGAAGCACCTCGTCAGCAAGGCTTGCGATGGTGGATTTCGGACGGGCCGTGATGCACAGGATAGAATTCCCCTGCCGATGCAGTTCCTGCGCAATCTGTGCCAGCAGCCGGTTTTCCCCGGTGCGGGTGATGAAAACCGACAGATGGTCTTTCGGCACATCCTTTGCCTGGAGGTACTGCATGGCCATGGACATGTGAACCGTGGAATACTTGCCCGCAAGCACCAGGCCATCGGACATCATGCATGCGGTATGGAGATTGTTCCCTGTAGCATAGAAATCCACATATTTCGCCTTGCTCAGCAGATGAAGCGTGCGGACGATGGAAGCAGGCTCCAGGAGATCATGTGTTTCCTTGATGGCCCCGGTCCCCATGTGCATGATCTTGTCGATGATATCCGGGATGGTATCCTTCTCCGAGAAGAACCTTTCCTTTGGCTCACTGGTCTGCTGCATCATCTCCGCAAGGAAGCGTATCTTGAAGTCAGCATATCCCTCGAAGCCCAGTTTCTGGCTGAACCGGACGATTGCCGCCGAGCTCGTGAAGGTGTTCTTCGCAAGCTGGCGTGTGGAAAAATTCGCCAGCTCACGAAAATGCTCCAGCATGTAGTCAGCAACAATGCGCTCCGTCTCAGAGAATCCTTCCTTTTCCTTCAACCGCTTCAACAGTCCCGCCATATGAACTCCTCCGTCATCGATGATCGAATGGGTATCCCTATCTTTCTGATACCCATTCGACATCTTCCCCGAAAGTTCCTTCACATATATACAAAGATATACGGAATATCATGCTTGCAGGGACTGGAATGGGAGCGCCATCAGTCGCCGATCATCTTCTTTGCCATGGCAACCACGGACTTGCCGTCCATGCGCCCGTACATCTTCATGTCGATGGCATCCACAGGGATTCCCGGGCACAGCTCCTGGATCTTGCCCTTGTTGAAACGAACCTGCGGCCCCAAGAGGATGACATCTGCATCCGATGCCTTCTCCTTCGCCTCGGACATGGGATAGGCAGCGATCTCACAGTCATAGCTCTCCGCCTTCGCGGCTTCCTGCATTTTCTTTACAAGCATACTCGTGGACATACCGGCAGAACACAGAAGAATGATTTTTCTCATGGTGAAACGCTCCTTTTTCTTTTTCATCTTGAACTTTGGGGATGCACCCCTTCCTTGTGTCTAAATGTACCACATGTTTCTTCGCAATTCAACGCAATTGGACGCGCTTGGAAGGATGCTTCACGAAAAACCATCAAAATGTGTAACAACGTTACAAAGCCGTTATTTGCCTTTCAGTTTCTTTCCGAGGTCGTCGAAGAAGGACTTGCTGATGCGGCCGAAGATTCCCTGCTGCCCATGCCTGGAGGCATCGCGCTCCCGAAGTTCGTCCCGTGCCATCACGCGCTTGCCCGTCCTGGAATCATATACCTCGAAGCGCAGGCGCACCGTGGAGGTATAGACGGTCTCCTCCGGATGATAGACCGGCACCGTGATATCATAAGACTCCTCCGTGACGGAGCCGTCCGAATGGTGTTTCTTCCGTTTCGATGTCCTGGTCTCATAGGAGGTGTAGCCCGGCTTGACATAGGAGCCGTCCTCCCATTTCACGAGTTCCGCCGTGATGTAGACATCCGCCGCCAGATGCGGGTCTTCCGGCGACAATACCTGTGCCTTCGCCGGGTCGATCACCCTGTATGGGGGGCGGGCCGCATTTTTCAGGTAATCCTCCTGGAGCACCTGCTCCATCAGGTCATTGTCCAGCCCTGAGTCCTCCGCAAAGGCCAGTTCATACACCAGGGCACGCTGCACCTTCGTGAAGTCATAGGACTTGTCCGCCCAGTCCACCTTCTCCGCACTCACGGGCACGGCAAACGCTACCACCAGACAACATACCGCAATCAAGCTGCGCCACCATTTCATACCTACCCACTCCCCTCTTCTGCTCTTTGTTTCCATCCATTTGCAGGATTCCTGCCTTTTGATAGTATTCTACGGACCGGCCCATTTCTCCTCCTGCCCCTTCCAGCCATACCTTCTTCCCATGAAAGCCATTTGCCGCACTGACATGGACTCATAAGCACATAACAGTGCGTGTTGACGATAAAAGAAAATCCCTGCCCTGGGCAGAGATGGGAACTATCAGCTTTTTATCAACTGTGCAGTGATACTGCAACACTGGTCTACAAAAGATTGCGGAGCATGTTCTATAACCTTTGCCTGCCTATTTATCACATCCAAGGTGCGAACCTGAAACGGAAGGGCATAGCCTGAAGTCTTCATGCCCGGAGGCAGGGGAAGTTCCAGCGGGTAGCCTTTGCTTTTGGATGTGATAGGGACTACGATGCGCAAATTGCTTGGCAAAGGAATCTCATCACGGTCAACAATAATAGCAGGGCGAAAATTTCCCTGTTCATGGCCTGCAACCGGATTGAGGTTTACCCAAACAATATCTCCCTGCTTCATTCGATGACCTCACCTCCAATATCACTGCCCCAGTCAGCCTCACCGTAGGTTCCGACTTCTTCACGGCTTATGGAAGCCATTGGCTTGCCATAATGCGATTCAAAGAGAGCTTCTACGGAAACAGCTGGTTCTATGGTGATTTTCGAGTCATTGGCGGAGATTCTGACACGGGAGCCTGGATGGAATTTGAAGGCATCCACCAATTCACGGGGAATCCTGATGCCCAAACTGTTTCCCCATTTGTTAAGCACAACGTCCATGATTGCCACTGCTCCTTTCCTCTATGATATTCATTGTATATCACGGAAACAGCAATGTCAAAGAAAAACTCAGAGCAGAAAGCGTTGTGGATGTCCCCTCATAGCCATGATGTCCGCTTTGTGATATAATGCCTGAGAGGGGGGCGACAATATGAAAAAGACAATCACGGCTCTTGCCGCTGCGGCAGCCTTCTTCTGCATGGGAACAGCTCCGGCACAGGCGGAGCTCCGGACCATCGAGGCAGAGGGAAGCTATGTGCTCAACGAGGAACTGGGCGAGAGTGTCCAGACGGCACAGGAACAAGCGCGAAGAAACGCTCTTCGCATGGCCGGCGAGCAGATATGCATCTGGATTGAAAGCCTCTCCGATATACAGGCAAGCAAGCTGAAGAAGGACGAGATCCAGGCCATCTCCGCCGGAGTCCTCCATGTGAAAAATGAGGAAATGCTCTCGGAGGTCCTGCCGGACGGCAGCATCAACTATCGCTGTCTCATTGTGGCCCAGGCGGACTCCGATGCCATCACCCGCGAGATGCTTGCAGACCGCAAGGCCTTGAGCGATGCAGCCCAGAGAAACAGGGAACTGCAGGCGGAGTCCGACCAGGCCAGCAGAGAACTGGAGCAGCTAAAGGAAGGCTACACGAATGCCGCCGAACCCGAACGCCGGGACATCCGGCAGCAGGTCAAGGTGAACGAAAAGAAAATGGAAGCCCTCCACTATTTCGAGCAGGGAAACCAGTTGACGGCGCAGAAGGACTACCGTGGGGCTGCGGAAGCCTATCGCAGTGCCATCCAGGCCTATCCCGACTATGCCCTTGCCTATCTGGAACTCGGAAACAGCGTCTACGAACTGGGAGATACGCCCCTTGCCATCCAGTATATGCAGAAGGCCATCTCCCTCAAGCCGGGCAACGCAACAGCACACTACAATCTGGGAACCCTGTATTACAATCAGGGCGAATACGGGAAAGCCATCCAGAGCCTGGAGGAAGCCATCCGCCTCAAGCCGGACTACGCTGAGGCATACGTCAATCTCGGACTGTCCTACAAGCACCATGAAAACGGGGATATCAAGAAGGCCGGCGAATGCTATGCGAAAGCAATTTCCATTGACCCGGAGGAAGCATCCGCCTACAATAATATTGGCAATCTTTATTACGACAGCGAGAACTATGGAGAGGCCCTCCCCTATTTCCAGAAGGCCATCCAGTACAATCCCTGGCTGGAAGAGCCCTATGCAAACCTTATGAAATGCTATGCCTTCCAGGGAAGATTCGATGATCTGCAGGAGTGCGCGGAGCATGCCGCATCTGCCATCGGCCTCATAAAGGCGCTTGTGGCATGGGGCGATGCCTATTACTATGCGGCAAAGGATATCGACAGGGCTTCCATCTGCTATCAAAAGGCCGTTCTTGCAGAAGGCGGCATGGATTATGCTCCTGCCCTTGCTGCCTGCGGGGATGTCCTGCGGGACATCAAAGACTATGAAACGGCAGAGACTGCCTATCAAAAGGCCCTGGAAGCCGATCCCGAGAATTTCCGTGCCAATGTCGGCCTCAACATCCTGAAGGTCCAGCGAGGATTGGACCAGATTTCGGAACTGACAAAGGACCTGAATGAGGAGGAGCCGCAATGAAGGGCTGCAGAAGAACAGAACACGGCTGCAGGGCCGCCTTTCTTGCCCTGCTCCTGACCTTGTGCGCCATGCTCCTTCCCTCTCCTGCCCTTGCGGAAATCAAGACGGTGGAGAGCGAAGGCGCCTATACCATGGAGGGCGGTCTGGAGGAAAGCCCTGCCATCGCAAAGGCACGGGCAAGGGAAAATGCCCTGCGGAATGCAAGCAATCAGGCAGGGGTTTTCGTGGAAAGCATTTTCATGACCAGAAACAGCAGGCTGACACGGGATGAAGTCCATGTCATTTCCTCCACGGTCCTGGATGTCAGGGACGAGACCTTTTCCACGGAGGCGGCGGGCAGCCAGGCCATCCGCTATCACTGCCGCCTGACGGCCACAGTGGATACCACAGCCGTCACGGAACAGCTGCAGCGAAGCAAGGAGGACCTGGATGCGGCCGTGCAGCGAAACAAGCTATTGGAAGAAGAGAATGCAAAGATTGCGGCTGAAATCGAGAACCTGAAGCAGCAGTTCGCGCAAGCCGCGAACGATGCAGAGCGAGCCACGATCCGCGCAAAGGCGAGGCTCAACGAAGCGAGTTTCTCCGGCAATGAACTCGTTCGTCAGGGAAATATCCTGCGGGACAGGGGAGCTTCACGCCAGGCCATCGAATGCTATCAACAGGCATTGGCACTGTCCTCCCAATCCGCCATCGCATACTTCTCCATGGGCTTTGCCTATCAGGATCTGAAGGATTATGAAAACGCCATGCGCTGCTATCAGCAGGCCCTGGCCCTGGGGCTGGACTATGCAGGAGTCCATGCCCAGCTCGGAGGCCTCTACTGGAGGCAGACGGACTATACGCGGGCAGTGGCGGAGTACGACAGGGCCATTGCAGAAATCCATGACAACGCCAGTCTCTATGCTATGCGCGGATACTGCCACGAGCTCCTGCACAACTACGGCGAGGCCATCGCGGACTACGAGGATGCCCTGCGCCTGAATCCCGGCCAAAAGCTTGCCAGGGATGGGATGGAACGCATCCAATGGCTGATGGAATGAGAAGGAGAAGTCTGGAAACATGCGATTCTGTTTGGATGTACTGTTATTTGTTTTCATCACCACCTTTTTCAAGTGCCATCTCATCTCTGTGGACTACCACGTGTGGGGCGGGCTGGTGTTCTTTGGCTTTTCCCTTTGGCATGTCTGGCTGAACCGGAAATGGCTGACAGGGTTTGGCAGGCGGAAAAAGGGTTGGCGGGACTGGGGGAATATGTTGTTCCTCCTTGTCTGGCTGGCCATGATCGTCACCGGTATCCTGTGTGCCAGACAGCTCGGCATCGGATGGTTCTTCCTGAAGCCCTGGCATAAGTTCCTGGGGGCCATATCCCTGCTGTTGCTGGCCTTCCATATCAGCTGTCACTGGGCCTATCTGCGGGAGAACATCCTGCGGCGCTGCCCGCCCCTGAGGAAAGTCCCTCATACGCTGGGGGCAGCCCTACTTGCGGGAACTTTGTGCTTTGGATTCTGGAGCTTTGCGGATTCCGGCTTTGGCAAGTGGATCTCTGCTCCCTTTGTGGCATCGTCCCCACTGCCCTCCTCCGGGGACGGCAGTGGCAGGAAGAAGCACCAGACACAGCCCTTCAATCCGGCAAAAGTGTCCAAATACATGGCAGAATCTGCCGCAATGATCTATGCTTGCGCCTATATGATGCGAAAGAAACAGGAATAGGGACTTGTGAATCAAATGAAGAAACTCATCATCAACGCAGACGATTTCGGTCGTCATGCCCTGATCAACGAAGCGGTGGCCCGTGCCGTGAGCCAGGGGGCATTGCGCTCCGCCACCCTGATGCCGGGAGAGCCTGCCTTTGACGAGGCGGTGCAGCTGGCCAAGTCTCTGCCGGAGCTGGGAGTCGGCGTACACCTTACCCTGGTGGACGGCACACCGGTGCTGGCTCCTTCCGATGTGCCCTCTCTGGTGACGCCCGGGGGACATTTCCTGCCCGACCACGGAGCCTTTATCCGCCAGTATCTGCAGGGACACATTTCTCGGCAGGACATCACCCGGGAACTGGATGCCCAGCTGGACAAAGTCCTGGATGCAGGCCTTCGCCCCACCCATGTGGACAGCCATCAGCACCTGCACATGCTGCCGGGGATCTTTCCCATAGTGCTGGATCTGGCCGCAAAGCATCATATCCGACGGGTACGCATTTCCCGTGGAATCTATGGGAACCCATTCACTCCCTGGCCGGGGGTGGGGGACCTGGTGGGAAAGTTCGGCCTGGAAGCGCTGGCCCTGCGGGACAGGCGCATGGCCCGCGCCAGAGGATTCGCCTTTCCGGGGCATTTCGTCGGGCAGGTGGCCGGCGGCGCTGTGACCGCGGATTTCATGCGGGACCTTTCCGCCCGTTTCCCGGAGGGTGTCGTGGAAGTCATGCTGCATCCGGGGCTGGACAACAATATACTGGCGCAGGCTTCCGGCTGGCAGCATGACTACGAGGGAGAATTCGCCGGTGTATGCGATGCTGATGTATTGGCCAGACTGGCCGGACAGGGAATACAGCCGGCCAATTTTGGTGTATTATCATAAATCTTAAAAATGAGGGGGATTTTCATGCAAAACTTTACATTCAAGAGCCCGACGGAGATCATCTTCGGCCGTGATGCCGAACTGCAGGTCGCCGAAAAGATCCGTCAGTACGGGGGACACCGCGTCTTTATCGTCTACGGCGGCGGCAGTGTCGTGAAAAGCGGCCTGCTGGCCCGTGTGGAGCGCTGCCTCACTTCCAGCGGCCTTGCCTTCGAGGTATTGGGCGGCGTCCAGCCGAACCCGCGTCTCTCCTTTGCCCGCGAGGGAGTGCGTGAGGCCCTCTCCTGCAAGGCGGACTTCATCCTCGCCATCGGCGGCGGCAGCGTCATCGATACCGTCAAGGCCATTGCCCATGGGGTGGCCAATCCCGGCACGGACATCTGGGATTTCTGGACAGGAAAGACCCCTCTCACCAAGACCATGCCCTTCGGCTCGGTGCTCACCATTGCCGCCGCAGGAAGCGAGACCAGCGATTCCGCGGTGCTGACCAACGAGGAACTGGGCAAGAAGGCAGGGCTCAACTCCGAGCTCAACCGTCCTGCCATTGCCTTCATGAATCCGGAGCTCACCTTCACCCTGCCCAAGAAGCAGATCGCCTGCGGCATCTGTGACATCATGATGCACACCATGGAGCGCTACTTCACCCCCATCAAGGGAAATTCCTTCACCGACCTCGTGGCGGAGGCCCTGATCAGGAATGTCATCGACAATGCCCGCATTGCCATCGTGAACCGCAAGGATTACGATGCCATGAGCGAGATCATGTGGTGCGGCAGCATTTCCCACAATGGGGTCACCGAGCTCGGACGCAAGAAGGATTTCTCCGTGCACAAGCTCGGTCATGAGCTGGGCGGCAGGTTCGATGTGACCCACGGCGCATCCCTGACGGCCCTCTGGGGTTCCTGGGCCCGCTATGTCTACGAGGACGATCCCGAACGCTTTGCCCGCTACGCAGAGCGCATCTGGGGCATCGATTCCGGTACGGCAGAGGAACGCGCCCGCGCCGGCATCCGCAAGACCGAGGATTTCTTCCGCGAGATGGATATGCCCACAAACTTCACGGAACTCGGCATCGGCGTGCAGACAGAGGCCGTCCTCGAATACCTCGCGGATATGTGTACCGCAAATGGCAGCAACAAGATCGGCTGCTTCCATCCCATCGACAAGAAAGCAGCCATTGAGATTTACCGCATGGCAAACAAATAGGCCCAGGAGGGATTTTTTATGGAAACAGAACCGGAAAGGGGTATCATATTGGCACCGGATGAAAACTACATACCCACAGGGCTCCCGGGCGGCTTTTTCGTCTACAATGCCCTTGGGGACCAGGAAATCTACTTTGCCGACCAGAATGTGATCGAGCTGTTCGGCTGCAAGACCATCGAGGAGCTGCGGGAGCATACCGGCAACAGCTTCCGTGGCATGGTCCACCCGGAGGACCTCGATAAGATTGAAAGCGATATCATGTCCCAGACCTTCAACAGCGAGAAGCAGCATGACTACGTCCGCTACCGCATCACCACGAAGCAGGGAGAGGTCCGCTACATCGAGGATTTCGGTCATCTTCTCCACGGCGAGGGCGGGCAGAAGATCTTCTATGTCTACATCGTCGATGTGGACAAGGACGAGTTCTACAACCGGGGACGCAACAGCTTCGCAGAATCCCAGATCTTCTCCATGAACCGGAATGCCGACCGCCTGACAGGGCTCCTGAATATGTCCGCCTTCTACGAGGCAGTGCAGGAAAAGATTGCCAGCGGGGTGTCCAGCAAGGAAAAGCCCTTGACATTTATCCACTTCGACATCGTGAATTTCAAGATATTCAACGAGAACTACGGCTTCCAGAAGGGCGACGACCTCCTTTGCCGCATGGCCTACACCATCCGCAGGGAATTCCCGGGTGCCGATGTTGCCCGTTTTTCCAATGACCATTTCATGGTCTGCACCGACCTGCCGCATATCGTGACACATGTGGAGAATATCCACAGCACCATGCTCAGGATCCTGGACGGTATCCGCGTGGAGATCAAGGCCGGCATCTACAAGCTGGAGGAAACCTGCAAGGAAGTCGGGCTTGCCTGCGACCACGCCCGCATTGCCTGCAACATGATCAAGCGGCGCTACGACAAGGTCTACGGTGTCTACGAGGCGCAGCTCTATGAGCGCCTCAGGATGCAGCAATACGTCCTCGACAACATCGATATCGCCGTGGAGAAGGAATACCTGAAGGTGTTCTACCAGCCCATCATCCGTGTGGAAACAGGGAAGATCTGCGGCTATGAGGCGCTGGCGCGCTGGGATGACCCCCAGGCGGGGATGCTCTCACCCGCAACCTTCATCGTGACCCTTGAGGAATTCCACATGATCCACAAGGTGGACACCTTCGTCATCAAGAAGGTCTGCGAAGACCTGTGCCGTCTCATGGATGAGGGCAAGCCCGTCGTTCCCGTCTCCGTGAACCTTTCGCGGCTGGATTTCGAACTGTGCGAGGTCTTCGAGCTCACCGAGCATTTCCGAAGGCTCTACAACCTTCCCAGGGACCTCATCGACATCGAGATCACCGAGAGTGCCCTGAACGAGGATTCCTCCCATCTGCAGAGGGAAGTGCAGAAGTTCCGGAGCGCCGGCTATCACATCTGGATCGATGACTTCGGCAGCGGCTATTCTTCCCTGAACCATCTCATGAGCTATGAGTTCGATGTGCTGAAACTGGATCTGGAGTTCATGCGGACCTACGACAAGCACCCAAGGTCGGAAAAACTTCTCCGCCATCTCGTCCAGGCGGCCCTGGAACTTGGCATCCAGCCCCTGCAGGAAGGCGTGGAGACCAAGGAACACTTCGAGTTCCTGAAATCCATTGGCTGCAGATACGCCCAGGGCTATTATTTCGCCAAGCCCCTCCCCATAGAGAAATCCCGTGAATTCACCCAGTCAAAAGGTCTGGAGTGGGAATAAAAAAAGGCCTCCCCGGCAGATGGTTTCTGTTGGGGAGGCCTTTCCCTTACGTCAGCCCCAGTTCCTCCGCGTGCTCCTGCATGCCCTTGATGCAGCATTCCATGACTTCGCCGGCCTCCATGCCAAGCATCTCGAAGCCCTTCTTGATGACCTCCCGTTTGCAGCCGGCGGCAAAGCGCTTGTCCTTGAATTTCTTTTTCAGGGACTTCACTTCCATGCCGATGAGCCGCTCGGGGCGCATCAAGGCATAGGCCTGGACAATGCCCGTGAGCTCATCCACGGTGAAAAGGCTCTTTTCCAGATCCGTCTCCGGGACTTTTTCCTCGGTGACAAGGCCGTAGCCATGGGAAATGATGGTGAGGATATCCTCCTCCTCTACCCCTTCCGGTTCCAGCAAATCCCGCACATGGCGACAGTGCTCATCCGGATATTTCTCATAGTCCACATCATGCAGCCAGCCGATGGCCTCCCAGTGATCCTTTTCCTCCGGGCTCACACCGAAGTGATCGGCCATGGCCCCCATGGCGGCGCTTACGGCGGCCGCATGGGTGATGAGGTGGGATTCGGTGACGTGCTTGGCGAGAATCTCTTTGGCTTTCTCTAAAGTAAGTTTGCTCATAGTGTTAAAAACCTCCTTGTGTTTACATCTCAGATCGTGTTGAAAAGGAAAAGCCCCCTGTTACCCTTCAGACTCCCTCATGATGGGAAAGGACTTCGGCAATAATCAGTTTGTGGGCATGTTCCTCCTTCGTTCCCTCGGCATACCATTTGAGGATTTCCTGAGAGAACTTGCTGCGGTCAAGCTGCTGCACAAAGAGCTTGCGAAGCACCATGGTTTCTTTTGCCTCCTTATAGGTCACAGCACCTTCCAGTGTTACAGGCGTAAATCCCGTGGCCGCCGCTTTGTCTGTATCCCTGCCACTTTTGGAGCCAAAAATCCCCAAGGCCTTCTTGTGCTTCTCATCATACCAGGAAAGCGTGAGCTTCTCATGCCGCTCAATAAATTCGCAGGTATAGCGAATCGGCCGGACGACCAGAAAAGCCACAGGCATTCCCCACATGGTCCCAAGGGCGCCCCAGGAAACGGTCATGCTGTTGAAATCATCCGGCACCCCTGCGGTAAGAATTGCCCAATCCTCGGCAAAATGCACAAATGGTTTTTCCGTATACTCGTTAAGATTCATCTTTATCATCCTTTCTTCGTAATAACAAAAAGAGAATCCCATTCAAAGCAGTCTCTTGATGGGATTCTCTTCGTAAATAGGCCTTGACAGCCCTTTTCTTATTTCTTATAGCGCTTGTTGAACTTCTCGATGCGCCCGCCTGCCTGAACGTCACGCTGACGGCCCGTGAAGAACGGGTGGCACTTGGAGCAGACATCGACGCGAAGCTCTTTCTTCGTCGAGCCCGTCGTGAACGTGTTGCCGCAGCCGCAGGTCACTTTCGCCTCGAAGAACTCCGGATGGATTCCCTCTCGCATTCCTATACACCTCACTTTCCCCCGACAATGCCGGAAAAGATACAAGGCCGCTCTGCGCAGCCTTGGTTTAGACCGCTCACCGCCAAGGGCAAGGCCGGCCAAAAGACCGTGGAACCAGACGTCAGTACGTCCAGTACCGCATAATTATAACATAAGGAAAAATCCTGTGCAAGGGAACCATGAAAAAATCGCCCTGATATTAGATAATATCTAGTGTCCCACCTCGTTCAGAAACATAAAAATAATTGTTCGAGATGTAGTCAGATGCTAGGAAGAGGAAGGCGGCGTAGCGGTGGCTACGCCAACTGACGATGACAACGCAGATGGCTGCATATCGGACAATTATTGTGGATATGAACGAGGCGGGACACTAGGTATATTTTATGTAGAAAGGACGAACCTAATGCCGAACCCAAATACCACGCAGCACCAGTGCAGCCTCTGCAAGAAGGTCATCACGGTGCATAGCCAGTACGATATGCCCATCTTTGATCCCAACACGGGATTCTCCATCTGCAAGAACTGCATCAAGCAGATCAACCGCATCCTCGAAGAACACGATGCCGCCAATGCCTCCGAGGAAAAGAAGGATTTTGCCATCCAGCTGGACGACATCCTCTCCAAGAACAAGCCCCATATCATCAAGGAATATCTGGACGAATACATCATCAACCAGGACCGCGCCAAGAAGATTCTCGCCGTGGCGGTCTACAACCACTACAAGCGCATGAAGTACGGCGCGGAGCATGAAGGAAACACGGACATCGAGAAGTCCAACGTCATCATGCTTGGGCCTTCCGGCTGCGGCAAGACCGCCCTTCTCTCCCATCTCTCGAAGCTTCTGGACGTGCCCTTTGCCGTCACGGATACCTCCAGCCTCACCGAAGCCGGGTTCGTTGGCGCCGATGTAGAGGTCGCCGTGCGCAACCTCTACTATGCCGCCGACAAGGACATTGCCAAGGCGGAGCACGGCATCATCTACCTCGACGAGTTCGACAAGATCGCCAGGAAATCCGGCGCGAACAACTCCATCACCGCAGACCCCGGCCATGAGGGTGTCCAGCAGGCACTCCTCAAGATGCTGGAGGGAAGCGTGGTGGAATTCACCGCCCGCGGCCAGCGCAAGCACCCGGAAGCCCCCACCATCAAGGTGGACACGAAGAACGTCCTCTTCATCGTCGGAGGTGCCTTCGTCGGCATCGACAAGGAAATCTCCAAGCGCCTGAAAAAGGCAGATGCCAATATCGGCTTTGGCGCAGAGGTGCAGGGCGAGGACGAGAAGCCGAAATACGATGAGCTCATCCACAAGGTGCGCCCCGAGGACCTCATGGAATACGGCATCATCCCCGAGATCATCGGCCGCCTGCCCATCATCTGCACACTGGAGACCCTGGACGAGGACGCGCTTCTCCGCATCCTCACCGAGCCGAAAAACGCGCCGGTCAAGCAGTACGAGAAGCTGCTCTCCATGGACAACGTAAAGCTGGAATTCCAGGAGGATGCCCTGCGCGCCGTCGCCAAAAAGGCCATCGAACGGAAGACCGGCGCCCGCTCCCTCAAGGGCATCATCGAGGACACGATGCTGGATGTCATGTTCGATATCCCGAAGTCCAACGAGCCAAGAAAGATCATCATCACCAAGGAATGCATCGAGGACGGCGCGAAACCGACCATCGAACCGATGGAAGATTAAAGCAGTTCCCTTATGCGCTCCCAGTCCGGCTGCCTTGCCGCCTCCCGAAGGGCCTCGTACTTCTCTTTCATATCGTCGGGCAGCTGATACTCTGCCAGGGAATCCAGCAGGAATTTCAGACTGTCATAATCAAAGGCCGCCGTGACCTCCCGCAAACTCTCAAATGCCTCCTTAAGCTCCGCCTCGTCAATGGCGGGCTTGTCCGCCCCGCTCTCCTTCGATGTGATGAGCGGGGCAAGTTTTTCTGCATAGCTCCGATAGAGGGTCAGGAGCGCAGGGGTATTGACGGCAATCTCTTCCAGATAGCCGTTATTTCCGGCGCTTTCCAGACGCCGTGCCCGCTCCGACAATTCCTTTGCGCCAATGAGGCGCGCCGTGCTTTTGAGGGCATGGACCTTCACCGTATAGCTCTTCCAGTCCTTCTCCGCAAAATACCGCTCGATTTCATCCGCCCCCGGCAGGATTGCCTCGGCAAATACCGTCAATGCGCCAAGATAGGTCTCTGTGGTCCCGCAGTAAAGGACGCCCTTCTCCACGTCGATTCCTTCCACATCCATCAGCCACGGAGGGATGACCGCCTCCTCGCCTTGCGGCTCCTCCTCGGGAGAATCGGAGGCACTTCCCATCACCACCTTCTCCGGCGGCAGGTACTTCACCATCAGGCTCTCCAATTGCGCACTGTGGATGGGCTTTGTCAGGTAGTCCTCGAAACCTGCCTCGATGTACATGGCTCTCGCTCCGGACACGGCATTTGCCGTCAGGGAAATGACGGGGGTCTCCCTGTTGAGGTTCCCCTCCAGATGCCTCATGCGCTGCAAGGTCTCGATGCCATCAAGTCCCGGCATCCGATGGTCGAGGAAGATGATGTCATAATGCTCCTTCGTGACCATGTTCAGGCATTCATAGCCGCTCTCCGCCACGTCAATCTTCACACGGGTCTGCTTCAGCAGGCCTTTCACCACCGTGATATTCATCACGGTATCATCCACCACGAGGATTCTCGCCGTGGGTGCCGTGAAGGATTCCTTGTATTCCTCACGCTCCGCCAGCAGCCTGTGATAGGCATCCTCGAAATTCCCCATGGGCTCCCAGTTCCGGACCTCCTGCTTCACGGCAAAGGAAAAGACAGAGCCTTCGCCGTAGATGCTGGACACTTCCAGCCGGCTTCCCATGAGGGTGAGCAGCCTCTGGGTGATGTTCATGCCCAACCCTGTCCCCTCGATGGCGCGGTTGCGCTCTTCTTCGATGCGCTCGAAGGCATGGAACAGCTTCCCGATATCCTCTTCCCGGATGCCGATGCCCGTATCCCGCACACTGACATTGAAAAGGATGTTTTCCTCATCCTGCCGCTCATAGTCAACGAAAAGAGTCACCGTTCCCGTTTCCGTGTACTTTACGGCATTCGTGAGAATATTGGTGATGACCTGCTTGATGCGGATCTCATCGCCGAAGAGGATGCTAGGTATGCTCTCCGATACCTGCACCACGAACTTCAGTCCCTTTTTCTCCGCTCTTCGCCGTATCATATTCACCAAATCGTTGAGCATGGAGCTCACGGCGTATTCCACAGGGATGATGTCCATCTTCCCCGCCTCGATTTTCGAGAAGTCGAGAATGTCGTTCACCAGACCCAGAAGGTTGTTGCCGGCAAGGCGGATGTTCTCTGCATACTCCCGAATGGTCTTGTCCTTGCACTCCCGAAGAATCATCTCATCCATTCCCAGAACGGCATTGATGGGCGTGCGGATCTCATGGCTCATGTTGGAGAGGAACTGGGACTTCGCCAGGCTTGCGTTTTCCGCCTTGATCGCCATCTCCTTGAGATCCTGCGCAGTGACATCGAGGAAGGTGGCAAGGCGCGTGGAAAGCGGGATGATCTGGCTGTGCTCGCTGTAGGGGCAATTACAGAGCTGCACTGTCTTCGGCCGCTCCTTCACCTCCCCTTCCCGCATGCCCACGGCAATCAGGGCAGTATTGAGCACGCCACCCTTTCCCTTATAGCGGTAGATTTCCGCCTGCCCATTGCTGACCAGAAGGCTCGGACAAAAACGTCGATAATCGTTGATCTCGATATCGGCATGTTCCTTGAGGAAGAAGGAGCGGTTGCCACAGGCAATGAGATGGCCCCCATCCGGGACGAAATAGCGCATCTCCTCGCTGGCCTGCCATGTCTCCCGCAGGATTTCCTGGGAATTCCCGTAGCTCAGGCGGAGCTTCTCCCCCTTCTGGATATCCCCATTGAAATAGAGCCGCTTATTCCGGTCATAACCGGGCGGCACACGGGCAATCAGGCAGCCGTCGCGCTCAATCACCAGGGGGAACTCGCAGATATTGAACAGGAACTTGTCATCCGTCTGGACGTTCAGATAGCGCCGGTAAATATCCGCCGCCGGCATATTGTCAATGCGGGAGATGCAGGTGGCACTGATGCTTTCCGTCACCTCCAGCTCACGTCCCAGAGGCTTCCAGCCGAGAACATAATCCGCCCGCAGATGCAGATCCTCTCCACAGAAGACCACCAGGATCAGGCCCTCCCGGTAGAACTGCTTTCCTATCACGAACTGGCTTTCTCCCCTGCCGGCCACAAGATTCCCCATATTTCTGGAAGCGAGATGGAAGATGTTTCGTTTCGCATCCTCCAGTTCCTTCGATTCAAACGTTCCGGCAATGGCTCCGAAAAAGGGGATGTCCTCATTGCCCTCGGACACGCTGCAAAGGAACTTCGAGACATCCAGGACGAATCCTCCCGTGCAAAGGACTTCCACGCCCTTTACATCCTGCATGGCGGCAATCTTCTGGCCCAATGCGCGCCCGGAAGTCTCATAGCACTGGGAAGCCCCCACCTGCTCCAAGGTCACCACCCTGACAGACTGAAAGAAGCAACAGCTCAGGCGCAGGATGACCTTGTCCTGGTTCTTCTGGGCGAACAAAGTGAGAGACATTCCCGTAAGTTCTGCCCCTGGGAGCTTCTCATGCAAAAAGTTCGTGATGTTCCTTGCCTGCTCCTCCGTGACATTCGCCAGTACTGCCTTGATATAGATGCTGCTGGCGGTCTCATAAAGGGGCTCCTCCCGGATTTTCTGCACGATTTCCTGCAGCCGCACCCGTCCTTCCCTCAGGTCCTGTGTATTCTCCATCAGGACCTCGTATGTTCTCTGTATCATGCAAATCGCCCCTCGCGCCAATGTAGATTCAGAAATTTACACTCCTGTATCTATTATTCGCGGTAAGAAGCAATTTTCCTGTCTTCCAACTTCTCCTTCCATAAAATCCTTTGAAGAAAAACCACAAAGCAGCACCTTTTCCATGATGCTGCTTTGTGCAGGTATTATTTGTATGCGTAAATGGCGAAAACCGGAATATTATCGTAGTGCATGGCCGGGTCGTTGTGGACCCTTGGGGCAATGTCCTCCTCAATCTCCACCTCCATGCCGAGTTCCCTCAGGAAGGCCGCATCCCATGCCGGACGGCGGTGGGTACTGATGCGCACGGCATCCTTGATGGCGTTGCATTCGTCAATGAGGCTCTGGCCGATATTAGCATGGACATCCGACTGGTCTTCCTTGCGGGAGAAGGTCTCCCTTCCATAGTCCGAATCGAAGTTCATGAGCAGTCCCCCGCTCTTCAGCACCCGCTTCCACTGGCGATATGCCTCCATGGCATCGGGCAGGGTCCAGGTCAGGTTGCGGCTGACCACCACATCAAAAGTGCCATCCGGGAAATCCGGTTCCTGGGCATTCATCTTCAGGAACTTTGCCCCTGCGCCGCAGGCCAGGGCATTGAGTTTTGCCTCGTGCAGCATGTCCCCCGACATGTCTATGCCCGTCACCTCATACCCCAGCTTGGCCAGCAGGATGGCAAAAAATCCCGCCCCCGTGCCCACATCGAGAATCCTCAGCCTCTTCCGGGGCAACTTTCCCAGCCGCTCCTGCAGAACGCCTGTCCAGGCGGCAGCACTGGGGCCAGCCAGTTCCTTGAGCCGTGTCTGGCTGAACTCATGGCTGCGCGCATCCCAGTAGCCCTCAATCGCCCCGAAAAGCTTCCGGTCATCGTTCTGAATTTCCCTATGTAACGCCTCCATATGCTTCCCTTCCTTTGCTTTCCCTTCTTATTCCACATCCAGATCCGCCGTGACCTGGTAGTAATCGCAGGCATGGGATGTGTAGTTCTTCACATTGGCCTTGGAAATCATGCTCATCTTGAGGAAGGAGCAGAAGACAAAGGCGTGGTCGTCCAGCACGATCTGCTGCATCTGCAGGGCAAGTTCCGCCCGCCTGGCAGGATCGAATTCAAGGCTGAGCTGCTGCTCCAGGGCATCCAGCTTTGCATTCTGGTATTTGCCCTGGTTCTTCGTGGCCGTGGATACGGCAAATACCGTGAACCAGTATTCCGGGTCCCCTGTGGGGGCCTGCACATTGGCCATGGCATAGACATCCCACTTCTTCGGGTCCTTCAGCACCTGGTTGTGATCCGCCGTGTTGTTGACATCCACCTCGATGCCGATATCCTTGAGGGTGGACTGTGCCGACTCTGCCAGCAGTGGCAGCTCCTGGCGGCTGGGATAGGTCAGCCATTTGACCACCAGTTTGCGGCCATCCTTCTCGCGGATGCCGTCGCCGTCCGCATCTGCCCAGCCCGCCTGTTCCAGAACGGCCTTGGCGCCCTCGGGATCGTACTTCTCCGCCTTGACCTTGTCCCCGCCGAAGGCAGAACCGGCAGGGAATACGCCGTTGGCCGCATAGCCGTTGCCGTCCAAAAGCGTGGCAACGAAATTCTCCTTGTCGATGCCCATGGAAATGGCCTTCCTCACCGCCGGGTCTGCGCAGACCGAGTCGGGATCGAAGTTCATCTTGCCAAAGAAGCAGCGGGACGTGGAAATCTGGGAAATCCTGTACTTGTCATTGCGGAACAGAGGATAGCTCTCATAGGCCATGCCATAGGCCGCCTGAACCTCCCCGGACTGCAAGGCATTGGCCAGGGTATTGCCGTCCGTGATGGTGCGGATGGTCAGCTTGTCGAGCTTCGGCGTGCCACCCCAGTAATGCTCGTTCTTCTTGAGGGTGAGATGATCGTCGGGCTTCATGTCCGTCACCACGTAAGGGCCCGTACCGGCCACAATGCCGTTGTCAAAGCCCGCATCCACATCGATGATGCAGCCGTAGGGGTCCCCCAGATAATTCAGGAGCGCCGGTTTCGGCTCGGTGGTCTTGATGGTGACTTCCTGCCCGTTTGCCTCAATGGAGGCGATCTTCAGATCCTGCCGGGCGCGCTTGTGGACACCGATAAGATGCTCCAGGCATTGCTTGACAGCCGCACCGTCCATCTTGCGCCCGCTGGAGAAGGTCACGTCATCCCGCAGGGTGAGCTTCCAGGTCAGGTCGTCTGTATGCTCCCACTTGACAGCCAGCCAGGGCTGAATCTCCATGTCATCCGAATACCTGATGAGGGTTTCCCCCACGCCGTAGCGGATACAGGCCCAACCGGCATAGGCATTGTGCGGGTTGACATCGGGCTCCTCATTGGAACTGTTGAAGGTCGTATCCCCAATGGTCAGCACCTTGCCCTCGGCATTCCTGGCCGTCTGATTTCCTCCGCATCCGGTCAGGGCACCGAAGCAGAGTCCGACGCTGAGCGCCAGCGCCGCCAGCTTCTTCCATTTCATGTCATCTTCCTCCTTTATCCATTCGTAAAGATTCTTTCTAAAGTACACTGTCAATTAATCGCTTGGTATAGGCCTGTTTTGGCCTTCGTATCACCTCTTCGGAAGCACCCTCCTCCACCACCCTGCCCTCATGCATGACCAGGACACGGTCGCAAAAATCCTGCACCAGGGCAATGTCATGGCAGATGAACAGGTATGCCAGGGAAAATTCCCTCTGCAGCTGCGTCAGCAAGGCCAGAATTTCAGCCTGTACCGTCACATCCAGCGCCGAGGTTGCCTCGTCGAGGATCAGCAATTTCGGCTTCAGTGCAATGGCACGTGCGATGGCCGCCCTCTGGCACTGACCTCCGCTGGCCTCATGGGGATAACGCCCGGCAAAATCGGCGGCAAGGCCGCAAACCCGAAGAAGCCGCAGTGTCTCCTGCTCCGCTTCCTTCCGGGAACGCCCGAAGTTCCGCAGGCACTCAGCAATCCCGTCCCCCAGTGTGCAGCGCGGGTCAAAGCTTTCGGCCGGAGACTGGAAGACCATCTGCATATTGGCATAGGCACCCCGCAGTTTCCTGCCCGATGCCCGGGTGATATCCTTCCCCATCAGGACAATCCTGCCCTCCGTCACATCGGACAGACGGGTCACCAGCCTGGCAACCGTGGTCTTGCCGCTGCCGCTCTCGCCGATGATGGCCACCTTTTCCCCCGCATGAACCGCAAAGCTGACATCATTCACCGCCGTCAGTTCTTCCCCGGCATCGGAGAAAAATATTTTTTTGAGATGTTCCACCTGCAATACCGGTGCCATCCTTTCACCTCCTAAGCCTGGGCACCGCTGCCAGAAGCTGCTTCGTATAGGGGGCCTGGGGATGTTCCAGGACCTCCCCTGCCTCGCCATATTCCACCATCCGCCCGTCACGCATCACCAGCAATTTGTCCGCCATGGCGCGGATCACCCCCATATTGTGGGTAACCAGAAGGATTGCCGTGCCGAACATCTCCCGAACCAGAAGCATCTCCTCGATGACCTGCTTCTGCACCGTGACATCCAGTGCCGAGGTGGGCTCATCGGCCAGCAGGATCTTTGGCCTCAGCAACATCGCCGCAGCCACCCCCACCCGCTGCTGCATCCCTCCCGACAACTGGAAAGGATAGCTGTCCAGTATCCTTTGGGGATCCGGAAAGCCAAAGCGGGCAAAGAGCTCCCGTGCCTGCTCCTCAAAGAGCTTCCTGTCCTCCATTCCATGGGCCTGCATCATCTCAAAGAGTTGGACTCCCACGGTGCGGATGGCGCAAAAGGAACTGCCCGCCAGCTGGAAAATCATGCCGATTTCCGAGCCGCTGATGCGACGCATCTCCCCGGAGGAAAGATCCGGCAGGGACCTCCCCCCGTACCAGATATCGCCGCGGGTGACCATGCCGTCCCTACCCAGGAGTCCCATGGCTGCCCGAAGCAGCGTGGACTTGCCGCTGCCGCTTTCCCCGGCAATGCCGAGGATTTCCCCTGCCTGCACGGCAAAGCTGACATCGTGGACCATGCATAGGCCGTTGTAGCTGACATCCACATGGTCGTAACGAAGGATTTCTCCCATGTCTACCTCCTGTTCTTCGGATCCAGCCAGTCGCGAACCGTGTCCCCCAGCAGATTGAAAATCATGACGGAAACAAAAATGGCAAATCCCGGGGCCAGCGTCACCCAGGGATGGGTAGCCAACAGGTTCCGGGTATCGCTCATCATGCTGCCCCACTCTGGTATGGGGGGCTTGGCGCCAAGGCCGAGAAAGGACAGCCCCGCCAGTTCCATCATCATCGTGCCGATGTCCAGCATGGCCGTAACAAGGATGGGGCCTGCGATGTTCGGCACCACATGGCGACGGATCAGCCCCAGAGTGCCACACCCTGCCATCCTGGCAGCCTGCATGTAGGGAAGCTCCTGCTGGGCCAGTGTCTGGCTGCGCGCCAGCCGGGCATACTTCGGCCAGCTGATGGCCGCAAGGGCAAAGATGGCATTCTGCACGCCGCCCCCCAGAACCGCTGCCACCGCCAGCGCAAAGACCAGTCCGGGAAAGGCCAGGAACATATCCGCCAGACGCATCACGAGCGTATCCAGCCTTTTCCCCGACCATGCGCAAAAGATTCCTGCTATGCTGCCGAACACCGAAATAAAAGCCACCAGCAACAAGGTGGAAAGGATGCTGGTATAACTTCCCGCAATGACCCGGGACAGCATGTCCCTGCCATAGCGGTCTGTCCCCAGCAGATGATCCGCCGAGGGCGCGGCCTTTGCCAGGGCCAGATTTTGCTCATAAGGGTCCCATGGGCACAAATAGCTGCTGAAAAAAGATGCCGCCACCAGCAAGCCCGCCAGCGCACCAAAGAAAATGAGCTTTCTCTTCAGGGAGGCTGTTCTCACCTTCTGTACCCGTACCGTAACTTCGCTCAACTTCGGCTCACTCCCAACCTGATTCGTGGATCCAGATGATGATACAATAAATCCGCTGCCAGATTGACCATGACATAGATGATCGCCATCCACATGACATAGGCCTGGATCAATGGATAGTCCCGCATGTTGATGGCATCCACTGCCAGCTTGCCCACGCCGTCCCACATGAAAATACTCTCAATGATGGCCGTGCCCCCCAGCAGACTGCCGATGGAAAGCGCCAGCAATGTCATGATCGTCAGCAGGGAGGCCTTCATGACATTCTTCCAGAGGATCACCCGCTCGCTGACACCTCTGGCCCTGGCTCCCATCACATATTCCTTGTTCAGTTCCTCCAGCACCGTGGAGCGCACCTGCCGCAGGTACTTGGCCGACATGGCAATGGCCAGTGTCAGGGTGGGCATGATGGCGCTCACCCCATCCATGCCGCCGGAGATGACCGGCAGCACTCCCATCTGAATGCCCAGGAACTGCATCAAAAGCATGGCCACGAAGAAATTCGGCATGGCATTTCCTATAAAGCTGCCAAACCGCAGGAAAAGATCGATGGCCTTGTCCCTGTGAATAGCGGCCGCAATACCGCAGGGAATCGAGATGACCACGGTCAGCATCACCACCGAAACGGCCAGAAGTAATGTGGCCGGCAGTTTCCGCAGGAAGGCCTCAAAGACCGGCTCCCCCGTGACATAGCTCATGCCCATGTCCCCATGAAGCATCCCCCACAGCCAGCGGAGATACTGCTCCCAAAAGGGCAGGTCGAGCCCCAGCTCCGCCCGCCGCGCATCGATGATCTCCTGTGCCACCTCCACGCCGCGGTTCGTGTACATTTCCGTCACGGCATCACTGCCGGCCATATACATGAGCAAGAAAGAAAGAAAGGTAATCCCAAACAGAATGGGAATCAGCTGCAACAGCCGTCTTGCGGCATAATTCATGTCTTCCTCCTATACAGTCCCCGTCTCGTCCATATTTCACATTATAGCCGCATTTCAATACCTCCGTAAGCCTCCCCGGGGGATATCAGACGCAGTATCATCTCGATATAATCACGATTATAATAATCGTGATTATATCGAGGGCAGGAATTCTGCAAGCAACATCGAATATACTCATTAGGATAGTTTTTCAAAAAGGAGGCAATCGTATGAACTGGCTCAACAATCTCAAGGTAGCCTACAAACTTCTCATCCTATGCATCATTGCCGCCATCGGCATGATAACACTGGGACGATCCGGCTATGTGTCGCTGCAGGACGCCAACAGCGACATGAACACCATATTCTCGCAGAACCTCAGATCCATCTACTACATCGGCAACTGCCGCCATGCCATGCGCTACATGCAGGGCATGATGCTCGTTGCCACCTCAGCCCATGATCCCAAGCGGGTCAAGGACGTCACCGAGAAATACCAGATCGGCGTGAAGGAAATGGAAGAGAACCTTGACCTGCTCCGCCCGATCGCCGAGGCGAACCCGAACCTGAAGGATGCTTTCGCGGCCATCCAGAAGGATTGGGGCAGCTACCGCAAGCTCCTCGACGAGTCCATCGCCCTTACCAACGCAGGAAAGCCCGATGAGGGCCGGGCTCTCTATGACACGGCAGGCGCGGCTCTTGCCACCAGCATGGGCAAGCATTTTGTCCAGCTGTCGAAAACCGCCGACGAGGAGGCCGCAGCCATCGAGCACGAAAGCAACGAGAAGGCATCCTCCACCTCCCGGAACATGCTCATTCTGGGAATCGTCACACTCCTGATCCTCATCCTTTCCAGCCTCTATATCACCAAGGCCATCACGAATCCCCTGCACCGCATGATGGATGCCTGCGCCAAGCTGCGGGACGGTGATTTCCGCGATGCCCCGCGGTCCCCGGCGGACATGCGGGGTGACGAGTTCGGTCAGATGTCCGATATCGTTGCTGCCATGCGGACCACCATCAACAAGCTCATGCACACCACCAACGGCAGCGCCGAGCAGCTTGCCGCCGCCGCCCAGGAGCTCACCGCCAGCGCCACCCAGTCCGCCCAGGCCTCCGAACAGGTGGCCCAGTCCGTGACCAGTGCCGCCGGCGCTGTGGTGGAGCAGCAGCAGAACGTCACCGACACCATGGACTCCGTGGACAGCACCATCGTTGCCATCGACAACCTCACCCAGACGGCCAACAGCGTCGCCGACGATGCCGCCACTTCCCAGCAGCAGGCAGACTGCGGAAGCACTGCCATAGAGACTGCCGTCGACAAAATCCTGGGGGTGGAAAAAATCGTCAACCATTCCGCTGCCACGGTGGACAAGCTCGGGCAGAGTTCCCAGGAAATCGGCCAGATTGTGGAGACGATTTCCTCCATTTCAGAGCAGACAAACCTTCTCGCCCTCAACGCCGCCATCGAGGCTGCCAGGGCAGGGGAGCACGGGCGCGGCTTCGCCGTCGTCGCCGACGAGGTGCGGAAGCTCGCCGAGGAATCCCAGTCAGCCGCCCAGCGCATCACCGCCCTGATCGCCGGCATACAATCGGACACCACAGAGGCTGTGAACTCCATGAAGGAGGGCAACACGGCGGTCAAGGAAGGCTCCTTCTCCGTGGAGCAGCTGCGGGAGACCTTCGACCAGATCCGCGCCGCCTCCGGCGATGTGGCACAGCGCGTCCAGGGCATGACCCGGGATCTCCAGCACGTCGCCCGGGAGGCCGACAACATCAAGTCGAAATCCGAACAGATTTCCTCCAACGGCAACAAGGTCTCCACGGAAATGGAAACCGTCTCCGCCGCCTCCGAGGAACAGTCGGCATCCTCCCATGAAATCGCAACGGCCAGCAGCTCCCTGGCAGAGCTGGCCCAGCAGCTCCAGACTTCCCTTCAGAAATTCAAATTCTAGGGCGTACCATACGATCAAGGCGAGAGCGCAGTGGCGACCAGATGAATCTGGTGCCGGTGCAGGTTATGAATGAGGAAAGCGGAGAAAATCGTCTCGTGGCCACGGCTAAGTTCCTTTTTGCAGTGAAGGGCGGAGGTATAAGCTCTTAACTCCGGAAATCGGGGAAGCTGCCTATCTCGATGATGCCATCTCGAAGAACTTTGAGGAATGGTGGGAAAAAATGAAATGACCGCAAGCAGGCGTTCCCCGCTATAGATTTGACGTCCCTTTTTGATGACGACAAAGCCACGTTGGGACATGCCCTTAATGGGGATGGCTGCAAGACCGCTCTCTGGGGGAATGCCATTGCTGGTAAGGATAGAAAAGGCTATGCCTTGCCGGACAATGTTCCAAATGGTGGAGAGGTGAGGCGAGTAGTGTAGTACCTGGGGGGTCAGTTTTTGCTTCTGGCATTTTTCAAAAAACTCGTGGGTCAGGATGAAGTTTCGTCCCAATAGCACCAAGGGATAACTTGCTGCTTTGGCTAGTGTCCCGCCTCGTTCATATCCATAATAATTGCCCGATATGCAGTCATCTGCAGTTGGCGTAGCCACCGCTACGCCGCCCTCCTCTTCCTAGCATCTGACTACATCTCGAACAATTATTTTTATGTTTCTGAACGAGGTGGGACACTAGAGTAATGTTTTTTTGAGAAGTCAATTCGTGGCCTTCCGGCACACAGAGGCAAATCGGCCAGGCTGAAAGCTTACGCAGTGTCAATGTTGACCTGTCGTCTGCATCGTGGACAAAAGCCAAATCCACTTCCTCCCGCTCCACCATATCCAGGGCCTCGCTGCCAGAAGGTTCCGTGATTTCCAGCTCGACCTCCGGGTGGAGTTGGTGGAACTCCCCCAAGAGCAAAGGCAGTATAATAGTGGCAATTTGAGATGGCAGGGCGATTTGCAGACGGTTGTGTCGGTGGGCTATTTCCCGGACGCTTCCCTCAAAACGCTTGACCTGCTTGAGCATGTCCTCCACCTTATGGAGCAGGGTGTGGCCGTCCTCTGTGAGTTGGATATTGCGTCCCACATGGCGGAAGAGGTTCTGGTCGGTATCTTAAGGACATTGATGATGCCCTGTAAGGTTTCTAAAAACTGAAGAGAGTGTAAAGGAGTCCCTATATCCTAAAGGATTTTCAGGGACTTCTTTTACTTAAGGAAACACTGATTAATTCAGCCGCCAAGCCACAAAAAAACAGGAGCAAAAGCGGGATATCCAGCCATTTTTCGCAAGTTTATTGTTTATTGGGCACCTGCTGCTTTTTGGGCCGGTTCTCGATGCCCCAATCACAGAGCTTATCCAGGACTTTTACCAGGGAGTGCCCCCTTTCTGTCAGCGAATACTCCACTTTGGGAGGCATCTGGGCCACGACAGTACGAACGATAAGCCCATCTGCTTCCAGTTCCTTCAGTTTCAGGCTCAGGGTTTTGTCTGCGACTTGCTTCAGATACCGCTTCATATCATTGAACCGCACCGGCTCATACTCCATTAAGCAGTACAGAATTACAGGTTTGTATTTCCCGGAAATCAGCGACAGAGTATAGCAGTAGCCGGTTTCGTCAAAGTCAACGTCGAAGGATTCCCCACAGACAAAATGCATCAGCAGGTCATCCTTGTTCTTGAAGTGATAATAGAAGGTTCCTGTGGCCAGCTCTGCTTTTTCACAGATGCGGCGTACTGTGAGGGAATCGGCACCATGGGCTTCAATGAGAGAAACTGCTGCCTTGATGATTTTATCCTTGTTTTCCCATGCTTCTACCCAGTACACCAACATCTTTGATGCCCTGCGGCTCACGAAATTTGCCCAGGAGAAGGGGAAAACGGAAATCATCAAGAAGCTGTTTGATGCGTATTTCACCAAGAATCTTGAGCTTAGCGACCATAAGGTGCTGATGTCCATTGCGGCTGAATGTGGGCTGGAGGAAAAGAAAACGGCTGAAGTGTTGGAAAGCGGCCGATATGGTACTGAGGTGCGGGCTGATGAACGGGAGGCCATGGAACGGGGCATTGATGGGGTGCCTTATTTCCTCATCAATGGTAAATATACGGCTTCCGGGGCACAGCCTGTAGAAGTATTGCAGGAAGCCCTGGCAAAGATTATCGCAGAAGAAAAGGCAGTGGCTCCGGCAACAGAATCGCTGGAGGGAATGACCTGCGGGCCTAACGGCTGCAGATTCTGACGGGAGTGTGAGACTATGGTGCTGGCAGTTCCCGTTACGGGAGTATTTACGACCAATGCTTATTTTTTCATAGATGATGAAACAGGACATGGATTTTTGCTTGACCCCGGTGCAGAGGCAGGAAAGCTTTGGACTCACCCATTTCTATGGTGGCGATGAAGCAACCTTGATGCAAAGCGTGACAAGGAGAATCCTGACACTGCCGGAGGACACGGTGCTGCTCTCAGGGCATAGCGAACCTACTACAGTACGGGCAGAGCGGGGACGTTCCTGGTATGCACCGTATCTGTAGTGAAATCGTCAGAGGGAAAGGAAGCAGAGAGGCAGGGTTCACGAAATTTTTGTAAGAGAAAACCTCCAGAGGGCAATGTGCCTTGGAGGTTAGGGGAGATTCTATGGGGTTGCCTGTTCATTTTTCTCACCCGGAATATATCTTTTATGGCATCATCACCATGCTGGCCTGTGCAGATACCTTTCGCGAATGCATACATGAAGCTTTTGACGGGCTTTGGATTTTTTTAGAAAAATGATAATCCCCTATTGACTGACAGTTAACTGTCAAGTGTATGCTTGCTTTATCAAGTTGAGAGGAGCAATACATAATGAAGAATTTGAAGAAAGCATTAGATGGATGGCGTGCTCACTGGTAGTAACTGGTGGCATGGTGACCGCATAGGCGGCAGAGAACGGAACTGAGGGGGCACAGACTGTCAATTTCCCAAATGGGAACTGGAAGATGGCAGGAAATCTTTATCTGCCAAAGAATATGGAACAGGGGAAGAAGTATCCTGCCATCATCATATTGCATCCCGGTGGAGGCGTGAAGGAGCAGACGGTGGGGCTGTATGCAAAAAGCTGGAGGAAAAGGGCTTTATCACTCTGGCCCATGATGCTTCCCATCAGGGAGCCAGCGAATGGCTGCTTCGTTATATGGAAAAATCCTGAAGAATGATAGAGGGGGGCGGCCTATGGAAAAGCAGGCTAATCGACCAATGACCATCAAGGATGTGGCTGAGCGGACAGGATTGTCCGTTTATACTGTCCGTTACTATGCCAGAGAAGGTTTATTGCCCAATGTTCAGCGGGATAAGAACGGTGTCCGGGTCTTTACGGAGATAGATTTGGAAACCATCTACATTATCGAGTGCCTCAAAAATTGTGACATGACCATTCGGGAGATAAAGGATTATATCCAGTGGAATATCGAAGGCGATTCCACCATAGACAAACGCCTGGCTCTTTTTCAGGAAAAATACAACCTTATTCAGGAAAAGATTTGGCGGATGCAGGAAATACAGGATGCACTGCGGTATAAGGTGTGGTTTTACCAAACTGCCAAACGGGCAGGCACAGTTGAGGTACATGACCGCATGAAGCCAGAGGATATTCCTTTGAAGATGAGGGAAATTCGTGCTCGCATGAAACATGCGGAAGGAGTGGTAAATGGCAAAGAGCTTTTATCAAAGATTGCGAAAAAAGAAGTGACTAGAGGAGGCATGAAGCATGAAAAGACGTGATTTCATCAAAAATTCCGTCCTCTGAAAAAGAAGGAACTGGAAATATTGAATCAGGTGGTACCTATTTTAAAGAAGAGTGGTCCTCTGCATACAGCTGACTACAGCAAATACGAAGATATTTCGCTGGATGGAATGCCGGTGGCAGGAGTTCTGGATGCTTACAATAATTGCCAGATTCAGCCTGACCCGACCTTTAGTACGGAAAACAACTACTACAAGACATTCCGTCTGGATGCCAGGATTCCAGATGGAGAAAGCTGGGTCAGGGGAAGGCTCGTTGACAAAGGTGGCAACGATGTGACAGACATTGTGAAAAAGGCTGAATCATGGCTTATGGATAATACGTTCTAACTTATTTTTCTTTAATATGTGTATAAAAGCCCGAAGCATCTGCAATTTACGGGTTCGGGCTTAATAAAAGGAGAGAATTCTTATGAAAGTAATGATGGTAAATGGCTCGGCTCATGCCAAGGGGAATACATTTTTGGCACTGGAGGAGATGCGTAAGGTCTTTGAGCAGGACGGCATTGACGTAGAGATGGTGCATGTTGGCAATAAGCCTGTGCGTGGCTGTATCGGTTGCTTTTCCTGTGTTTCGAAAGGCAAATGCGTTTTTGATGATGTGGTGAATGAAACTGCCAAGCTTTTTGAGGAATGCGATGGCCTGGTAGTTGGCTCCCCTGTTTATTACGCATCTGCCAATGGGACACTGGTTTCTTATCTTGACCGGCTGTTCTTCAGCACCCATTTTGACAAGACAATGAAGGTGGGAGCCAGTGTCGTGGTGGCTCGCCGTGGAGGCCTTTCGGCAACTTTTGACGAGCTCAACAAATATTTCACAATGAACCAGATGCCTGTTGCTTCCAGCCAGTATTGGAACAGTGTCCATGGCATGGAGCCTGGGGAAGTCGAGGAGGATGGAGAAGGTCTTCAGACCATGCGTACACTGGCCCGGAATATGGGCTTCCTGATGAAGAGTATTGCCCTGGGAAAGGAAAAGTTCGGCCTGCCTGAAAAGGAAGAATGGATTCCTACAAACTTTATTCGCTGACAGCCTTTTCAGGTAAGGTGGTTTTCTGCAGGGTATCTGTTGAACTCGAAAGGATGGTGTGATTTATGAGAAAGATTGTTGCTTTGCTGGCTATGCTTGTTTTAGCCTTAGCATTGGCTGGCTGTGGTACTGAAAAGAGTGAAACGGCGGAAAAACCTTCGGCTCCAGCTTCGGCGGGAAGCAAGGTGCTGGTGGTTTACTTCTCCAGAGCTGATGAAAACACAGGGGTGGGATACATCGAAAAGGGAAATACCTGTATCCTGGCAGAGATGATTGCCGAGAAGACAAAGGCAGATATTTTTGAAATCAAGCCTGCCAAGTCTTATCCCAAGGAGTACAAACCTGCCACTGAGCTTGCCAAGCAGGAAAAAGAAAACAATGCCCGGCCGGAGATTGTTGGGCAGTTGCCTGATGTCCAGAAGTATGATGTGATTTTCCTTGGTTATCCCATTTGGTGGGGAGACCTTCCCATGGCCGTGTACACGTTCTTGGAGAAAGAGAACTTTTCCGGCAAAACCATTATTCCTTTCTGCACCCATGAGGGCAGCGGCATAAGCGGCACGGAAGGATACATTGCCGAAACTACCAAGGCAAAAGTGCTGGATGGGCTGGAAATGCGTGGCAGCGTTGCACAAAACTCGCAGGATAAAGCTAAGGAAGAAGTTATGGAGTGGCTAAAAAAGCTGGGGTACTAGATTTATGCTATTGTAGCTCTGCTTTATCTTGGCAGATGCTAGAGGCATATCAACTGAATTTATCCAGCAGGGCTTCTAAACACAATCATTGATGTTTCTGTACATATGAGTGATAATTACGCTTTAACCGCTGAAATAGGATAGGTGCCTATCGGTTTGAATCCTGCTTTGGCAA
>CADCIX010000041.1 GCA_902801565.1 uncultured Veillonellaceae bacterium | reverse complement strand
ATTATATATAGTATATATGTACGTATACGTATACGCGCGCGTAAGAGAAACGGGGTTCTCTGTCTATCTTTGTCTATCTCTCAAAGAAGTTTTAAATTCTGGATTATGATGTCTATCTGTCTATGAGGGGCCGTGAAGCCTTGCCGTTATTGGGGTTGCTCATAGACGGCATCATAGACGGCATCATAGACAGTATCCCGGAAAACATGGCTTTCATTTCGTCTATGATAACTATGGCGTCCTTATGGGCGCCTATTTTTTATGCCCGTTTTCAGAAACTGCCCATGCCGGAGCCGCCAGCAGAGGATTCCTGTGCATCCTTCTTTTCGGCGGCGAGCTCCTGATCGAGCTGCTGGTGGAGGGCGGCAGCATCATCCTCCTTGCAATCGAAAGTGGTATTCAACAGTTGGTCGCTCTCTTCCAGGGCGGCCTTTTTCTTTTCCGCATCCTTCCGGTCCGCTTCCTGGGCCCGCTTCACTTCTTCGGCGGCAGCGCAGACGGCGGTCACGATGACGTCCTGCTGCTCGCGGGTCAGGGACAGGAACGCCTTGATGACGGCCTTGCCCTTGGTGTCCAGACTGTAGCGATCCGCCAGCTGGGCGATGACGCTGTCCTCGGATTTCTGGAACATCGTCTCCTCGCCCCCCTCACCTGTGCGGAGCCACGTTTCGCTTATATTATAGACTTGGCAAACTTGTAAGATGACTCGGTCTGTTATATTTCGCGTGCCATTTTCGTATTGTCCTATAGCTGTCTGACTAACACCAATCTTTTTTCCGAATACTGTTTGGTTAAGTCCAAGTTTTTTGCGCACACTGTATAAACGCTCACCTATTGTACTCATTGTATCAGCCCCTTTCAAAAAATATGATAACAAAAAAAATAAAACTATGCAATATTTCCTAAAAGTTTTATTGACAAGAATAGAACAATGTTGTATTATATACGAAAATAATAAAACAAATGACTAAAAACAGAAAACAGAGTCCTATTTTCGCTATACTGTCCTTAACAGGACAGTATAGCACACTTCCTAGGAAGTGTCGGTTCACGAAAAATGGCTTGCAGGGAAAGGGGGTGAGGACATGGAGGACCTTGAGAGAGGGGCGCAGAGCAGCGACAAGCTGATGGAGGCCTTGTCCCATCTTACAGAGGAACAGCGGCAGGCCTACCAAGAGGCCATCCAGGGACTTGCGCTGGCGAACCAGCTCATGGAGAAGTTTGGCGACAAGGCGGCCTCACAAAGCACCCCCGCATGACGGCACCGGGAAGGAACACTTGGCACACGAAAGGATGACGAACCATGATGATGCAGGAATTCATCGCCCGGACGGGCTTCACTCCCACCTTCGAGGAGTACAGGGAAATCGAGAAACGCTACTGCGCATTCGACGGCGACAAGGACGCCTTCTGCAAAGCATTCGACCCGCAGGAAATCATCGACCGCCGCGCAGGGAAGATTGGCGAGCTGGAAAGCAGCCTGGTCGAGGAACGGAAAGCCGCGAAGAAGCGCGAGGAAGAGCTCCTGAAGAGGATCGCGGAGCTTCAATCGGATCTGGACGATGAGCTTGGGTGGGAACCCTGCAAGGACATGGGGACGGCCGTCTCCCAGGAGGACTACCTGAAGCTCGCCAAGGGCAACAAGCCGATGACGGACGAGGAGGCCAAGGACCTGGTTTGCGGGGAGTTCGGCTTTGACAAGGGGAAAATCGAGATCATCCGGGAGGTCCACACCTACGAGGCCAACAAGCACCGCCACACGCGGAAGGCCGCATCCTTCCGGCGCGACCCCTACTACGAGGCGACGGACTGGTTCTATGTCCGCTTCAACGTGAAGGGCTACACCACCTGGCAGTGGGAAGCGGACGGCCTCGAACTCAAGCCATACTGCACCTGAGCGAAGGAGGGGGGAAACCATGAAAACGAAGAAATCGAAAAGGCTCACCATCATGATGAAGCACCGGGAGCTGGTGCGGCAGGGGAGCATGGACATTGCCCATGTCCTCCTCCGCCTCCTCCGGCGGGGAAGGGTCTCCCTCGGATACGGGGACGCGGAATTCGCCGCCGAGTGCATCCTGGAAAGGCTAGGATGCGTCATCACCTACAGCCGCCCGCACTTTGTCGCGACGGCCCACGACTTCGGGAGATAGCCGAAACGGGGGAAACCCCGTCGCTGGGAAACGGCCTACCCGGCCTGAAGAGGCAGGCCAAGCATCTGGCACACAACGACGAAAGGATGATGCATATGGAAATCAAGCTCCGGACCTTCGAGTTTGACGGGTCGAGGTTGCGGACCTACGAGGAGGGCGGCAAGGTCTGGTTTGTTGCCTGCGATGCGGCGAAGATGCTCGGATATGCCAAGCCGGCCAACGCCATCAAGGCACATTGCCGGTATACCCTGAAACGGGGCATACCGCATCCACAGAGCAGCAATCTGAAGCTGGAGGTCAACGTCATACCGGAAGGGGATCTCTACCGGCTCATCGCCCACTCGGAGCTCCCGGTGGCAGAGAAGTTCGAGTCATGGGTCTTTGACGAGGTGCTTCCCGCCATACGGCGGACCGGCTCCTACGGGGATGCCGCCCGCCCGCAGGGAAGGCTCCGGGTGTTCCATAACGAGGACTTCGGCAGCGTCCGCGTCGGCATCCTGGAAGGGAAGCCCTGGTTCTTCGCCGAGGACATCCGGGACTTCCTCGTGGTGGAGGATTTCGCGCAGGTCATGATGCAGAGGGTGGCAAGGAATGACCGGAGCGCCTGGGTGCTGGAGGGCAAGACCTTCCCGGTGGTCAGCGAGACAGGGGTCTACAACCTCCTGCCCTACGCAAGGCGGAGAAAGATCGGCAATGACCTCAGGAAATGGATTGCCAGTGATGTCATGCCGGAGCTCCGCAAGGAAGAGGAAGCGAAAGCGATGCCGGAGCCGCCTGCAGCGGTGACCGAGGACACGGAGACGCGCCTATGGGCGGCCATCGCGGTGGCCCGGGCAAAGCTGGCGGCCATGGGAGAGCTGATCCGCATCTACAGCAACCGCACGCCCCAAAGGGCCAAGAAGGGACTGGAATGCGCCCTGGAGGAAACGGCAGAGGAGCTGCTGGAGCATGTGAGAAGCATGGCGAAAGAAACGGACACGGAATAGCCGAAACGCCCCCAAAGGGGCGTCCGCCGGGGATGACCTCCCGGCGCTGATGATGGCAGGTTGGGTGGAGAGATGCCAACGGGAGAACGCAGTATCAACGAGTTGGGGTTCGATGGAGCAGGAAAGACGCTGAAGAGCCGGGGACGAACTGAGAAGCAAAGAGTACCGTGAATCGACACTGGGATGGTGAGGCGCTTCACTCAACACGGTCCAATAATGACGGGTCCATCAGGGAGTCAATGGAGGAACCGAAACCTCCGTAATCAAAAATACCATGGGCATATAATTGGGTGGCATCGGAACAGCCTGAACCACCAGGGCCGCCATAGTGCAGCGGGGATCATGCGAAGGCCCTAGCGAATGAAATCCCGAACGTCCAGGGAACATGGACGTAAAAACAGACCGGGCAGGCCTACGCCCAACAATCCAGAAGGCCAGAGGAAAAAACCTCAAGAAAAAATGAGGGAGCGGCCCTCCTGTATGGAAAAACCGGCGGCAGGCAGAGCCTCATCTGCCGGAGCGCCCTTCAGGGCGGCCCTATTGACACAGCTTCTGGGCGCAGCTCCTTAACTGCAATAAAGCGGCGTGGGCCAAGGCACGAGACGCGGGCAGGCACAGCGTACCCTTCCGGTGCATAACAAGATGGGGAGGGACTGGCGAAAGCCTTTCCCAACACGAAGTCAACCCTACAGGACTTCTCAATGATTTAGGGCGCAGTTCTGCGAGACGGGCAAAGCAACGGGCCTTGACCGACGGCTTTGTAGGGAAACGAGGTGGCAGGCGAACAAAAACGAAGACGGTTGGGAAAACCCACGGGGGAAGTACCGATTACCTGCCTGTAAATCAAATATAAGCCGGCGCCGTGGCCGTCGGGCGAGCGGGAGCGTGCCCCTGGACAAGCACGCAAGCCACGAATTTTATCCACAGAGTTATCCACAGAAGGAGACAGATATGGACAAGCCAAAAAAAGAACGACTTGCAAAGGCCGTCAATGCAATCCTTCCCATTGTTGCAGAATTGACAGAATCCGAGTGGTGCAGAATCAAGGGGCTGGTGGATTTTGCCTATACGTCAAAGGCCGCCAAGGTGACGCTTGACGGCCCTGACATGGAAGCCTTGAAAAGAAGGCTTCACACCGAGATTCTGGGAGAGTCCTTCAGCAAGTGACCTACTCGGTCACATAACACGGAAGGGAGCGGCACATTCTCATGGGCTGACGGAGGGGGTTCCGGGCCGTCCCCGGCGCGGCTGATCATCGCTGAGGTGGAGGACAGGTGGACGGCGGAGAGCGCACCGCCGGAACGTGCGGATATGGGGCCGCAAGCCCGCCCGACCGCACCGATAACCGGCCCCCTGCGTGAGCCCATGAGACAGGAACACCAAGCACGAAAGGATGAGGACGATGTTCAAGGTGATACACGAGTCCCGTGAGACGGACAGCCAGCGCGAGGCATCCCGCGAGTACATGGAGATGATCCTGGAGCTTCCGGAAACGAGCGGCGACGGGGACTTTGCGACGGAACTCCAGTTCCGGCATGAGGACGGATCCATCTCGAAGCGCGTGGTTCTCCATCCTACGAAGAGCCAGGCCATGGCCTACGCTTCCACGGTGGACATGAATGCGGGGAGCTTTCTCTGCCGCATCGACGTGACGTTCCGGGGCGAGGTTTTCGGAACATGGGTCTACCAGCGATGAAGGGGGAGCAGTTCCGTCTGTGGGTGAAGGCCTGCGAGGAGTTCGGTACCGAGATATGGCCACTGGAAACCCACGGGGATGACGGCCTATACCTTACCAGAAAGCCGTATATGGCGCAGCACCGTGAATACTGCACGAGTCCGGCCTATCAGATCTGGATCGGCGACAAGCGGCAGGTCACGATGGCTCGGGACGAAGCCTACGCGATATGGAGGGCACATATGGAACAGATCGAGAAGGACCAGCCGAAAATAGTTCAGTTCATCAGCATTCGGGAAATCCGGGAGATCCCGAGGGACTGGGACCCGAAGCCGTGCCCTTTCTGCGGAAGCCTGGAGGCCCCGCATTTCTTCGGCTATCTGTTGGACACACGGGGGCCGATGAACGAGAGGTGGGGCGTTGTCTGCCTGGACTGCATGGCGACAATGAACAAGGGCTGGTGCCAGAATCCGAGGGCGGCCCTGGATGAATGGAACAACAGGCCCGCCGAAGAGGAAGCAGAGTTTATGGAGATGCTGAAATAGGGGGTGAAACCATGTTCATAGCAGGAGAGGATTGCCTTATCAACATGGAGGACGTGTCGACCATCTACATCGACAGGAAGAACAAGATGAAGGCCAGGATGAAGGATGGCAGCGAGTATGCTTTGGGATGGCATCCGGACGAAAAGGCCATGAAGGAAGCCCTTTCAAGTATTGCTGACAGCATCAGCATGGGATACGAGGTCTTTGTTCTCCGGTATTCAGGCAAGGAGGAGGAGAGAACATGAAACGGCTGCTTATCTACGTATCCCACCCGTTGTCCGGGAATCCGGAAGGGAACAGGAAATCCGCCAGGGAAATCACGGCCCGCCTGTCCGACAGATGCGGATTCCGCGACTTCATCTTTGTCAACCCGCTGGACATGTTTCAGGGGCAGGGGATGACCGACACGCAGGACCGGCATATCCTCTCCCAGGCCATCGAGGTCATGCTGAAATGTGATGGCGTGATTTTCTGCGACGGCTGGAAGAGAAGCAGGGGATGCCGCATGGAGCATTTCCTGGCACGCAAGGCCGGGATGCTTCGATGGCTGGGAGCGGAGAGTTTCCAGGAAGGGCTCTATCAGGGAATCCATGAGCATTCTGATTTCCTGCAGGGTTTCTACAACGCCCGTGCGCAGTCTTTGGGCTACAGGGATCTGGACGATTATTTCGACAGCCGCATCACGGCAGGGGAAGGAGGGGACAGCCATGGGGAGCATCAGTGTGCAGGAGCTGGATGTCCTGCTGGAAAAGGGACAGAAGCTCAGGGAAATCCTGCGGGAAACGCCTGAGATCATCGCCTTCCTCCAGTTGGTGAAGGATACGGGAGGAAAAGCCTCCATTGTTCCGCTTCAGGCAGACCGCCTGATCCGGGCAGGGGAGGCTGCATCCGTCCTTTGTGTGGACAAGGGGACGATTTACCGCTACGAGCGGGAAGGGAAACTCGAGGCATTCTACACGGATGGCTCCAGCCAGAAAAAGTTCTGGCTGTCCCGTGTGATGAAACTGCCGAAAAGAGCAGCAAAGGCGAAGGAAGTGAAATGACATGAATGATTTCGAGTGGAGCCTCATGAAAGCAAAGAAGAAGATGCAATGGAAGCGCGACCATGTGATTATTGACAAGCTGAAGCACGCGGCAATCATCACTGCTGTTGGCATCAGTGCTGTTCTCTCGCTTGGGGCGGCAGATGGCCACGATTATAGGATCGTGGAAGAGATTTACACGGTTCAGCAGGGCGACACCCTTTGGTCTATCGGTGAAAGGTTCATCCAGAAAAATACTTATGGCAGACGGTACCTTCCCGAATATATCGAAGGTATCAAGCAGCTCAATGAAGAGCTAGTGGAGAGCCACGGGCAGGTGGAACCTGGACAGAAACTTCGGGTGACGTACTGGGTGAAAAGCGATGAATGAATACTTCTTGCTGGAGAAGCGGTTCCTTATCATCGGCCTTTTGCTGTTTTTCATGGTTGGTTTCTTTGTTGGCATCTGTATAAGTGACTGGATGCTTGTCGTGAGAGGTTTGCTATGAACGGGCAGATACGCGGCGGGGAGCACAGGAAGAACCTGATGAAACTCCTGCAGGAGGTCGGGCTCCGGCACAATCTCTGGAATGTCTTTGAGGACTTCATGCGGGTTGCGGCAATCAGTATCGCAAATTCCTCGGACCCTTTCCACGTCACGAACAGCGCGGAAACCTGGGAGTCGAGGGAGAAACGGTACCTGGAGACCATCGGCCGGTACAGAAAAGAGGAGCAGATGGTTTTCCCTCAGATGATGACGGAGTTGGTTTTGGAACTGGAACATCAGGTGCGGATAGGCGAATTCACGGATGTACTTGGGGAGCTTTTCCATGATATGGAGTTGCATAACAAGTGGAGAGGCCAGTTTTTTACGCCGCAGAGTGTCTGTGACATGATGGGCGCTGTCACCATGGACAAGGAAACGATGCGCCGAACGGTGGAGACCTTCGGGTACGTTTCCGTAAATGAGCCGAGCTGCGGATCCGGCGCGACGCTCATGGGATTCCTCAATGCGTTCCGCGGGGAAGGGTTCAATTACTCGAAGGAAGCCCTGGTTGTCGGGCAGGATGTGGATGAACGATGCGTCCACATGGCCTATATCCAGTTCAGTCTCTATGGCGTGCCAGCCATCCTTTCCCACATGAATACCTTGTCCCTGGAGACGTATGGGGAACCCTGGTACAGCCCCGTATACATCCTGGACATGTGGCACTGGAAGCGCAAGCGAAGGCATGGCATAGAGCTCCAGGAGCAGGAGCTCTATGCCATGATCAATGGATGAAGAGGAGGTGAAGGCCATTGCAGAGCGCACAAAAAAGCCGCTCCCCGACGAAAAGGAGCGGCTCCCGGTTATCCGTGGTCAGCGACGGCCACGAATGAACACCTAGCACATACTTATTCTATCAGACTCAAGGAGGAAATGCAAATGAAAATCTCGGTGAAATTGACAGCGATGGATCTTGCGAGTGCCCCTGCCCTGGCACTGGCGCAACTGGTACGGTCCCTGCAGCTGATTGCAAAGAACGAATTGGAACCGCTTCCCGTGGAAACTCCTGAAAAAGGCGCACAGGATAACGCAGACGAGGAAAAATCCGTCAAGGTGAACCTGGATACACCCCGAACGGAAAACAATGCCCAGACAAGCGCAGAGGAAGCGACAGAGGAAAAGAAAAAGAAGACAGAACCCAGGAAACCGTCCAAGGAGAAGGCATCTCCTGCGGAAAAGCCGGAACCTGAATCCAAAGAAGCGCCCAAGAAGGAAACACCCGTGAAATCCGAGCCCAAGGAAGATCCTGGGAAGGCGGCACCCGCAGAACCCGAGCCCAAGGAGACGCCTGCAGAGCCGGAAGCACAAGAGGATTCCGGCGGTATCCCCGATCTGGACTCCATGAAGAAGCGCCTGATGGATATCAAGGCTGCCGACAAGACGAAGTGGAGCGGCATCAAGGAGCTCATCACGGAATACGGGGGAGGGAGCCTTTCCGGCGTCCCGGAGGACAGGAGAGCCGAGTTCATGGAAAAAGTGGAGGCGCTCTGATGGCCGCCCATGCCATTCTTTCTCCTTCCAACGCCCATCGTTGGCTGATGTGCACGCCATCGGCTCTCCTGGAGCGGCAGTTCCCAGACGAGGCCAGCATTTATGCCGATCTGGGGACCTTTGCCCACAAATGGGGGGAGACACAGCTGAGGCATTTCCTGGCCCCGGATACGGCTGCAGAGAAAAAGGCATTCCAGAAGGAGATCGAAAAACTCCGGAAGGAAACAGACAAAAACGGGGAGCCCTACTGGAGCCGGAGCCTTGAGGACTATGTGGAGGAATATGTCAGCACGGTCACCGGGAAGTTCCTGGAAGCCCGGGAGCGGGACAGCGCAGCCGTTCTCCTTCTGGAGCAGAAGCTGGAGTTCGGGGAATGGGTGCCCGGGGGGTTTGGCCGCGGGGACGCTGTCATTGTGGCGGACGGCCTCATGGAGATCGTGGATCTCAAGTACGGCCAGAATGTCCGTGTCCAGGCGCAGGGGAACCCGCAGCTCCGGCTCTACGCGCTGGGCGCATACCAAGAACTTTCCTGCATCTATGACATCAGCCGCGTGGCTGTCACCATCGTGCAGCCCCGGAACGGAGGGACCTCCAGCGAGGAGCTTTCCGTCAAGGAGCTCCTGGACTGGGGCGAATGGGTGAAGCCCATTGCACAGATGGCCATCAAGGGGAAAGGGGAGCCACGGCCAGGGGAGCATTGCCTTTTCTGCCGGGCGAAGAACCGGTGCAGGGCATTGGCGGAATATGAGATGGAAGTCGCCAAGGCGCAATTTGAGGATCTTCGCCTCCTTTCCGACGAGGACATCTCCTCCATCCTCGGACGGGCTGACAGCCTGATTTCCTGGGCGAAGGGCGTCAAGGACTATGCGCTGAAGGAAGCGCTGGAAAACGGGAAGAAATGGCCGGGATGGAAAATCGTCCAGGGCAGGAGCAACCGGGCAATCTCGGACGAGAGCCGCGCCGCCGAGCTCCTCTCCTCAGCCGGCTACGCCGAGAAGGATTTCTACAAGCCCCGCGAGATCCAAGGGTTCACGGTGCTGGAGAAGCTGCTGGGCAAGAAGAAGCTTTCCAAACTGCTGTCAGAAGTCATCATCAAACCTCCGGGCAAGCCGAAGCTGGCGCCGGAAAGCGACCCCAGGGAGGAATGGAATACTGCCAAGGAGGATTTCGAGAAACTGGAAGATTGAACATGTGCTGAAAACGAAAAGGAGACGATCATTATGCCACGTGAATTCAGAGTAACAGAAGTACGTATTCCCTGCCGCCTGTCTTATGCCCACATCTGGGAGCCCCGGACAGAGGAGGATGGAAGCCGGGGCAAGTACAGCGCCTGCCTCCTCATCCCGAAGGATGACAAGGCTACCCTCAAGAAGATCCAGGCCGCCGTTGAGGCAGCCAAGAAGGAAGGGAAGTCGAAGCTGGCCAACAAGAACGGCATCATTCCCAACAATATCCATGTTCCCTTGCGCGATGCCGACGAGGAAGGCCGCACGGACGAGGCCTACGAGGGGATGATGTTCCTCAATGCCTCCAGCAAACGCCGTCCACAGATCGTGGATCGCCATGTAGAGCGCATCGAGGACGAGGAAGAGGTCTACAGTGGCTGTTACTGCAATGTTACGGTGAACTTCTACGCTTACGTAAACAACGGCAACAAGGGCATCGCAGCCGGACTCAACAACATCCAGAAAGTACGGGACGGGGAACGGCTCTCCGGCGGCAGCAATGCAGAAGATGATTTCGAGGTTCTGGAAGACGATGACGATGAGATGCTCGCATGATAGGAGGATCTGCAGATGGTTGTGAGAGTAGCATTCCGGAATTCCCCGATGCTCTATGACTACCTCTGCGACCTGCCCGTGAGGAGAGGGGACCTCGTGATAGTACCCACGGGGCCTGCCCCCTTCCGGGAGTTTGCCGTGGTCAAGGTCATGGAAGTCAGGGAGCATTCCAGCAAGGCAACTTCCTGGGTAGCACAGAAGGTGGATGTCGCGGGGTTCAACCGCAAAGTGGAGGAAATTGAGGAAATGAAGATGATGCTGGGATGAGAACCTTGGGGATTGACCTTGAGACTTTTTCGGAAGTCGATATCAAGAAAGCCGGTCTCTACCACTATGCGGAGAACAGCGAGATCCTGCTTTTCGCATATGCGTGGGACGATGACCCGGTGCAGGTGGTGGACGTCGCACAGGGTGAGGAACTGCCGGAAGATGTACTTTCCGCATTATGGGATAAGGGTGTCGCCAAAACGGCATACAACGCAGCTTTTGAGATCCATGTCATCAACCATTGGCTCATGCTGCAGCCTGACTTTGAAATCATGCAGGACCTGGGGGAATGGCCGCTTGACCCGGCCCAGTGGTACTGCACGATGATCCTTGGCTACACCCTGGGGCTTCCGGGAGGTCTGGAGGCCGTGGGAAAGGTGCTGAAACTGGAGGAGGACAAGCAGAAGCTGGCTGTCGGCAAACGGCTCATCCAGTATTTCTCCAAGCCCTGCAAGCCAAGCATGTCCAACGGAAGACGGACACGGAACCTTCCGGAGCACAATCCGGAGAGGTGGGACCTGTTCAAGGAGTATTGCAAACAGGACGTGGAATCAGAACGCGCCATCCGGAAGCGGATGGAGGAATTTTCCCCCAACGAGAGGGAGCGGCGCCTCTGGTGCCTGGACCAGAAAATCAATGATCATGGGGTCCTGATAGACTGGGATCTCGTGAATGCGGCCATCCGTATCGACGAGGCCTTCAAGGAGAAGATCATGCAGGAGGCGAAGGACCTCACAGGCCTCCCCAATCCGAACAGCAACGCCCAGGCGCTCAATTGGATCGAGAGGATGGAGGGATGCCGGCCGAAGTCCTTGGACAAGGCCGCACGGGTGGAGCTCATGGAGCAGGCAAAAACGCCGGAAACCAAAAAGTTCCTGCAGTATAAGGATCTTCTGGGGAAAACCAGTGTCAAGAAATACATCGCCATGCAGAACGCCCGTTGCAGAGACGGGCGCCTGCATGGGATGCTTCAGTTCTACGGGGCGTCAAGGACTGGACGCTGGGCGGGACGCCTGGTACAGATTCACAACCTTCCCCAGAACCACATGAAGGATCTGGATACCGCAAGGGCTGCCGTCAAGGACGGGGACTTCGAGACAGTTTCCATGCTCTACGACAACCCGCCGGATGTGCTGTCCCAGCTCATCCGAGTCGCTTTCATCGCTCCCAGGGGAAAACGGTTCATCGTGGCGGATTTTGCTGCCATCGAGGCCCGTGTCATTGCATGGATCGCCGAAGAGAAGTGGCGCATGAAGGCATTTGCCGAGGGCAGGGACATCTATTGCGCATCCGCGACCCAGATGTTCGGCGTCCCCGTGGTCAAGCATGGAGTGAACGGGGAACTCCGGGCAAAAGGGAAGATCGCGGAACTGGCCTGTGGCTACGGCGGCGGGACAGGAGCCCTTGCGGCTTTTGGGGCGGAGAAGATGGGGCTTTCCATGGAGGACATGGATTCCATTATCAAGAAATGGCGGAGAGCCAGCCCGCATATCGTGCAGATGTGGCGCGATGTGGAGGAATGCGCAAAGCGTGCCATCCGTACAAGGATGGAAATCAAGTACCGCAAGGGCATCACCTTTGCCGTCAAGAAGCGCATCCTGTTCCTGCGGCTTCCCAGCGGCAGGTGCATAGCCTATGCAAAGCCCGGTATCGAGCGCGAGGAGAGGTTTGACCGCAGCTCCATCGCCTATGATGGCGTACAGCCATCGGGCGGCTGGGGCCGAGAGTACACCTGGGGCGGGAAGCTGACGGAGAACATCGTCCAGGCCACCGCGAGGGACTGCCTGGCCACCGCCATGCTCCGGCTGGATGCAGCAGGATACCGCATCGTGATGCATGTCCATGACGAGGTGGTGCTGGAAATGCCGGAAGGGGAAGGGAGCCTTGCGGATGCCTGCCGCATCATGGGGGAGCCGATTCCCTGGGCGCCGGGCCTTCTGCTCAGGGCGGATGGCTACGAGACAGGCCAGAAGGACAACTATTACAGAAAGGACTAAGCTATGATAACGCCTGGCATTTTTTATAAGCAGATGAAGAACTGGGTCGGAAAACCGGGAGGCCATCCCAAAGGTATAGAATACCTCTATTTCGACAAGAAAAAAGCTTTTGCAACAGACGCCAACGCCATAGTCATCGTGAAGGACTGGCCCACGGCAAAAGCCCATTTTGAGGACGCAAAAGGAACTCTAGTGGAGCCCCCCTGCACCCCCATTACATTCGAAAATGTGTCCCTGAAAGAGGCAGAAATCTGCTGGAGCTACAAGAGGAATTTTGTGTCTCAAACGCAGTCGAAAAAGTTCTTCGAGATATGGAAAAACGCTCTGGATTTTGTCAAGAAACTGACGAAAAACCGGAAATATAATCCTTTGATTCTAGAGTGCAAAAACGGAAAACTGACGTTCTATTCAATTGGGGATTCCGTAAAAAGTAAGGTTGTTTTGCTGGAGGATCCAGCACTTGACACGAACCATTGGGAAGGTGCATTCAATTCAAACTACCTTTCGAATGCCTTTTCCTTTTTGGCGGAAACTGAACCTGTTCTATTATCTTTTCGGATGGCTTTTCGGAAGGATCACCCAGTGCTGGAAATGGAAACCGAAGACCTGATTTTTGCTTTCGCCTGCATCAACAAAGCTGCAGAAGAATTGCACGACTTATGGGCCTTCGCCCGCTATGGAAACGACGACCGGGAAGAAGAAGCTTTTTTGAGCTGAAGGAAAGGGGAAACCATATATGGACACCAGCATGTTGAGGAAGATCAACCGGGAAATGGATATGCAGCTCGGGTATGTCAATGAAATCCTGGACCTCATCGAGGAATGCGAAAAGCGCAGGCTCCTTGACGATGTGAATGAAACGGAGCTCCAGCAGCTCCGGGAGCACTGCGGGGATATCGCTTTGGCTGCTGCCACAGCGAAGAAACTGGTCAAGAACCTGGAGCCCGCATGCAAAGCTGAAGAGGAAGACAGAGCGAAAGACAAAGACAAAGACAAAGAGAAGAAACGCAAGACCTCATCAGCAAAAAAGAAAGAAGAAGCAGCGAAAGAAGCCGTCAATGCCCCGCCCGAAGAAGGGGCGGCGGATGACGATGATGATATGAGCTTCCTGGAGTGAAAGGGGACGGATGAATCATGCACACAATCATGAGACACGACATCCCGATTCTCTTTTCCGCGTACAGCACGGAGCTCGGGGAAGGATGGAACGAATCCAGCGGGAAGGCGCAGCGGGTTGTCCGGCGCACGCAGTATTGGTGCCGGAACTGCAGGACCGGCTTCACCGTGGACCATAACTATCATGGGATGACGGGAAACTATGACGGATATAACGACCATCTGGTCTACTGCCCGCATTGCGGGGAGAGGCACGAGGCATGGTGGAACGGCCCGCGGTACATCTACGTGTTCCGAAAGAGAAAGGAAGGGCTTTGGCCGGAGGCTGCGCCGCTTTCTGTCAGCATGAGGGTGATGGAAGGGAATGACATTATTGTGCTGAAGGCAAGGTTCCGCACCATCCAGTTCCTGCTTATCCCGGAGAACCAGGAACGGCACGCCGTGGCTCTTGGCGAGCGGCGCGAGGAGTTCCGTTTCAATGTGCGGCAGAGAACGGCAGACTTCACGCTCCGCATGGGCCAGGGAAACGCAATCACGGCACAGTACAGCCTCGGGTCCCCCTTCGATGACCATATCTTTGTGGATTCCCTGCTGACGGAAGTCTCATCGGAGAACCGTTCCGAGGATGCCAAACCGGGCACGCTGGCTGTCATGCGGTCCATCCGTGACCGCATCCGGGCGAAGTGGAAGAAAATCCATGGCTACGACATCGGGAGTGTTTTCGTCAGCCATGGCCGATACTACGGCAGGATGCTTTTTCCGCTTCTCAATATCGCCTACCGGCTTGCCTACCCGGATACGCCGAATCTTCCGAAGAAACTGAACGGTACCCTGTACCAGAGGCAGGATGCCATGTATGCCTGGTGCCTCAGCAGGGATTCCGTCCAGAAATTCGGGGATCTCGAAACCATACGGAAGGGAAAGGGAAGCGTTCCCGCGGTCATCGGCCTGTTCGGACTGCCGGACAAGCCCGTGGTCAGAAGAATCCTTGAATCCGATATCTTCGCCGCGGCGGAACTTTCGGAAGCGTTCAGAATCACGGACAACGTGGATTATGCCATGGGCTTCTGGCGGCTCATGCAGGAGAGATCCCGTGGCAATGACGGTACGGGCAGGCAGCGGAACTGGTGGAGCAGCTGTTCTAGGCAGCCCGACACATTGACGGTCTACGGGCTCCTCCAGGAGCTTGGGCGCCATCATTCGGCAAGGAGCGTGCTGGCGTTTGCCCGTCGTTCCGAGTGGCACTGCCTCATCGACACGAGCCGCATGCTGGCCCTGCTGGAGGATGAGAGGAAGGAGCTCCTGTGGAGAGAGCGAGTGAAGCTGAAGGACCTCCACGACTGGCTGATCCAGGCGACGAAGCACCAGAGGTCGGAGGGGTTTGCGCTGAAGGTTCCGGAGCATGTGAGAAACAGGCTCACGATGCAGCTTGACCAGCTGAAATTCTTCCTGCCGGAGCATTCGAAGGAGCTCATGGAGATCGGCGACCAGATGCACAACTGCGTGAGGACCTATGACGAGAGCATGCGGCTCGGAAAGAGCTACATCGTGCCGGTAACGGATGACAACGGGAAGCTTGTCGCATGCCTGGAAGTCCGCGGAAACGCTCTGGTGCAGGCGAAGCTCAAGAGAAACGAGCCTGTGCGGAAGGACAAGAAACTTTGCGCGGCAGTCCTGGACTGGTGCAGGAAGACCGGGCTTTCCATCGGGACTGCGGATGTCCCGGAGGACAGCGGGACGGAGGCCGCTATGGAAAGGGAGGCAGTTTGACATGAGGCGGACATACTTAGGAGGGAGCCCCGAATGAGCGAAGCGAAAAAACGCGTGGTGGCAGAGCATGACGGCCTCCTCACCATATGCACGGGCTCCAGCCGCAGGAGCAAGGCATGGAAGCCCAAGCGCATGGCCTGGAGCCAGCTGGTGCAGAGGCTCGGGACGACAAAGCGGACAGCGGAGACGCAGACGGAATACCTCAAGATGGACAAGGCGCAGCAGGACGCCATCAAGGACGTCGGCGGCTTTGTCGGCGGCGAGCTGAAGGAAGGGCGGCGCACGGCGCTTACCGTGGAGAACCGACAGGTGGTGACGCTGGATGCCGATTATGCGGATGCGTCACTCTGGGACATGGTGGAGACGGGTGTCGCATTCGAGGGGCATTCCATCTGTGCCTACTCCACCCACAAGCACACGCCGGAGAAGCCGAGGCTCCGGCTCGTGATCCCGCTGGACCGCCCGGTCTCCCCGGACGAGTACCAGGCAATCTCGAGGAAAATCGCGGAGGAATTCGGCATCGACAGCTTCGACGACTCGACCTACCAGCCCCACCGGCTCATGTACTGGCCCTCGACTTCCATCGACGGCGAATTCTTCTTCCGCTGGCAGGACGGCCCGTGGCTCAGCGCAGACGGCGTACTCTCCGAGTATGATGACTGGCAGGACCAGACGACCTGGCCCGTTTCCAGCAGGATGGACACGCAGGTCCGCAGGGCCATGAAGAAGCAGCAGGACCCTCATGAGAAGAAGGGGCTTCTCGGGACGTTCTGCAGGGCTTACACCATAGCGGACGCCATCGAGACGTTCCTGCCCGGTGTCTACGAGGAGTGCGGGAAGGAGCATGGGCGCTACACCTTCACGGCGGGCACGAGCTCGGGCGGGGCGCTGACCTATGAGGACAAGTGGCTCTACTCGTTCCATTCGACGGATCCGTGCTCCTGCCAGCTGGTCAACGCGTTCGATCTGGTCCGCATCCACAAGTTCGCCGACCTGGACGAGGGCAAGAACGGGCAGGACGTGACAAAGCTTCCGAGCTACGAGGCCATGATGCAGCTGGCGAGCGAGGATGACCGGGTGAAGGTGCTCCAGATGAAGGAGCGCATGCAGGAGGCCCGGGACGAGTTCGAGGACCTTGGGCCGGACGGGGACCTGGAGAAGCAGGACTTCGACTGGACGAAGCGGCTGAAGATCGACACGAAGGGAAAGATACTCGCAACGCGGGCAAACATCCGGACCATCCTGAAGAACGACCCCTGCGTCAAGGAAACCTTTGGGTGGGACGCATTCTCCATGAGGATCTCCATCCTGCGGGAGCCGTCATGGAGGGAGGGCGGAGAGCACGGGGTCTACTGGGAGGACGGGGACGACAGCGAGCTCCGGTATTTCTTCGAGACGTACTATGGGATAGACAGCAAGCAGAAGCTGGAAGATGAGACGCTGAATGTCGCGATGAAGAACTCGTTCCACAAGGTGCAGGACTACCTGAACTCCCTGGTATGGGACGGCAAGGAGCGGATGGAGTCCATCTTCATCGACTACCTGGGGGCGGAGGACACGCCCTACATCCGCACGGTGACGAGGAAGATGCTCATCGGCGCCGTGGGGCGCGTCATGCGGCCGGGGCTCAAATTCGACAATGTCGTGGTGCTGCAGGGGCGGCAGGGCATCGGCAAGAGCTATCTCCTGAAGAAGCTCGGGAAGGAATGGTTCAGCGATTCCTTCAACACCGTGCAGGGCAAGGAAGCCTATGAGCAGCTGAGGGGATGCTGGATCGTGGAGATAGGGGAGCTCACGGCGTTCAAGCGGAGCGAGGAGGAAGCCATCAAGCAGTTCATCAGCAAGCAGGTGGACACCTACCGCGTAGCCTATGGGAAGCGTCCCCAGGAATTTCCCCGCCAGTGCATCTTCGTGGGAACGACGAACAAGGAGACGTTCCTGCGGGACCGGACAGGGAACCGCCGCTTCTGGCCTGTGCGGGTAGGCATCGGGGAACCTGTCAAGGGGCTCTGGGCGCCTGGCATAGACGAGGAGATTGACCAGATATGGGCGGAGACACTGAAATACTGGAAAGACGGCGAGGACACATGGATCGGCAGCCTCATGGAGCAGACGGCGGAGCAGGTACAGGAAAGGCACATGGAAGACAATCCCCTGGCCGGCGCTGTCCGTTCCTACCTGGACAAGGAAGTCCCTGCAAACTGGTACAAGCTCAGCATCCAGGACCGCCGTGATTTCCTGAGCGGGCGTTCCATCGATTCGGACATGGAGGGCGCATTCGTGCGCAACCGCATCTGCCCTGTGGAGATATGGTGCGAGATGATGGAGGGCGATATCAAGAGGTTCGGCACGTATGACCGGAAAGAGATCCGCGAGATCCTGGAGACCATGGAAGGATGGGAGCTCTACAACGATGGGCGGAGCAAGCTGTCCTTTGGTCAGCCATATGGCCAGCAGCGGACCTATGTGCGGAAGGGAGCGGATGATGTGGTGAATCCGGTTGGCAAACATATTTGATTTTTCTGACTTTTTGAAAGTGCTGTCTATGATGCTGTCTATGATGCTGTCTATGATGCTGTCTATGAGCAACCCCAATAACGGCAAGGCTTCACGGCCTCTCATAGACAGATAGACATCATAATCCGGAATTTAAAACTTCTTTGAGAGATAGACAAAGATAGACAGAGAACCCCGTTTCTCTTACGCGCGCGTATACGTATACGTACATATATACTATATATAAT
>CADCIX010000040.1 GCA_902801565.1 uncultured Veillonellaceae bacterium | reverse complement strand
GTCCTGAACAAAGCAGGGACGGAAGAAACCTTGCAATTTGCCCTCGCGAACCTTATGGGAATGCTGGAAAAGCATCACGGAAAGAAGCCCATCCTCCTCTTGGACGAGTACGATGCCCCGATTCTCTCCGCCTGGGAGAATGGCTATTACAAGGAGGGCATTGACTTCATGCGAGGCTTCCTTGGCTCTGCCCTCAAAACGAACCCCTCCCTGCATTTTGCTGTCCTGACGGGAGTGACACGAGTTTCCAAAGAGAGTATTTTCAGCGGCCTCAACAATCTCAAGGTCTGCTCCGTGCTTTCCGATGCCTATTGCGACATCTTCGGCTTTACCCAGCAGGAAGCGGCAAGGCTCATGGAGGAGTGCGGCGTAGGGGACAAGCTTCCGGAGCTTAAGCGGTGGTATGACGGCTATCGGTTCGGGCAAGCGGAAATCTACAATCCCTGGTCAGTCATCCGCTACATTGACGAAGGTTGCAAGTGTCAGCCTTATTGGATGAACACTTCCGGCAATTCCATCCTGAAAGACCTTTTGCGACGTGTGGATACGCGCCGCCACAGGGAACTGCAGGGGCTGGTTCAGGGAAAGACCGTGGAATCCCCGGTTTTGGAGAACATTGTGTACGCCGATATCCACAGGAACAGGGATGCCCTCTTCATGATGCTCATGACCACGGGATATTTGAAGCCTGTGGGGACTTGGAAGGATGAGGACTGCGCGGACTGGGTGCGGCTCAAGATCCCGAATCTTGAGGTTCGCATAGCGTACCGAAAGGAAATCCTGGGCCATATCGTTCCGAGCCAGGGGGAAACCCTCCTTCGGGACATGCTTCGCTCCATGACAGCCGGGGATGCGGAAGGGTTCCGGGAGAACCTGTCGGATCTCCTGCGGGATTTTGTGAGCTATCACGACACTGCTCAGCCGGAGTCTTTTTACCATGGTTTGTTGTTAGGGCTTTCTGTCTTGCTGGATGGAGAGTATCACATATCTTCTAACCGGGAGAGCGGCTATGGCCGTTTCGACATCGCCTTCTTCCCATTGAAGGACGGCACCCCCGGCATCGTCCTGGAACTGAAGTCCGCCAGGTCCGAGGAGGCCATGGAGGAAAAGGCAAAGGAAGCCCTTCGCCAGATTGAGGAGAAAGCCTATCTCACGGAACTCTCCCAACACGGGGTGACGGAAGTCTGGAAGTACGGCATTGCCTTTTGCGGGAAAAAGGTATGCGGGAAAAAGGTATGGATGGAATCACAATCGTTGCTGTAGGCACCCCCTGTCAGCAAAGCTGACACCCCCCTCCCGGAGGGAGGTGCCCCGAAGGGGCAGAGGGAGTTTGGCAGGTGAATGCAGAGGCGCATGAATCGGAGGTGCTGGCAATGCAGGAAAGAAAGCGTCCCATGCCTGTGGGCATTGAGGATTTCAAGAAATTGGTGCAAGGTGAGTATTATTTCGTTGACAAGACCCGATTTCTTCGGGACTTGATGGATCTGCGGACAGATGTGACACTCATCACCCGTCCCCGCCGCTTCGGAAAAACTTTGACACTTTCTATGCTCCAGTATTTTTTCACCCTGGAGCATGCTGAGGAAAACAGGAAACTGTTTGCAGGATTGGACATTGAGAAGGCCGGGACCCAGTATATGCGGGAGCAGGGAACAAGGCCCGTGGTATTTCTCACGCTGAAGGATATCCGGAGTGACTGCTGGGAAGGGGAACGGGAGAAATTTGCGTTGCATCTGTCCGACTTGTACCAGAATTATCTGTTCCTATTGGAATCTCCCGCATTGACAGAGGTAGACCATGAAATATTTCGGGCTCTTTGGAAGAGAAGCGGAAGCCGTGGGGAGATGGAGGGGGCTATAACGAGCCTTTGTCGTATGCTGGAAAAGCATCACGGAAGAAAGCCCATCCTCCTTCTGGACGAGTACGATGCCCCCATTCTCTCCGCCTGGGAGAATGGTTACTATAAGGAAGGCATCGACTTCATGCGGGGCTTTCTTGGCTCTGCCCTCAAAACGAATCCCTCCCTGGGGTTTGCTGTCCTGACGGGGGTAACGCGAGTCTCCAAGGAGAGTATTTTCAGCGGTCTCAACAATCTCAGGGTATGTTCGGTGCTCTCCGATGCCTATTGCGACATCTTCGGCTTTACCCAGCAGGAAGCGGCAAGACTCATGGAAGAATGCGGGGTGGGGGACAAGCTGCAGGAATTGAAGAAATGGTATGACGGCTATCGCTTTGGTTCGCAGGAAATCTACAATCCCTGGTCGGTTATCTGCTATATCAGCGAGGGTTGCAAGTTTCAGCGTTATTGGCTCAATGTTTCGGGCAACAGCATCCTGAAAGTTTTGCTGGAGCATGTGGATGAGAGACGTCGGGAAGAGCTCCAGCAATTGCTGCAGCTGAAGGAGGCTTCGGTGGAGGCATTGGTGGACGAGGGCACGATCTATTCCGACATTCGGGAGGACGAGAATGCCCTCTATATGATGCTTCTGACCACAGGCTATTTGAAGTCCATTGAGACCTGGCAGGATCGCCGCGGGCGGTGGTGGTGCCGTCTGCAGATCCCGAACCGGGAGGTCCTGCTTGCCTATGAGGACGAGATTCTCGGCAAGGTGGTAGGACGTGGGAACCGGGTCACACTTTTTGAGATGCTGGATGCCATGACAGCGGGCAAGGCGGGCCTGTTCCAGAAGCATCTGGGGAAAATCCTGAAGGACAGTGTCAGCTATCATGACACTGCCCAGCCGGAGAGTTTTTATCATGGTCTCATCCTGGGGTTTGGCGTTCTGATGGAAGACGAATATCGCGTGGAGTCCAACCGCGAAAGCGGCTACGGCCGTTTCGACATCGCCTTCTTCCCCTTGAAGGACGGTGCCCCCGGCGTCGTTCTGGAACTCAAATCCGCCAGGTCCGAGGAGGCCATGGCGGAAAAGGCAAAGGAAGCCCTTCACCAGATCGAGGAAAAGGCCTATCTCACGGAGCTTGCCCGGCAGGGGCGGGAAAAAGGTATGGATGGAATCACAATCGTTGCTGTAGGCACCCCCTGTCAGCAAAGCTGACACCCCCCTCCCGGAGGGAGGTGCCCCGAAGGGGCGGAGGGAGTTTGGCAGGTGAATGCAGAAGCGCATGAATCGGAGGTGCTTGTGATGCAGGAAAGAAAGCGTCCCATGCCCGTGGGCATTGAGGATTTCAAGAAACTGGTGCAAGGTGAGTATTATTTCGTTGACAAGACCCGATTTCTTCGGGACTTGATGGATCTGCGGACAGATGTGACCCTGATCACCCGCCCCCGCCGCTTCGGCAAGACCTTGTCTCTTTCCATGCTCCAATATTTTTTCACACTGGAAGACGCCGAGGAAAACAGGAAACTGTTTGCGGGACTGGACATTGAGCGAACTGGGGAAAAGTACATGCGGGAGCAGGGCACCCGGCCCGTGGTGTTCCTTACGATGAAGGATATCCGGAGTGACTGCTGGGAAGGGGAACGGGAAAAATTCGCGCTGCGTTTGTCACATTTGTATCGGAACTATTTGTTTTTATTGGAATCCCCGGCTCTGACGGAAGTGGATCGTGAGGCTTTTCTTGCTGTATGGAAGAAAACCGCAAACACGTCGGAATTGGAAGATGCCATAAGTAATCTTTGCTGTTTGCTGGAAAAGCACCACGGAAGAAAGCCCATCCTCCTCCTGGACGAGTACGATGCCCCCATCCTTTCCGCCTGGGAGAATGGCTATTACAAGGAGGGCATTGACTTCATGCGGGGCTTCCTTGGCTCTGCTCTCAAAACGAACCCCTCCCTGCATTTTGCCGTGCTGACGGGGGTGACACGAGTTTCCAAAGAAAGTATTTTCAGCGGCCTCAACAATCTCAAGGTCTGCTCGGTGCTGTCCGATGCCTATTGCGATATTTTCGGCTTTACCCAGCAGGAAGCGGCAAGGCTCATGGAGGAGTGCGGCGTAGGGGACAAGCTGCCGGAACTCAGGAAATGGTACGACGGCTATCGATTCGGGCAGGTGGAAATCTACAACCCCTGGTCAGTCATCCGCTACATTGACGAGGGCTGCAAGTGCCAGCCTTACTGGATGAACACTTCCGGCAATTCCATCCTGAAAGACCTTTTGCGGCGTGTGGATACGCGCCGCCACAAGGAACTGCAGGGATTGGTTCAGGGAAAGGCTGTGGAGTCCCCCGTGTTGGAGAATATCGTCTATGCCGATATTCACAGGAACCGGGATGCCCTCTTCATGATGCTCATGACCACGGGATATCTGAAGCCTGTGGAAGCATGGAAGGACGAGGACTGCGCGGACTGGGTGCGGCTCAAGATCCCGAACCTTGAGGTTCGCATAGCGTACCGAAAGGAAATCCTTGGCCATATTGTTCCCAGCCAGGGGGAAACCCTCCTTCGGGACATGCTTCGCTCCATGACGGATGGGGATGCGGAGGGGTTCCAGGAGAACCTGTCGGATCTTTTGCGGGACTTCGTGAGCTATCATGACACTGCTCAGCCAGAGTCTTTTTACCATGGTTTGTTGTTAGGACTTTCTGTCTTGCTGGATGGAGAGTATCACATATCTTCTAACCGAGAGAGCGGCTATGGCCGTTTCGACATCGCTTTCTTCCCGTTGAAGGATGGAACGCCGGGGGTTATCCTGGAACTCAAATCCGCCAGGTCCGAGGAGGCCATGGAGGGAGCGGCCAAGGAAGCCCTTCGCCAGATTGAGGAGAAGGCCTATCTCACGGAGCTTGCCCGGCAGGGAGTGAAGGAGGTCTGGAGGTACGGCATTGCCTTTTGCGGGAAGAAGGTATGGATGGAATCGCATAATGGAGGTGCTGGCGATGCAGGAAAGAAAACGTCCCATGCCTGTGGGTATTGAGGATTTCAAGAAACTGGTTCAGGGGGAATACTATTTCGTTGACAAGACAAGGTTTATTCGGGATTTGCTGGATTTTCAAACGGAGGTCACCCTGATTACCCGTCCCCGCCGCTTCGGCAAGACACTGACGCTTTCCATGCTCCAATACTTTTTCGCCTTGGAGAATGCGGAGGAAAACAGGAAACTGTTTGCGGGATTGGACATTGAGAAGGCCGGGACCCAGTATATGCGGGAGCAGGGCACCCGCCCGGTGGTATTTCTTACCATCAAGGAAGTGCAGGCAGGGAAATTTTCAGGAATGATGGCGAAGCTTTCGGAAGTGCTCCGAAAGCTTTATGGGCAAATGGAATACCTGAAGGACAGCGAATCCTTGTCAGAACAGGATAGAGATTATTTCATGGCTGTCCTGAACAAAGCAGGGACGGAAGAAAACTTGCAATTTGCCCTCGCGAACCTTATGGGAATGCTGGAAAAGCATCACGGAAAGAAGCCCGTCCTCCTTCTGGATGAGTACGATGCCCCGATTCTCTCCGCCTGGGAGAATGGCTATTACAAGGAGGGCATTGACTTCATGCGAGGCTTCCTTGGCTCTGCCCTCAAGACGAACCCCTCCCTGTATTTTGCCGTGCTGACGGGGGTGACAAGAGTATCGAAGGAGAGTATTTTTTCGGGCCTCAACAATCTCAAGGTCTGCTCCGTGCTTTCCGATGCCTATTGCGACATCTTCGGCTTTACGCAGGAAGAAGCGGCAAGGCTCATGGAGGAGTGCGGCGTGGGGGACAAGATGCCGGAGCTCAAGCGGTGGTATGACGGCTATCGATTTGGCTCGGCAGAGATTTACAACCCCTGGTCGGTTATCCGCTACATTGACGAGGGTTGCAAGTGCCAGCCATACTGGATGAACACCTCCGGAAATTCCATCCTGAAGGATCTTCTGCGGCGTGTGGATACGCGCCGCCACAAGGAACTGCAAGGGCTGGTTCAGGGAAAGACCGCCACAGGAACCGGGATGCCCTCTTCATGATGCTCATGACCACGGGATATCTGAAGCCTGTGGAAGTCTGGAAGAATCGCAATGGCAGAGACTGGGTGAGACTTATGGTTCCCAATATGGAGGTCCGTCTTTCCTATGAGACGGAGATTCTGAACCATATCGTTCCGAGCCAGGGGGAAACCCTCCTTCGGGACATGCTTCACTCTATGACGGATGGGGATGCGGAGGGGTTTCAGGAGAACCTGTCGGATCTTTTGCGGGATTTCGTGAGCTATCATGATATTGCCCAGCCGGAGACCTTTTACCACGGCCTTATGTTGGGGCTTTCCGTCCTGTTGGAGGGAGAATACCGCGTAGAATCCAACCGCGAATCCGGCTATGGTCGCTTCGATATCGCCTTCTTCCCCTTGAAGGATGGCGTCCCCGGTGTCGTCCTGGAGCTCAAATCCGCCAAGTCTGAGGAAGTACTGGAAGAGAAGGCCAAGGAAGCCCTTCACCAGATTGAGGAGAAAGCCTATCTTGCGGAACTCGATCGTCAGGGAGTGAAGGAGGTCTGGAAGTACGGCATTGCATTTTGCGGGAAGAAGATATGGATGGAATGCCGGTAATGAAGAAGAGAAAATGATGGACAAAGCTCATGGCGGGTAGTAAAATGTATGCGTGAAATACTGTCCGTGTTTACTTGAAAGGATGTGAGGAAAATGGATGACCACCCTAGTTCGTGCGATCCCAAGCGATGCCATAGAAATACATACAGGGAAGCCGGGCCATTTTCCTTTCGGTCTGCAGGAGATTAAGTTTTGCGGATTTGGGGCATGGTCTGGTTTCCGTGTGGAAAGGAGACTTCCATGCTCAAGATTTACAAGTCCATGGAGAGCGGGCCCTTGCAGGAGCTTTCCCTGAAGACGATGGAGCGGGGCGCATGGATCAACATCACCGATCCGACGCCCTACGAGCTCAAGGTGGTGAGCAATCTCACGGAGGTTGAGCCGGACTTTCTGCGTTCCGCATTGGACGATGAGGAGCGCTCCCATACGGATATTGAGGACAACTCCGTCATGGTCCTGACTAACGTGCCGGTCATTCGGGAGGATGAGAGTTACGATGCGCTGCCCCTTGCCATCATCGTCACGGAGGACTGCATCATCACCGTCTGTCTGGAGGAAACCCCCGTCATCACGGAATTCAACGAGCGAACAGCAAAGCTGTTCCGAACCTATAAAAAGACCCAGTTTCTGTTCCAGATCCTCTACAAGTCTGCGACCTACTATCTGCGCTATCTGCGGCAGATCAGCAAGCAGTCGGAGGAGATCGAGGACAGGCTCCGCGTCTCCATGAAGAACAAGGATATCCTGCGCCTTCTGGAATTGCAGAAGGGCCTGACCTATTTCAATGCGGCGCTTCGGTCCAACGGCGCGGTCCTTGACAAGCTGCTTCGCCTGCGCTCGAACCAGGGGCTGCAGTTCATCCTCAAGATCTATGAGGAGGACGAGGAGCTTTTGGAAGATGTTATCATCGAGAACAAGCAGGCGCGGGAAATGGTGGAGATGTACGGGAAGATTCTCGCCCGCCAGGCAGATACCTTTTCCTCGATTATCTCCAACAACCAGAACTCGGTGATGAAATTTTTGGCAGCCATGACGATCATCATTGCAATTCCCACGGTGGTATCGAGTTTTTTCGGCATGAATGTGCCGGTGCCCTTCAGTGACAATGGGAACGGGTTCCTCTATATCATGCTCATTGCCGTCGGAAGTTCCTGCAGTCTGGCCTATGCCTTCTGGCGACGGAATATGTTTTAGGGCGCAAGCCCTTTAGGGGAGATGGCTATGGAAGTTGTTCCTTCCGGGAATTTTCTGGAGGAGTTCACGGTGATTGCCAATCGTGCCTGCGAGGAGAAGGAGCGTTTCATCATCCAGCGCAGGAACGGGCGGAATGTGGTGCTCCTTTCCATGGAAGATTTCAATGATATGCAGCGGAAGATATACGAGGCTCAGAAACGGGACAGCTGAAGCCTCGTTTTTTTTCAACACGCCCTGGAGGAGGTGAGGCTGGATGGAGGATGCCCATTACATGAGGCTGGCTCTTGAGGAGGCCCAAAAGGCATATGATTTGGGCGAGGTTCCCATCGGGGCGGTTCTGGTTGACGCTGGCGGGAATGTTATTGCCAAAGGCCACAATATGCGGGAGAACTGGCAGGATGCCACTGCTCATGCGGAGATGGTCGCCATACGGGAAGCCTGCAGGAAGCTCGGGCATTGGCGTCTTTCCGGGCTCACGCTTTATGTGACCATCGAGCCCTGTCCCATGTGCGCGGGGGCCCTGGTCATGAGCCGGATTGACAGGCTGGTGTTCGGCAGCACGGATGCCAAGGCCGGGGCGGTGGAATCTCTGTTCAATATCGTGGGACATCCTGCGCTGAACCATTGCCTGGAAGTGAGGGCAGGAGTGTTGCAGGAGGAATGTGCGGATATCATGAAAAGGTTCTTTTCCGAGCGAAGGAAACAGCGCAAAAAGAATAACATGACATAAAATATTATAGAGAGTTGGGATATGTATGCAGAAAATCAGAAAAGCGGTCATTCCGGCAGCGGGATATGGTACGAGGTTCCTTCCGGTGACAAAGGCGACGCCGAAGGAGATGCTGCCCATCGTGGACAAGCCCACCATTCAGTACATTGTGGAGGAGGCATTGGCAAGCGGCATCGAGGAAATCTTGATCATCAGCGGACATGGGAAGAGGGCCATCGAGGATCACTTTGACTCTGCGCCGGCACTGGAGATGGAACTGGCGAAGAAGGAAAAGACGGACCTCTTGAAGATCGTGCGGGAGACGGCGGACATCAACATCCATTACATCCGCCAGCGCTATATGCGTGGGTTGGGGGATGCCATCCTCTGTGCGAAGACCTTCATGGGGAATGATCCCTTTGCCGTGCTGCTGGGGGATGATGTGGTCTACAACCCGGAAAAACCTGCATTGAAGCAGCTCATTGACATCTATGAGGCGACGGGAGGCTCGGTGCTGGGTTGCCAGAATGTTCCCGATGACCAGGTATCCTCCTATGGCATTGTTGCCGGAAGTGAAACGGAGAATGACAGGCTCATGCGCGTGTCGGACATGGTGGAGAAGCCTTCCAGGGAGGAGGCTCCCAGTCATTTGGCCGTATTGGGGCGCTATATCATCAAGGCAGAGATCTTCGATCTCCTTGAGAAGACGAAGCCGGGCAAAGGCGGAGAGATCCAGTTGACGGATGCCCTGCGCGTCCTGGCCCAGCAGGATGTGGTCTATGCCTATGCCTTTGAGGGCCAGCGCTATGACCTGGGGGACAAGCTGGGCTTCCTGAAGGCCACCGTGGAATTTGCCCTGCGGCGGGAGGATCTGGGAGAGCCTTTCAAGGATTACTTGAAGCAGTTGGCGAAGGGACTGTGAGGATTGCAGAAGAAATACAAGGCGACTCTGGCATTGGCGGTGAGCGCGTTGGGGTGCGCCCTTACCTGGCCGATGACTTCCATGGGGTTCGGCTGGGGGCTTCTTCATCATGGCTGCCTGGCAGCGACCATTGGCGGCCTGGCGGACTGGTTTGCGGTGACGGCGCTTTTCCGCAAGCCTCTTGGCATAACCTATCGCACGGAAATCCTTCGGCGCAACAGGAAGCGCATCATGGATGCCATTGTGACTTTTTCCAGTGATGACCTTCTGAGCGTGGAAAATATCATGGGTGTCATGGGGAAGCAGGACACGGCAGGTCTGATGGTGGACTACCTTCAGCATCGCGGCGGGGCGGAACGCGTCAAGGCTGTGGTGGATGAGGTGCTGCTTTCGGCAGTGAACACCATGGATGCCAAAGAAGTTGCAGAAAGTCTGGAACCGGCCGTGCGGGAAGGTCTTCAGGCCATGCCTTTGGAAAAGGTCTTTTCCGATGTCTTTCAACTTCTCGCGGAGGAACGGTATAGCAGCCCCATGATTCACTCTCTTCTGGGCGTCAGCCGCCAGGTGCTGTTTGCGCCGGCTATGCAGCAGGTGCTTCTGGACAATATCAGGGTACTGCGCCGGGAATATGAGAAGGATTCCGCCGGGCGCGTCTTTGTGCTGGAGATGCTGGATCTTACCGATGAGAGGATTTTGGGCATCATCAATGAGAAGCTGTCCCATCATCTGGAAGAGATGCAGCAGGGGGGGACGGAGTCCTACGGCGCATGGAAGGCGGACATGGAGACCATGTTCCGCTCCTTTGGGCAGGATGATTCTGTCCGGGAAGCGCTTGGCCGCTGGAAGGACCAGTATCTCATGAAAGTGGATATCAGCGGCTGGCTGGCCGGATGGATGGAAGCGAATATCAAGGGAGAAAGCCCCTTTTGGCTGGAACCGCTCCATCGTTTTGTGGAGGGGAAGATCGAGGAGTTCTCCCGGAGGAAGGACTGGCAGATGCGGTTTGATTCCATGGTGAAGGGATTCATCGAGGAAGAGCTGGTCAAGCATCACGATCTCATCCCGAAGCTCATAAGGGAACGTCTGGACGAGTTTTCCGATGATGATCTCACGGAGTTTGTAGAGTCCAAGGTGGCGGACGACCTTCAGATGATCCGGATCAATGGCTCCATTGTCGGTTCCCTCGTGGGAATGGGACTTTACATCATTGTCTGCGCTGCGGAAAGGATGTGGGGCATGTGATATGGCGTGACTGGAACAAGGCGGACAAGACACTGCTTTGCGCTGCCGCCGTATTTCTCTTTTCCCTTTGCCTGCGTTTGCAGTATCCGGAAAATATCTTTGCGAAGGGCTTCCTGTTCTGCGCAGAGGCGGCCCTGGTGGGCGGCATTGCCGACTGGTTTGCGGTGACGGCACTTTTCAGGAAACCTCTGGGGTTTCCTTATCATACGGCAATCCTGCCGCGCCGCAGGGAGGCCTTCATCAAGGCATCGGTGACCATGGTGCAGAAGGAGTTCTTTTCCCGCAGGAAAATCATCCATCACATTGAGAAGCTGCACCTTCTTCCCATGCTCATGGACTGGCTCCATGAGCCACAGACACAGCGCCAGATGCTGGGGCGCCTTCTGGACTATGTCCGGGATTTCCTCCTGCATCAGGATCGGCAGGAGCAGGCGGACTTCCTTGCGGAAAAGATACAAAGCACTTTGAGCAAAGCCTCGCCGGAGGAGTATCTCGCGCGGTTTGGCAAATGGATGCGTGAGAGCGGACGGGACAAGGAGTTCCTTCATTTTGCGGCAGGGTATGTTCGGGAATGGCTGGAGAAACCAGAGACACGGAAGGCCATTCTTGGGCTCCTGGAGCAATATGAGAAAGAATGCACGAAGAGCACATGGGAGCTCTTGATGGCAGGGATTGCACAGGCACTGGATTTCGTGAACCTGGAAGAGGCTGCCGGGCTCATGCAGAAACAGCTTGTTCAGCTTGTGGATGCCCTGGCGGAGGATGACTCCTCCTTGCAGAAAGAGATGCTGGAACTCTTTTATGAGAAGGCGGAAATGCTTGGCCAGGATCCGGAGTTCAGGGAGCTCATTGCCGGGATGAAGGAAGAAGTGCTGCGTGAGCTTCCCTTGTCAGAGGCCATCTGCCGCACCCTGGACAATATCTGCAAGGGCTTTGGGACAGAGGAAGGGGTGCCCGCAGGTCATCTTCCGATGTTCCGCAGCCGTCTCATGGAGATCTTCGGCGAGGAATATGCCCGCTGTCTGGAAATGGTGCATACGGACGATCATCTTCGCTATGTGGTGGAGCATTTCCTCTATGACATCGTCGTCAGGAGTGCCCTGCATGCACAGAACATGGTGGGGGATATCGTGCGGGATGTGCTCAGGCGGCTCACGGATGAGCAGCTCAACCATCTGGTCTATGACAAAGTAGAGCCCGACCTCCTGTGGATCCGCATGAACGGTTCCATCGTGGGGACGGGCATCGGACTGGTTCTTTTCTTTTTGCTGGTTCTTGCCGGGCATTGATTCAACTGAACAGGAAACGGAATTTCTTTCCGGGGATGACATAGTTGATGAGGAACGCTTCTTCCTCGCGGATGCGGGCCGCTACATTGGTGCGGCTGCTGGCGGGGGAGGAGCGTTTTATGATCTGCACCTCTCCCATGAAGCCCGTGCAGGTCTCGTTGTCAATGGTGATGTCGCCCACATGGCGCTCCACGGTATTTTCCGGGAGGATGCGCTTGCCTGTCCCGGCGATGATGTCGTTTCCCTCCATGGCCCGGACAGCATCGCGGGCCTCGTCGATATGGGCGGTGAAACTGTGCCGGAGCAGTTGTTGCTGCAGGGCATCCCGGGTGATGAATTGGGCGCGCAGGCCAATCTCGCGGGAGGAAAGATCACCAAGGGCATGGAGCTCCTCCGAAGAGGGCATGGAATCCGCGAAGAAGATGGAATCCATGCCAATGGCGGCATAGTGCCGACAGGCAAGGTCCACAGGCATGTGGCGATGCATTTCCAGGGAAGGGATGCCTGCATGGAAAGGGGAGCGCCGACGGGAACTTGGAAGGAGGGCGCTGACACGGATGCCCGAACGATGGAGCATGACCGTGCGTCGGATGAGGTTTTCCTCGGACATGCCCGTGCCCTCTCTGTCATAACCGCTGTGGATCGCTTCCAGCTGGCGCAGGTTGGGGTGCTCGTGCAAGAGGACGCGGAGATCGTTCATGGTCATGCGGGAGGCGCTGAACTGGATGTGGATGCCGTAGGGATTGCGGCTGAGTTCCGCCAGGTCCTCGGGCAGGAAATTCTTGAGGTAGAGGGTATGGATGCCCATGAGGCGGAATGCTTCCAGGCGCAGATGGCTGATGTGGAAGGCGCACATGATATCCGGCGTCAATGCGGCGATGATGTCCATATGGAGTTTTCTGGCAAAGGAAAGCAGCCGCCTCATCTCCTGCTTTGCCCGCAGCAGGTTTGCATAGGGCAGCATGAGAGCGAGAAAGACGCGGTGAATGCCGCATTTTGCCGCCTGTTCCAGCAGCTGCAGATTTTCCTCGGGGGTGTTGTCCAGCCCCGGATAGATGGTGATGCCCTTTTCCATAAACGTATCCCCTTGCCTCGATAATCGTACACAATGAGGTTCCTTTGGTTTGCGGCATGCGGGAATCGTCAGATTCCCATTTCGATGTTGTGGATGGTGGTGGTGAGCTGGTCCATCTGGAGGCGGGTGGCCTCGTTGATGCTTTCCAGGTCGCGGATGGACTGGGTGGAGTTCTGGATGTGGCGGATGCCTTCGTCCAGATTCTTGTGAAGTTCCTTCATCTGGGCATTGAAATTTGCATCGAACTCATTGATGCGTCCCTCGAAGGTCTGGTTCTCTGCGAGGATGTCATCGATTTCCTTCACGTCATGGAGCAGCACATTGATGGCCTCATCCGAGGTCTGGAGGCTTTGCTGGGTGTTTTCCGAGAGCTTGCGCACTTCCTGGGCCACCACGGAGAATCCCCGCCCTGCCTCGCCTGCGCGCGCAGCCTCGATGGCGGCATTCAGGGCGAGAAGGTTGGTCTGGTCGGCGATCTCGTTGATCATCTTCATGACGTCCTTGATCTTTTGTGTGTTCTGGCTCAGGAGGTCAAGCTTCGGTGTGATGTCATTGCTGCGCTGCATGAGCTGGGTAAAGAGGCCGCCCTGTTCGTCGATGCCGTCGGCAAGCTGCTGTATGGAGCTCTGGATGATCTCCACGTCATCGGAGATATGGGTGATGGCATCCACGATGCTGGGCATCTTTGCCTGATAATCCTGGAACATCCGGATGAGATTGTCCTTGAGGGCCTCTGTCTGCCGCTGGCGCTCGATGACGCGGTTGTAGAAGAAGACCTGGCAGTTCGCATAGGACAGGGCGAAGTTGTCCACGTACTCATCGCTGAAGGAAGTGCCCGATGGTACATGGTGGAAGAAGATGGCGGTCAGGGTCTCGTTCATGTGCAGGCCGCTGACCTCTCCGAAGCTGGAAAAACCGGCCACGGGAAGATTCCGGAACTGGTCGATGTGCATGATCTCGCCGGGGTAGCCCAGCCGGCGCAGGATGCAGTCGTTGAGGATGCCGCCGATGATGGCGCTCTTGCCCTGCTGGTAGGCCTGGATATCGTGGGTGAGTGTCTTTTCCAGGGAAATCCTCTTGAGGAGATGGAGCTTCTCGCCGGTGACAACATCGCAGAAGAAGTAGACGCGGTCATTTGGTCCGTCAATGCTGGATATGGTTCGTATGAAATCCTCCCCGTTGACATCTGCGGCAAAGGTGTACCCCTGCATGGCACTTTGGAGTTCTTCCACGGTGCCCGCATGGAAATGGTTCTTGAGTGCCTGGAGGAAACTGGTCTGCCCCCCATTGGGATTGCTGATGGTCTCGATGTAGCGCAGAGCTGTATTGGCACTCCCCACGGTGAAGATTGTTCCCGTGCGCTCCACGGCCTGTGTCTTGAGGATGCCGTAACGGTATTCCTTTTTCAGGCGGACAAAGGTGACAACGGCATGGTTCTCCAGTGTGCGGTCGCCGTTGAAAATATAGGTATGGGCAAAGTCCAGGTTTCCGGCGGAGCTGCCTCCGATGAAGGGGCAGGGGAATTTTCCGGCGTCGAAGAGCGCCTGGAGGAGGAAGGTTTCGCAGCCGGACACGCCGTCGATGTAGACCAGGGCAAAGGTATGGTTCACGCTGATGCGGAAGGGAACCTTGTGGCGGCTGATTTCCTGCTGGATGAGCTCCACGCGGTCATTCACGCTCATGGTGACGCTCTTGGAACGCAGATCCTCATTGTGCAGGGGGATGTTCATCGTATAGGTGTCTTCGATCATGCGGTTGGAGAATGCCTGCAGCAAGATCTTTCCGCGCCCCTCATCGGCAGGGCAGTACAGCGACGCGCTGTTGGCGGGGCGGCAGAGCTCTCCGGCCGTGGTCATCATGATGAGTTTTGCGCTGCCGGGGATCTCACGTTTGATGGTCTGGGCAACCCTGTCCATGGAGAGGTCAGGCGACAGGAAGCCGAGAATCAGGGCCGGTCCTTCTGCCACGTCGCAAAGGGACGTCAGGTTGCCGGCATCCAGTTCGTGCTCGCTTAGATAAGCCGTCCGGATGTCCTGCTGCGGCTGCGCAGCAACGTGCGCTGCCGGGGCAGCTGGCTTGGCGGCAGGGGAGAGAGGGGCGGCTTGGGCTTTCTTGCTGCTGGAAGAAAAGATGTTGAACATGGACGACACCTCGCAAAATAATCATGTATGATTAACGAAATCAAGTGATTGAGCTAATTTTCATAATTATAAATTCGTCTTTTTTCCATGAAATCCTTCTTTAAATTTTGTTGTTTCCAATAGGATAGAGGTAGTATTGAAAGGCTGCCGGTATACTGTATTCTGCAGCGATGGTTTCAATGGAGTGCCATTGGAATTCCTCCTTGAGGCTGTCCGGTCCGTAGGCTGTGCTTTCTTCCATGACAGAGGAGGCCAGGTCGAGACGCCAGCCAACCATGTCCCACTCCACATGGGAGAAAATGTGACGGGCAGGGGGAAGTGGTGAGATGGACCTTAGGGGATAACCGCGCCTTTGGCACCAGCGGCGGACCTCTTCCTCGGTCTTGTGGCCGGAGAGATGCGGAAGCTCCCAGAGCCCCGCCAGCAGTCCTGCTTTCGGGCGCTTTCGGATGGCGATGAGATGGTTCCTTTCCATATGCAGAATGGTCATCCTTTCCCTGCGGCGGCTCTTTTTCTTCTGTTTGTGGGGATAGTCTGTCATGCAGTTCTCTGCATGGGCGAGGCAAAGCCGGCGCAGGGGGCAGGCCCCGCAATGGGGTTCCCCGTTGGGCAGGCAGATGGTGGCACCGAGTTCCATGAGGGCCTGGTTCATATCCCCGCCCTCTCCTTCCGGATAGATTGCCTGAAGCTTTTCCTCAATGGCCCGTTTGGTTGCGTCCTTCAGGATGTCCTCGGAGCAGAGGAGCAGGCGGGTGACGACGCGGAGCACGTTGCCGTCCACGGCCGGATGGTTGCCGCCGTAGGCGATGGAACTGATAGCGGCAGCCGTGTAGCGTCCGATGCCGGGAAGGGCGAGAAGCTCCTCAAAGGAGGAGGGGATACTTCCCTTGTGCTCTTCCATGATGATGCGGGCGGCTTTTTGAAGGTTCCGCGCCCGATTGTAGTAGCCGAGGCCCTGCCAGAGCTTCATGAGGGTTTCCTCATCGCAATCGGCCAGGGAGGGAACGTCGGGCAAAGCACTTAGAAAACGTTCGAAATAAGGCATGACAGCGGCAACCCGCGTCTGTTGCAGCATGATTTCGGAGAGCCAGACGCGGTAGGGTGTGGGCTCATCCCGCCAGGGGAGGCTTCGTGCCTGGGCGCGGTACCACTTCAGGAGAGGCTCGGGGATGTCCGGGAGGATTTCCGTGTTGGGGATATGGATGCTTTGTTTCATTTTGGGACTCCTTTGGGGTTTAGATGATTTTATCATATCGCAATCTCTGGGGATGAGCAAGGTTAGGATGAAAGTCTCAACGGAAATGGGAAGATTTCCATGTATACATTTGTATTCTGGAAAGGATTTCCTATGGGAAGAACGCCGGAAAAGCCTGAATTCCTTGTGTTTTCTTAATTGAAAGCATATTCTCGTCATGCTTGACGATGATTTTGAAATATGATACAATTGACCTATAAAATAATCCAGATGCCAGGCATCTCCTCTCTAGGGACAATATGAGGGGATTCATAATGGTTTGTAGGTTCGGAACTAGCCCAGCAGAAACGCAGTATACATGTCGGTGACTTACAGCAGTCCGCAATCACAGGGAAGTAATTGCACGATGCGCAACTTAGGGCAAAGCCGATCTTGGTACCGTGAGAGGAGATTGCCTTACGGCAATTTTCCGGGTGAAATGCCCAAGGGAAGTCCGGGTTCATGTGCATGTCACATGGATTCGGGCTTTTTTGTCCTTCACAGAAATAATTTTGTTCATGACTGCAATATTATGCATTGAAACACCTTGAAATGCGTGGTATACTATACGGGCTGGAAGTTTTTCCGCAGAAGGAGGCCAGTTGTCCATGAAACATGTATTGTCAGTATTTGTGGAGAACCAGACAGGTGTCCTGGTTCGGATCGTAAGCATGTTTTCAAGGCGTGAATTCAATATCGACAGCTTGTCGGTGGGCGTTACCCAGTCCCCGGAGTTTTCGCGTATTACCATTGTGGTCCATGGGGATGAGAACCTCGTGGAGCAGATGATAAAGCAGCTTGAGAAGATGCCTGTGGTAAAGGCAGTGCAGCGGTTGGACACTGCTGCCTCGGTTTGCCGTGGCATGACGCTTATCAAGGTCAAGGCGGATGATACGAACCGGTTGGATGTACTGAAGATGGCAGAGCTCTTCCGGGCACATGTCATTGACGTGAAGCCGACCACCCTGATCTTCGAGATTACGGGGGACGATGAGAAAGTGACGGCGTTTACGCGCCTTCTTGCGCCCTATGGCATCATCGAGGTCATCCGTACCGGCCTGATTGCGCTGGAACGCGGCGAGCATACCATCTATGAGCATTGTGAGGAGAGGGAGTACTATGGCAAAAACTTATTATGACCAGGATGTAAACTGGGAGATCATGAATGGCAAGACGGTTGCCGTCATTGGATATGGCAGCCAGGGCCATGCACATGCACTGAATCTCAAGGAGAGCGGCGTCGATGTCGTTGTCGGCCTCTATGAGGGCAGCAAGTCCAAGGCAGCGGCTGAGAGTCATGGACTCAAGGTCCTTCCCGTTGCCGCAGCTGTGAAGCAGGCGGATATCACGATGGTCCTGATTCCCGATGAGAAGCAGGCGGATGTCTACAAGAACGATATCCAGCCGAACCTCAAGTCCGGCAGTGCTCTTGCCTTTGCTCATGGCTTCAATATCCATTTCAAGCAGATTATTCCGCCTGAGGACGTGGATGTCTTCATGGTTGCCCCGAAGGGCCCCGGCCATCTCGTTCGCCGCACCTACACGGAAGGCGGCGGCGTTCCCGATGTGTTCGCTGTGGAGCAGGATGCAACGGGCAAGTGCTTTGACATTGCCCTGGCCTATGCCCGCGGCATTGGCGGCACTCGTGCAGGCGTCATCCAGACCACCTTCAAGGAGGAGACGGAGACGGATCTCTTCGGCGAGCAGGTTGTCCTCTGCGGCGGCGTGACCCATCTCATCCAGAACGGCTTCGAGACTCTCGTTGAGGCAGGCTATCAGCCGGAGATCGCTTATTTTGAGTGCTTCCATGAGATGAAGCTCATCGTTGACCTCATGTACGAGGGCGGCATGGCAAAGATGCGCCGTTCCATCAGCGACACGGCAGAGTACGGCGACTACATGACGGGCCCCCGCATCATCACGCCGGAAGTGAAGAAGGTCATGAAACAGGCCCTCACGGAGATCCAGGATGGCACCTTTGCCCGCAACTGGCTCCTTGAGAACCGCGCAGCAGGCCGTGCGAACTTCCTTGCCCAGCGCCGCATCCATGCAGAGCATCCCATCGAGAAGGTGGGCGGCCAGCTCCGCAGCATGATGTCCTGGCTCAAGGATAAGAAGGATCTGCAGTTCTGATTGTAGAGTGAACTGAATAATCGGCTTACGCTTTTGGGTGTAAGCCGATTTTTGGTAAACATGTGTATTTCTTAGGAGGTTTTTCGATATGGGGATGAACATGAGCGAGAAGATTCTCGCCAAACATGCAGGGCTGGACTTTGTGGAGCCGGGGCAGCTCATTACCTGCAAGCTGGACATGGTGCTGGCCAATGACGTGACGGCGCCGCCCTCCATCAAGGAATTCGAGAAGATCGGCAAGCCCGTGTTTGACCGCGAGAAGATCGCTTTGATTCCCGACCACTTCCAGCCTGCAAAGGACATCAAGAGCGCGGACCTCGCGAAGAGCGTCAGGGATTTCTCCAGGAAGCACAAGCTCGTCAACTATTTCGAGGCGGGCCGTGTGGGCATCGAGCATGTCATCCTGCCCGAGATGGGAATCGTGGGCCCCGGCATGCTGACCATCGGCGCGGATTCCCACACCTGCACCTATGGCGCGGTCAATGGCTTCTCCACGGGTGTCGGCACCACGGATCTCGCAGTGGCAATGGCCACAGGGGAGGCATGGTTCAAGGTTCCGGAGTCCATCAATGTTCACCTCACAGGGAAAAAGCCCAGGAACATCAACGGCAAGGATGTCATCCTGACACTGATCGGCATGATCGGCGTGGACGGCGCCCTCTACAAGTCCCTGGAGTTCACCGGCCCGGGCGTGGCAGAGCTTTCCATGACGGACCGCCTGACCATTGCCAACATGGCCATCGAGGCTGGCGGCAAGAACGGCATCTTCCCCTTTGACGAGGTGACCAGGGAATATGTGGAGGGGCGTGTGAAGAAGCCCTATGAGCCCGTGGAGGCCGATGCCGATGCGAAATACTGCCAGACGGTGGAAATCAATCTCTCGGAGCTCCGTCCTGTGGTGGCCTTCCCCCATCTTCCTGGCAACACGAAGGCCGTGGCGGATATCAAGGAGCCCATCAAGATCGACCAGGTGGTGCTTGGTTCCTGTACCAATGGACGTCTGGAGGACATGGAGATCGCTGCGGGGATACTCAAGGGGCGCAAGATCCATGAGGATGTGCGCTGCATCGTGATTCCGGGAAGCCAGTGGGTTTACAAGGAGGCTATGAAGCGCGGCTATCTGGAAACCTTCATCGATGCGGGCTGTGTCGTGAGCACACCCACCTGCGGTCCCTGCCTTGGCGGATACATGGGTATCCTCTCCGCCGGGGAGCGCTGCGTTTCCACGACGAACCGCAATTTCCGCGGGCGCATGGGCCATGTGGACAGTGAGGTATACCTCGCAGGCCCCCATGTGGCGGCGGCCAGCGCGATTTTGGGAAGGATTGCTGCACCGGAGGAGGTAGAGTAAAATGAGTTTGGAAGGAAAGGTTTGGCGCTACGGCGATAATATTGATACGGATGTCATCATCCCAGCAAGGTATCTGAATTCCTTCGATCCGAAGGACCTGGCGGCCCATTGCATGGAGGATATCGACGAGACCTTCTCGAAGAAGGTTGAGGAAGGCGACATCATGGTGGGGGGAAAGAATTTCGGCTGCGGTTCCTCCCGGGAGCATGCGCCGGTGGCAATCAAGGCCTCCGGGGTTCCCGTGGTCATCGCTGCGAGCTTTGCGCGCATCTTCTACCGCAACGGCATCAACATCGGCCTTCCCCTGCTGGAAATCGGCGATGATGTGGAGAAGATCAAGGCCGGGGATAAGCTCCGGGTGGATACTTCCACGGGAACCATCGAGGACCTTACCACCGGCGATGTGTTCCATGCCCATCCTCTGCCGGGATTTGTGCAGGAAATCGCCCAGGCGGGAGGACTTATCAATTACATCAAGAAGAAATGAGGGCAGGGTGAGCATATGGCAAAGAAGATCGTAGTGATTCCCGGTGACGGGATCGGGAAGGAAATCACGGATTCCGCGGTTGCGGTGCTGAAAAAAGCGGATGAGAAGTATGGCCTTGGGCTGGAGTATGAGTACCATGATGCGGGCGGCACGGCCTATGACAAATTCGGCGTGCCCCTGCCGGAGACGACACTTGAGGCATGCAAGGCGGCGGATGGTGTCCTGTTCGGTGCCGTGGGCGGCGACAAGTGGGACAATGTGGAGCCCTCCCTGCGCCCGGAAAAGGCAATCCTTGGCCTCCGCAAGGGACTGGGGCTTTATGCGAACCTCCGTCCCGTGAAGGTGGCGGATGCCCTGGTGGAGTATTCCCCCCTGAAGCCGGAGCTGGTGCGGGGCGTGGATCTCGTCATCGTGCGGGAGCTCGTGGGAGGAATCTATTTCGGTGACCGCTGCGAGTCGGAGATCAAGGACGGGCATGAGCGCGCCTGGGATCTGGAGAATTATTCCGTCCCCGAGGTGGAGCGCATCACGAAGCTGGCCTTCGAGACGGCGAAGCTGCGCCGCGGGAAGGTGACCTCCGTGGACAAGGCAAATGTCCTTGCCACCTCCCGGCTCTGGAGGCGCACGGTGGCAAAGGTGGCGGAGGGCTATCCCGATGTGGAGCTTGGGAATCTCTACGTTGACAACTGTGCCATGCAGCTGGCCGTCCGCCCGACGCAGTTCGATGTCATCGTGACGGGGAATCTCTTCGGCGACATCCTGAGCGACGAGGCGGCTGTCGTTGGCGGTTCCATCGGCATGATGCCCTCGGCCAGCATCGGGGAATGCACGAGCCTTTATGAGCCGATTCATGGCTCTGCCCCGGACATCGCAGGAAAGGGAATCGCCAATCCCATGGGAACCGTCCTTTCGGCGGCCATGCTCCTGCGCTATTCCCTCCATGAGGAAGAGGCGGCCAGGGCCATTGAGAAAGCTGTGGACAAGACATTGGAGGATGGGTTCCGCACACCGGATCTTTGGAAGGAAGGATTTACGAAGGTCGGTACCGAAGAAGCAACCAAGGTGATTTGTGATAGAGTATAGTAGAGGAGTGGCTTACGATGAAGGGTGCCCAGGCTGTGGTTCAGTGCCTTCTTGAGCAAGGGGTGGATGTGCTCTTTGGATATCCGGGAGGCATGATTCTGCCTCTGTATGATGCACTGTATGAGGAAGATAGGATTGAGCAGGTTCTTGTGACACATGAGCAGAATGCGGCCCATGCGGCGGATGGCTATGCCCGTGCCTCGGGCAAGGTGGGAGTCTGCATTGCGACCTCCGGCCCCGGTGCCACCAATCTGGTGACGGGACTTGCCACGGCGTTCATGGACTCTATCCCCGTGGTGGCCCTGACCGGGCAGGTGGACACGACGCTTCTGGGGCGGGATGCCTTCCAGGAGACGGATATTCTCGATGTGACCATGCCCATTACGAAGCATAATTTCAAGGTGAAGGACCCCAGGCAGCTTGTCTCCACGGTCCGTCAGGCCTTTGAGATTGCCCGCAAGGGAAGGCCGGGTCCGGTGCTCATCGATATCCCCAGGGATATCTTCTTCATGGAGGTGGACTATGAGCCCATGGAGAAAGACGGGAAAGAACCCGGGAAGCCCGATGCCGATTTCCTCATCTGCGCTGCGGAAGCGGCGGAGGAGGTTGCGAAGGCGAAGCGTCCCGTGGCCATCGTCGGCGGAGGCGTCATCTCGGCGGGAGCCTCTGCAGATGTCACGGCCTTCATAGAGAAATTCCATCTCCCCGTGGTCCATACCCTCATGGGGCTTGGGGCAATCCCCCGGTCCCATCCCCAGTCCCTGGGCTTTGCGGGCATGCACGGGAAAAAGGCGGCAAATCATGCCGTGGCAGCGGCGGATCTCGTCATTGCCCTGGGCAGCCGTTTCGGGGACAGGCAGACGGGTTCCATCAGCAAGTACACCTCGAATACGAAGTTCATCCATATCGATATCGACCCCGCGGAAATCGACAAGAACGTTGCGGGAAGCCTCGGCCTGGCGGGCGACATGAAGACGATCCTGAAGCTGCTCATGCGGCACGAGCCGGGGAACGACCATGCAGAATGGTGGCAGCAGATCCGTTCCTGGGAGGACGAGTATGACTACGACTACCATGTGGACCGGCTGACGGTTCCCTGGGCGATGAACCAGGTGGCAAAGGCGACGGCCGGAAAGCCTTTTGCCTTTGCCACGGATGTGGGGCAGCACCAGATGTGGGCAGCGCTCCATCTCCGCATCGAGGAGCCCCGCACCTGGCTGACCTCCGGGGGCCATGGAACCATGGGCTTCGGCCTTCCGGCGGCCATGGGAGCCCAGAGGTATTACGGCAAGAGCCGCCGCGTGGTCCATGTGGCAGGGGATGGCGGCATCAAGATGACGGGCAACGAGTACTATACCATTGCCCGGCTGAAGCTGCCCGTGATCTCCATCATCGTGAACAACACGAGCCTTGGCATGATAAGGCAGCTCCAGAAGGTCATGTACAAGGAAAGGTACATTGCCTGCGAGTTCGATTACGAGATGGACTATGTGGCCTATGCCAACAGCTTCGGCATTGCCGCCGAGGCGGTGTCCACCCAGGAGGAGTTCGCGGAAGCCTTCCGCAAGGCAATGGAGGCCGAGGACGAGCCAAGGGTCATCGTCATGAACGTGTGGCGGAGCTTTGTGGAGCCCATGACAAAGGGCGGAGCCCGCATTGACGAGTTTGTGGAATTCAAATAATGAGCACCTCACCCCTTGAAACATGGGGGTGGGGTTTTTATTTGTCTGCATTTTGTCTGCATTCGCCATTTGTCTGCATTGTCTTTGCAAAGATAGATGCCACGTCTTCCTGCATCTTCTTAGTGTTGTGCGTGTAAATTTCTTCCGTGGTCTCGATACGTTTATGGCCAAGGCGCCCGGCAACTCCTTTCAGAGACGCGCCCGCTTCCACCAGAATCGTTGCATGGCTGTGGCGGAAGGAATGCGCATTCAGCCCGGCGGACTGGAGATGCTGCATCACGGTAGCCCGGCAGACAGGGCGGCCGTGGCGGTTCGTGCAAAGCATCATCTGGCGGTTGACGGAGGGAGCAAGCTCCTTTGAAAAGACACGCAGGACATGGTTCTCCTGCTCATCAATGACGCAGTAGGCTCCTCCGTCGGAAAGCTCCCATTCCCTTTGCTGCCTTTTCCACTTTCGGAGAATGGAAACCAGCTCATCATCGATCACCACGTCCCGGGTGCTGGAGGGTGTTTTTGGGGGGAGCAGGGCATTTCCGATTTTGCTGATGTAAACGTATTGGCGGCGAACATGGATGACATTCTGCCGGAAGTCCACGTCCTCCCAGCAGACACCCAGGACTTCTCCTATGCGCATCCCGGTATGGTATAGAAGCGCGATCGGTACATGAAGCGGACTCCCGAAGGGATAGAGCGACATAAGCTCGGAATACTTTTGCGGGGAGATGATGGTTCGCTTGACGAGGTCACGAGGGGCGGATTTTGGAACCTTGATGTAATTTGAGGCGTTGCTCTGGATCAGCTCCGCAGGGTACACGGCATAATCCAGTGCCTGGTGCAGAATTCTCCATGTGGACAGGATCGTGTTGCGGGCCAAGCCTTTCTTGACAAGGCTGCGCATGAAGCCGTCCAGAAGCGCGGGCGTGATCTTTTGTATGTCGGTAGAACCGAGATACGGAAGGATTCGCTGGTTTATTGTGCGGGAATACAAATCATAGGTGGATTGCCGGACATTGATCTTGGCGACATTTTCCAGCCATTGGGCAAAGAAGTCCTTTACCAGGATGCGGTCACTTGTAATGCCGATATTGCCGTGCTTCCAGTCTGCAAACGCGACTGCGCCTGCCTCGTAGGCGTCTTTCCGTGTGAGAAATCCCCCCTTCTCGACGACCTTGCGCTTCCCGTCCTCCTTCTTTCCCGCCTCGAAGATGTAGGAGAACGTCTGTCCGCGTTTTCGGACACGAACCTTGCTGAGCTTCGGCATAAGCCATTCCTCCTTTTGTGCCAGGTGCCATACCAAACCGGTATGGGCTTGTTATTTTATCTTTTTGCCTTTACATTTCATGTTTCTTTATGTTTTATGCTTTGATTTTACTTTTATGTTCTTTGCTTCGGGAGGTGAGAGAGAGTCTGCCAGTTCCCACGCAAACCCATCACAGTACGTATGCTCTCGCATGGTATTGTTTTCAAACGCTGTTCCAGCTTCTTGTTCAATGCGTAATCATTGCGAGATTTCAGTATCTCGATTTGTTCCTTGACAGTCTTGAATGGTTTCTGCATGGTACAGCCCTCCTTGATAAACGAATAGCCCCTGTGCAACTGCACAGGGGCTATCGTTAGTCCGGGGGTACGGTATCCCGATTCCCGGATCGCTCTGTGCATATTATAGGATAATCAATACCTATTTGTCAATTTCCTCCCGCCCGCCCTTCGGGGCGGCTTTTGTTTTTCTTCCGTCTATGGTATAATGTTCCCGGAAGCCCGGGCAATGATTCGCAGAGGCTTTTTTCCTGCGGACACCAGCCGTGCACGATAAGCGCGGTCTGGATTCAACAGGCCCCTGCAGTAAGCCGTGCCACTATCCGGCACAGCGCCGAACCTGGGGCCTCATCGCATCAAAGGAAGTCAGCTTGTGAAGGTTGGCTTTCTTTTTTTTGCCATCTTTTCGCGCCAAATGCCATTCCTCATAGTCTCCAAATTTTTCCTGTCTATGATTCCGGCTATGATTCCGGCTATGATGAAACCCAGCAACGCCAAGGGCTCATAGGTTCTCATAGTCAAATAGACTATATTTTATAGATAAAGAATATGTATTATATATTATATATAGTATATATG
>CADCIX010000039.1 GCA_902801565.1 uncultured Veillonellaceae bacterium | reverse complement strand
ATGCTGGCAGGAACATTTTTCTCCAGGCTGGAATAAGTGGCATGGTTTACCATGATGAAATAGTCAGCGGGATTCTTTTCCCTGATGATGCTCTGAAAGTATTTTCCAGCTTGACGGCAATATCCTTGTCAAAAAAGGTCACGGTAGCATAGGGGATGATGGTCTTGTCGGGGGCAACGATGACACGCCCGTCCCCCAAGGCCTGGTAGACCTTGCCATCCAGCACAATCATCTCGCCGTTGAGTCCCTCAAAAGTTCCGATTCCCGTATCGCCGAGCTTGCGAAGCTGCCCGGCAGTAATCGTGCCACCAAAATATCCCTGCGCCAAGGATTGCAGGAGCGCCACCTGAGCAATGCTCTCCCGATCCGCCTGGGCGGCATACGCAGGAGATGCACCGATTCCCGCGCCAATCGTCACTGCACCGGCAAGAGAGGCCGCAATAAGTTTCTTTTTGATTTCCATGATAAACTCCTTATTCATTACAGCAGCTTCTAAATACTGCTCATTTATCCCCCGCACTCACATAGCTGCGCTTCTTCGCCGGAATGGCTTCCCACTTTACGGCATTGGCTGCAATGCCCTTGGAAAGCCCCCAGGCTGCCGCAATGCCTGCCGCTTCCCCTATGCTCATGCAGGTGGGCTGGATGCGCATGGAGGCCTGCAGGATAAAGCTGGCACTGATGCAGCGTCCCGTCACGATGAGGTTTTCGATTTCCTCTGCCACCAAAGAGCCATAGGGAATCTCATAGAAATGTATCTGCTTTGTATAATTCGCCACGATGGCTGAATTTTCCTTTTTTTATAAATGGTGCATGGCTTTACCACCGGACTGTCGTGCGGGGCATGGATCCTCTTCGAGTCTCCACCCTGCGGGTTTCCATCCCTTGCGCGGGAGGACGCAGGAAGTCCATGCCGAAAGCAGGGCATGGATTTCCTGCGCACGGTGGGCTTCTGGTCGGCAAAGCCGGAAGAAACATATCGCTTCGTGAAAACCGCACCCAAAAGCAGGGGCACGGTTTTCCCCATTCCGTTTCCTGACTCCCGAGGCCGCTGTCGTCAGGCGAGAACAAGGTAGGTTTCGCCTTGCGAAACCCATTGGATTGATGAGCATCTACTATCTATGCGCCAAGGACAGAAAAAAGCCCAGCAGGTCCCCCACTTGAGAATGGGCTGCGAACATGGTAAAATGAATCCAAGGAGTGATGCGCGTGGGGGCGATTGATACAGAGGCCAAGGCATACCTGTCATCGCCGGACAAGGTAGCGGATGCCTTCAACTACTGGGTGTACGGCGGCAGGGACGTAATCAAGCCGGAGGGACTGACGCCGCTGGATACGACAGCCATCGTCCTCCCTTACGGCAACGATGCCAAAAAGCCGATCCAGAAAATCCGGGATGTGCTGAAGCTCTATACTGCGATGAGGGACAGTCAGGCGTACTACCTCATACTAGTGTCCCGCCTCGTTCATATCCATAATAATTGCCCGCTATGCAGCCATCTGCGTCGTTCAGTTGACGTAGCCACCGCTACGCCGCCTTCCTCTTCCTAGCATCTGACTACATATCGAACAATTATTTTTATGTTTCTGAACGAGGTGGGACACTAGGCATCGAGATACAAGCGGATGTTCATTACGGGATGCCCGTCCGTAATATGCTCTATGATGCCATGAGTTACGCACAGCAAATATCGGACATCGCAGCGGCGCACCGGAAGGGAAAAGACAAAATGGCAGGGGATGAATTTCTGTCCGGCCTGAAAAAGGAAGATAAGCTAATGCCTGTCATCACATTGGTCATCAGCCTCAGCACGGAAGAATGGGATGGACCCCTTACCCTCCACGAGATGCTGACAGCAGAAAACAAGGAACTATTGGCATTCGTGCCAGACTATCGGCTGAACCTTCTTGCCCCCGACAAAATCGAGGATTTTGGCAAGTTCCGCACGGAGCTTGGTGTCCTTTTCGAGTGCATCAAGCACAAGCAAGACGACAATATGGACTGGATGGAAGGGAAAGAACGTTTCAGGCACGTGAATCGGAACACGGCAAGCCTTATCAAGACCGTGACGGGATTTGATATTTCTCTTGACGAGGAAGGAGATGTGGTGGACATGATGAATGCTTGGGAGAATGGGCTGAATCAGGCGAGAAATGATGCCTTCCTTGCTGGGCAGGCAGATGGCGAAAGCAAAGGCAGAGACTCCACAATGGTCAGCAATATTCGAAATCTCATGGAAACCTCTGGATGGGATGCTCAACAGACCATGGATGCCTTGAAGATCCCAGCTAACGAACAGGAAAAATATGCAAAGCAGATATGATTGAGACAGCAGCCGCTTCTCCGAAATGACGGGGAGCGGCTATTTTATTGGCTTTTTCGCTACCAGAAATAAGTGACATATCACTGCACAACCCACCCAACGATTACTTTTTGAAAAATGCACACCTCCGAAAATAAACTCTGTAATGGTTCTCTTTTATCCTTTTCTTGAGCGGAGCAGCTGCTCCATCTTGTCCACCTGGGGCAGTCCGTCAAATGTTGTGCTGCAGTTTTGCCGCACGATTTCAAAGATCTCGTACCACAGGAGATTGGCCTGTTTCTGATAGGCATTCGCCATCTGGACGAAGGGAGAGGAAATCGCGCCGCCTGTGGTGGGATGCTTGCCGAGCAGGCCGTAGGAACTGACAGCCTCATCGCATTGGATGAAGCGGGCGAAGGACTGAGCATAGCTTTCGATGAGCCTTGGATTGACCAGCTTTTCGCAGCCGCGCTCCTTGAGCCAAATCCAGGTCTCACGGAAAATTTCGTCCGCTCCCAAAGTTTTGCCGTCCCTTTGCTTTGCCGAGAGGTACTCGCTTGGCCGGGGCATCTCCTCACCGCAAAGGTCTGCGGCACTCCCCAGCTCTGCGCCGTTCAGTTCCGTCATGGGGAACTCCATAACCGATGCCTCACGTCCGTTTGCAATCTTGTCTGCCAGGGCATCCGGCTTATCCCCGGCGCGTACACGCCTGCCGCCTCTGTTTGTTCCGTCTTTCGCCACATTTTCACCTCCCCGTGGTTAATACCCCGTTTGAACCGTCTTTTTTGTGCGTGAGCCCCAGCGCCGGTCCTGGCGCGAAGGGGTTTTATAGATTTTGACCGCCCCTTCCCCTCTTTTGATAAATATTTGCTTTACATCGTAAATCAAAAAGTCTATAATGAATACAAAGGTGGTGTTTATCATGGCAACTGTACCGACACAAATACGAATCGACCGTGATATCAAAGAACAGGCTGGTGCTTTATTCTCCGGGCTTGGACTGGATATGTCCGGCGCCGTGAATATGTTTTTGCATCAATGTGTTCTTCGCGGTGGCATTCCTTTTTCTATTGAGATGCCCCATTACAACAAAAGCACTCTGGCCGCTATGGAAGAAGCAAGGCGCATTTCCCGCGACCCCAGCGTTCCAAGCTATGACAACATGGATGATTTGAAGAAGGCTCTCGAAGAATGACATATCACGTAAAATTTACCAGTGCCTACAAGAAAGGCTACAAACGAGCCAAGAAGCGTGGCTTGAACCTTCAGCTTCTTGATGATGTTGTCGATGAACTGAGACAGGGGCATAAACTTGCGGCCAAGTACCACGACCATACACTCCACGGCAACTGGGAAGGATTCCGCGAATGCCACATCCAGCCGGACTGGCTGCTCGTCTATCTAATCGAAGATGATATACTCACATTGACTTTGTCTGAAACAGGAACCCACTCAGAACTGTTCGATGAATAAGCTGTCCATTCAGGACGGCTTTTTTCTTTTGTGGATTTTCTCGTGACAACTGACGCACAGGCTCTTAAGATTGCTCTCGTCATTCGTACCGCCATCGGAGAGCGGCTTCACATGATGCACCAGTGTTGCCACCGTTGCTCTGCCAAGACCAAGGCACATCTCACACAGCGGATGCGCCGAGATATATCGGTCACGAATTTTCTTCCACGAGCCGCCGTACCGTTCATGCTGATTGTAGCCACGGGCGAAATGCTCGTAATGCCTCTGCATCAGGCTCCGATGCTCCTCGCAGTAGCCCGTCTTGCTGTCCGTTAGATTAGGACAGCCACCATAACGGCAGGGGCGTTTGGGTTTCGTTGGCATGGGCTTCACCTCATTTGGGCATAAGAAAAGCCCTCGCAGGGATTTCTCCCTCGAAGGCTATCAATTACATTTTTCTAGCCTATACTATATCATGTCAAGTCTCCGTCAACAACGTGCCATACAATGCCAAACAGTGCCAAGTAGTGCCAAACCGTGTCATTTTAGAAAATTTGTGGCGAAACATGAATATTAGTATATCAATATTCACATCCCATAGGAATTGTGATTGAACCAAACTTCCTGTTGAAAATTCGGCGAAGTTCATCTATGTTTTGCGTACAGACAACTCCGCTGTGAGGAAACGATACGGCCTTGGTATATGCCTGAAATGGTGTACCGTTGCCCAATATCGCCGATATCAGTATATTGGTATCAATCAATACCCGCATATTACGCTCCTTCGTGCCGAACTTCCTTAACTAATGCGCCAATGGCCTCTTCAGATGTCAATCCAGATTTTTCGGCCTCACCGGTCATCTCGTCACGCAGCATTTGCATGGCGTACACAGCAGAATTGACCATGCGGACAGAGCCTTTCTCCACAATAAAAGTTACTCGGCTCCCATTGTCAAGCCCTAAAACAGTTCTTACATCCTTAGGGATCGTCACCTGCCCCTTGGCCATTACCTTGGCGTTATCAATAAAAGTATCAGGTGCAGTTGCTGCCATCATCGAAAAACCTCCTCCTATTTCAAAAAGTAAGGAAAATCCTACCTTAAATATATCATGCCCCCATAGGAAAGTAAAGAATTATCGCCTGTCTTCCAATTCGCCGTAAGCCCTTGTCATTCCTGCCTCGCTGTTCGTGAACTCCTGGTCCGGAAGGAGACGGCCTCCCTCGGAAAATCTCCCCTCGGCCTCCGTTTCCTTTGCCATTTTCAGGAACAGGATATAGGTGAGCTCTGTCACGTACTGGTGGTAGGTAATCCCGTCATCCCGCAGTACGTTGCAGAGGTTCCAAAGTTTCGATACGATTTCCTGGTTTGTCATAATTGGTATTCCACCACCTAAAATTATGTAAACATTCTGTGAATAAGTATAGCACAGTCCGCCTTTTCGGGCAAGGGCAACAGAATGGTGGGGACGTTGGCCGAGGGAAGGAAATATGCTATACTGGAATTAAAAAGACTGCATGTATGGAGGTGTTCGAGGTGCAGGAAAGGAAGCGCCCCATGCCCGTGGGCATTGAGGATTTCAAGAAGCTGATTCAAAGGGAGTACTATTTCGTCGACAAGACCCGGTTTATTCGGGAATTACTGGATCTTCAAACAGAGGTCACACTGATCACTCGTCCCCGCCGTTTCGGCAAGACTCTGACACTGTCCATGCTTCAATACTTTTTCACCTTGGAGAATGCCGAGGAAAACAGGGAGCTTTTCCGTGGGCTGGACATCGAGCGTGCCGGGGAAAAGTACATGCAGGAGCAGGGAACAAGGCCCGTGGTATTCCTCACGCTGAAGGAAGTGCAGGCAGGGACATTTGCGGAGATGCGTGTGATTTTGGCGGAATTTCTGCGGAATCTTTACGGCCAGTCCCAATATCTGGAACATAGTGAAGCACTTTCCGTGCAGGAGCGGCAGTATTTCTCTGCAATCCTGAATGAAGCCTGTGATATGGCAAAAATGAAGTTTGCCCTTGCAAATCTTATGAAAATGATGGAAAAGCATCACGGCAGAAAGCCCGTCCTCCTTCTGGACGAGTATGATGCCCCTATCCTCTCTGCCTGGGAAAAGGGCTATTACGAGGAATGCATCGACTTCATGCGGGGGTTTCTGGGCTCTGCCCTCAAGACGAATCCCTCCCTGTATTTTGCCATCCTGACGGGGGTGACGCGGGTCTCCAAGGAGAGCATTTTCAGCGGTCTCAACAATCTCAAGGTTTGCTCGGTGCTCTCGGAGGCCTACTGCGATATCTTCGGATTCACCCGGCAGGAAGCGGCAAGGCTCATGGAGGAATGCGGCGTGGGGGACAAGCTGCCGGAGCTCAAGCGGTGGTACGACGGCTACCGATTTGGCTCGGCAGAGATTTACAACCCATGGTCGGTCATTCGTTATATTGACGAGGGCTGCAAATTCCAGCCTTACTGGCTCAATGTCTCCGGCAACAGCATTCTCCATGTCCTTCTGGAACATGTGGACGAGGATCGCCGGAAGGAACTGGAAGGGCTCATGAAGGAAATCCCTGTGGAGGCTGTCATTGACGAGGGGGTCATCTATTCGGATATCCGCGAAAGCAGCAATGCCCTCTACATGATGATGCTGACCACGGGCTACCTGAAGGCCGTGGAAGTCGATTGGGACCCCACGGGGGAGGAGCTTCCCTGTTGCAAGCTCCTGATTCCCAACAAGGAAATCCGCATGGTTTATCGGAAGGAAATCCTTGGCTGGATGGCCACGAGGTCGGACAGCATCCAGCTCCGTCACATGCTCCGGGCCATGGTGTCGGGGGATGCGGCAACCTTCCGGAACCGTCTGCAGAAAATCCTGACGGGCATCGTAAGCTATCATGATGCCGCCAATAATCCGGAGAACTTCTATCACGGATTGTTGCTTGGTTTCGCTGTCCTCATGAGTGGCTCCTATCGTGTGGAGTCTAATCGGGAGAGCGGTTACGGACGCTTCGACATCGCCTTTTTCCCCTTGAAGGATGGTGCGCCGGGTGTCATCCTGGAACTGAAGTCGGCGAAGTCCGAGGAGGCCATGGAGGAAAAGGCGAAGGAAGCTCTTCGCCAGATCGAGGAGAAATCCTATATCACGGAACTCTCCCAACAAGGGGCAGGGGAGGTCTGGAAGTACGGTATTGCCTTCCATGGGAAGAGGTTATGGCTGGAGCAAGGAAAGTAAGGATTTCACAACTTCAGGGGATTGGTCTTGCGTCATAATCTGTGCTCTTTTATTGTATTTACATTGCCAGTGCTTTGTGGTATACTTCATGCAAGGGGGGAGCAGAATGAAAGCAAGCACACTTACTATGAGAATTGATCCTGTGCTGAAGGAACAGGCAGAGGAGTTGTGCGAAGAGATGGGGTTGACTCTTTCGACTGCATACACCATGTTCCTGAAGGCTATGGTAAGAACCAGGTCTATTCCTTTCCAGATTACGGCAGACCCTTTTTATAGCAAGAAGAACCAGACATATCTTGCTGAATCCATAGCTGAACTGGATGCCGGCAGAGGAGAGGAGCATGAGCTGATTGAAGATTAAGGTTTGGTCAGGTCGGGCTTGGCAGGAATATCTGGATTGGCAGCTTGAGGACAGGAAGATAGTCAAGCGAATCAATGAGCTGATAAAGAGTATTGAACGTGATGGAGTACTTGAGGGCATCGGCAAGCCGGAGGGACTCAAGCATAATCTGCAAGGCTGGTTCAGCCGCCGCATAGACTGTGATAACAGACTGGTGTATCGTGTGAGTGGCACGAAGATAGAAATAGCACAGTGCAAAGGGCATTACTGACAGGGCGCAGCTTTAGGGCTGCGCTTTTTGTGTGCCCGAAGGTTTCATTTTATGAGCATGACGAAGGCGCCTATGGTGGGAGTGGCGACGATGGCAAATTTCAGGAACCACACGGGGGCGAGATGGGTGAATTTTGCGCCGAACCAGGCGCCGAGCATCAGCCCCGTCAAGGTCTGGAGAAAGATCAGGAAATCCAGCCGCCCGTTGAAGAGGTACCCGAGCCCGCCCGCTGCGGATATGGGGAGGATCACCATCATGCAGGTGCCTATGGTTTTCAGGATGGGGACGCCGAAGACCACCAGAAGGGTGATCTGGATAAAGGCGGCGGCGCCGATGCCGAAGGTCCCGGAGAGGAACCCGTTGATCACCCCGGCAATCGTTCCATAGATGTAGAGACGTTTCCCCACAAGCATGTCCGGGCGGACCTTGAGATGCCTGGAGAGCCACTTGTCCTGGTAGACCTTGATGTAGAGGATGATGGCGCTGACGAACATCATCGCGCCGGTCAGGAAATGGAGCAGGTCTGCGGGGATGATGTTGGAGACATTGGCACCGGCAAAGGCGCCCGCAACGCCGCCAAGCCCGATGATGGCCCCTGTCTTCACCTCCACCTCGTGCTCGCGGAAATGGCTGTAGGTTCCGGAAATCATGGTGAATACCATGGCGGCAAGGGCTACGGCAAGGGCAGTATGGATCGGCACGTCAAAGCCTACCGTGAGCAGCGCAATCGTAACGCCTGCGCCCCCCGCCCCGACAAAGCCGATGACGGCTCCCAACAAGACCATGGACAAAAAAATCATGCACTCATATCCTTCCTGCGCAGTATATCATTATGCTGTATTTCTGAGTCCAGTATACCATCAGCTTCGCTGTTTCTGCAAATTCCCTACTTATTTGGCAGGAAAAGAGGAGCATCGTGACGAACAGAGAACGGAGATATGGATTATGAGGGAGGATTTGTTTATATGATTACTTTAGAAAGTATCCGTCGTGATATTTGCGAGGCGGTGGAGAAGGTGCGTGAGAGGAAGCCTTTGACGCCTTCCATCACGAATACCGTGACCATCAATCTCGTGGCGAATGCCCAGCTGGCAGTGGGGGGCTCAGCGGCAATGGTCTATATGCCCGATGAGGGGGAGGCCATGGCCGGGGCGGGGGATGCCATGTACATCAATGTGGGGACCATCTATCCCGTGTATGAGGAGACACTGCCCAGGGCTGCCCGCGCCCTCCGGAAGAACGGGACGCCCTGGGTGCTGGACCCTGTGGGAAGCGGCATGGGCAGGCTGCGGCAAAAGATCCTTTGCGCCTTCATGCAGTACAAGCCCACCATCATCCGCTGCAATGCTTCGGAGGCCATCGCCCTTGCCAATTTCTGGAGACTGGGGAATGGGGGGAAGGATTCCGGCATGCGGGGCGTGGATGCGACGGATTCTGTGGCAGAGGCGCGTCAGGCGGCGGTGGCCCTGGCAAGATGGACAGGGGGCGCCGTGGCTGTTTCGGGGGAAAAGGACCTGGTCACAGACGGGAAGGTGGCGGCGCTTTCGTCGGGCGGCTCCCCTCTCATGCCGAGGGTTACGGGGATGGGATGTTCCCTTGGGGGTGTGGCGGCGGTCTATGCGGCAGTGGCATCGCCTTTCATTGCTGTGCTGACGGCCACGGCAATCTACAATCTGGCGGGCCGGAGGGCCGGGAGCAAGGTGGAAGGGCCGGGGCATTTCCAGGCACAGTTCCTGGATGAATTGTATCTGGCAAAGCCGGAGGACGTTGCGGCCAACCCGCTGGAATTGGAGGAGGAACCGGACGGGACACACTGACCTCATCGTTCCTTTGTCCTTCTCTTCCGGACCGTGGGGTATTGGTCGATGATCCGCTGGTAGCAGGGACAGTCTGCGCTATGGTCGTTGACGATGCCGCTGGCCTGCAGATGGGAGTAGACCGTGATGCTTCCCAGGTATTTGAATCCCCGCTTCTTCAGGTCCTTGCTGATGATGTCCGACAGGCCGTTGCTTGCCGGGACTTCGCTCAGTTCATGGCGGTGGTAGAGGATGGTCCTGCCCTCGGAGTAAGCCCAGAGATAGTCGGAGAAGCTGCCGAATTCCTCACGCATCTTTTGGAAGCATCCCGCATTGTGGATGACCGCCTCAATCTTTCGTCGGGAACGGATCATGCCCGGCACGGCAAGGATGCGCTGGATATCCTCTTCGCCGTAGCCTGCCACACGGTCAAAATCGAAGCCATCGAAGCATTGGCGGAAGATCTCGCGCTTCTGGAGGACCAGATTCCAGTTCAGCCCGCATTGCATGACCTCCATCATCAGATGTTCGAACTGTTTGAGGTCTTCATGGACGGGGATGCCCCATTCCTCATCGTGATACTTCTTCATCTTTTCGTTCACAAGGCTCCAATTGCAATAGCCCATGACACGTTCCTCCTTTGATGCCTTTTCTTTCCTCAAATATTCGATGGGCGGAGGAAGTATTCCTTTTGGCTTTTGGCAGGAATTTCCCGGGGCTTGACGAATATGATATATGATATGGGGGACGGAACGGATATGAGTATGGAGAAACGACTGACGGGAAAGGCCGAAGGGCTTGAGCTGGAAGGGCTTTCTGACAATGAAGCCTTTTTGCAGCGATTGTTTTATCGGCATGTGGGCTCTGCCGTCCTTTCCATGTTCGGTGCCATGGCCAGCCTGATGGCGAACAGTCTTCTGGCCGGTATCTTTTTCGGCACGGAGGGGCTGGCTGTCATGAGTGTGGTGGCCCCGCTTTATCTGCTGTTTTCCGCTCTGGGCTCTCTGGCAGGGGCAGGCGGCTCCACGGCAGCGGCGCATGCTCTGGGGCGTGATGACCGGGACGGGGCCAATGAAGCGTTTACTTTTTCCTTGCTGTTGGGGATTGGCTTCCCGCTGGCCGGTGCGGTCCTCCTTTATCTGGGACTGGACGGGATTCTGGAGGCCTGCGGCTGTGCGGCCGAGCTGCACGATGATGCCTATCGCTACAGCCTGCCCTATCTTATGGGCGGCTTCGGTGTGACACTGTTTTATCTGCCCTATAACTTCCTGCGTCTCCTGGGGAAGCTGCGGGCTCTGGTGGGACTGTTCCTCGGCATGGCTGTCCTGAACATCCTGTTGGACATCGGCTGCGTGAAGGTCCTGGGGATGGGACTTTCAGGCATTGCCGTGGGAACCGTGGCCGCTGCCATCGTGACGGCAGGGCTTGGCATCTGGCTGCTCCTGCGGGGGGAGACGGGATTTTCCCTGATACGCCCACGGTCGGTGGTTGCCGTGCGCTCTCTGTTGCAGCTTGGGATGCCTCCGGCATTGAACAATCTGCTCAATTTCCTCCGTTTGCTCCTGATGAACCGCATCATTGTCGCCGTGGCCGGCAGCAGCGGGCTCGCTGCCTTTTCCGTGCTGATGGCATTGGAAAATCTTTCCCTTGTGGTCCTGTCCGGTCTGGCCCAGGCCACGGCGGGTTTCGTCAGCGTATTCACGAAGGAGATGGATACGGTAAGCGTGCGGCGCATCGAGAAATATGCCATGGCCCTGGGCTTGTTGCTCATGGCTCCGCTTGCGATTCTTCTTCTGGTTTTTCCGGGAGAGGTCTGTCGGCTCTTTGGGTTGCGGGACACGGTGGATCTGTCGCTGGCAACCCGGGGTGCCTATGTCTTTGCCTTCAGTTTGTTGCCCTCGGTTCCCTGCTTTTTGCTGTCCTTCTACTATCAGGCGGCAGGATTTCCCATGTTGTCCAATTTCATGATTTTCTGTCGCTCCTTCCTGTTCATCATCCTGCCTGCGTGGCTCCTGTCATCGGCTTATGGACTGGAGGGCGTATGGTGGTCTTTCCTTCTGGCCTCGGTCTGCCCGTTGCTGCTTGCGGCGGCAGTGCCTTATTTCTATCGTCGCGGCTATGATGGGATCCTGTTGCAGGATCTGCGGGCCGAACGGGAGGGGCGTTATATCTCCTTTGTGGTTCCTGCGGATGCCGCAGCCATTGTGGCGGAGGTAGACCGGCTGGAGGGGTTCTGCGCCGGAAACGGCCTTCCCCGTCAGGAGGTCATGCTGCTTCGGCTTTCTCTGGAGGAGATGCTGCTGAGCATCAAGGAGCATTGCTTTCCCTCCGATGCCTCGGCAAGCATGGATGTCCGTATCCTCATTCTGCGGACCCAGGCGGCGGCCATGACCATCCTGCGCATCCGGAACGGCGGGAAGCTCTTCAATCCCATCGATTACTATGAGCGATTGCGGGCAGATGATCCCCTGGCACTGGAGGATGCCCTGGGGATTGCCATGATCCTGCGGGCGGCAGGTGCCGTTCACTATAAATCCACCTTTGGGATCAATAACCTGACGGTGATCATCGACCAAAAGCGCGCGAATAACGCGAAAGAATAGGAGATTTTTATGGAATACCGAACGGTGCAAAGAGATGGACAGAATCTCCGGATTTGCTTGAGGGAATTTCGGGAAGAGGATGCCCCGGCCCTGGTGGAATGCATCCGGGATGAATACGGCGCCACCTATCTGAAACAGGATTTCTATGATTCCGGAACCCTTGTTCGGGAGCAGAGGACAGGCCATTGCTTCTTTTTGATTGCGGAGGCCGCAGGGGAAATTGCTGCCGTGCTGGGATTGAAGTTTCCATCCACCCGGGAGACCATGTGCGAATGGATTACCGGCATTGTCCTGAAGAAATATCGCCGCTGCGGCATCATGAAGATGTTGTTCGCCCAGGCGCTCCAGGAGATGCTTCGCCGGAAGGACATTTCCTCCGGCTATGGCTTCTCGGTGACCTACCATGACATATCCCAGCGCTCCATGGGGGCTCTTGGATTCCATCCCTGCGGTTTCCTGCTGTCGGTGCTTTTGTCCCAAACCCATTCCTTCCCGCAGGATGCCAATCGGAAGCATCATCATGTCATCATCGTTCGCAAGGTGTGCCAGGAGGATGCAGGGAAGCTCCATGTCCCGGCCCGGCATGAGGCAATCGTTCGGGAAATCTACCGGAACCTGGGGGTGCGAATCGAGGTGGATACCCGAAGGGAGCCTCTCATGGGGGACAGTGTCTGCAGGGAGGAGCAGGACAGAGGGCAGCTCAGTTGCACCATCTGGGTGGATGGGAGCGGAGTCGATCTGGAAGAGCAGATCCGGGCCATCGAGTCCCGTTATGACGAACCGCTCCAGACATACAATGTCTTTTTGAACATCAGCGATGCAAAGGCTGTTGCGGCCTATGAATGTCTTTGCGGCATGGGATATTTCTTTGCGGGCCTGCGGCCGATCTGCTGCGATCATGAAATCATGGTCCTGCACAAGGGGGGAGATGTCCTGCCTGACTTTTCCTCCCTGGTGCTGACCGAGGAGGCGGCGCGTCTCAGGGACTATGTCAGGGATTGCTGTGAGGAAGGGAAGAGGGGGAGGAAGGATGAGGAATAAAGGCATAAAGAAACAGGCGCTGCTGCTGATCCTGGCCTGCTGCCTGCTTACGCTTCTTCTGTCGGGCGGCATTGCCATCTATGGAATGACGGACATCAAGTCCAGCGCAGAAAAGACGGGGCGGGACATCGGGCAGTCGGCTGCGGAGAACAGCAGCAAGGCACTGCAGCAGGATGCCCAGCGGGATCTCAGCCGGTTGCTGGAGGAACGCGGCGAGCTGATCGATATGATCTTTGACAATCTGGGAGCCAATGTCGGCATGATTGCCGACGAGATGAGTGAGATCCAGGAACATCCTGGGCGATATTCTCCAAGACAGGTTCAGGAACCGCAGCGCAGCAATGCCGGGACTTTGACCCCGCAACTCCAGTTTGCGCCGGGTGTGATGCGGGACGACCCGGCCTTGCAGCAGGAAATCGGGCTTGCGGCCAACATTCAGGACTGGCTGCTGCGCCTGGATGCCAGGCAGGAAATGGTGGCATCTGTCTATATCGCCTCCAGGAACGGTTTCGGCATTACGGTGGATGATCGTTCCGAGCAGAAATTCCGTGCAGGGGAAGAGGCTCCCTTTGCCATAGATTTCCGCACGCGCCCTTGGTATCAGGAGGCTGAGCAGGAGAAGCGGATGATCTATTCCAGCATTTTTATGGATGTATACAGCGGAAATTACGGCATCACCTGTGCCGCCCCCTATTTCACGGCGTCGGGGGAGACAGCGGGTGTGGTAGGGGCCGGGATGTTCCTCAACCGCATCAAGGATATCGTCCGCAAGACCAGCATTGGGGAAACTGGGTTTGGCTTTATTATTGACAAGGACGGCAGGGTGCTGTTCTCCCCAAAGCTGGAGGGCAGTCTGGCTGCCGTCGATATATCCGGCGGCGCCAGCCTGTTCGAGGCATCGGATGAGTCGCTGGCGGCAGTGGCCCATGATATGGTGGCAGGGAATACGGGGCTGCAGGAGGTCATGGTGGATGGTGTCCCATGCTATCTGGCATATCGCCCCCTCAAGGCAATGGAATGCAGCTTTGGCATCGTCATGGAGGTGGCGGAGGTCACCATGTCGGCCAGAGCCAATGAACAGGTCATTGCGGACAGTACCAATGCCTTTTTGGATACGTTGAACCATTCCATCCGTTCCTCTCTCCTTGCCGTATTGGTTCTGGTGCTGCTGCTTCTGCTGCTGGTCCCGTTCCTGAGCAACAAGGTGGCGACCCGGTTCGTCCAGCCCATCCACGAGCTTTCCGATGGTGTGCGGGAAATCGCCAGCGGCAATCTGGACAAGAAACTGGACATCCGGACGGGGAACGAGATCGAGCATCTGGCCGTATGCTTCAATGCCATGACGGATGAACTGCAGTCCTATATGCGAAACCTTACGAAGGTGACGGCGGAAAGGGAACGCATTGCCACTGAGCTGGATGTGGCCACCAGGATCCAGGAGAGCATGTTGCCAAATATCTTTCCGCCATTTCCCGAACGGCAGGATTTTGACATCTATGCCACCATGCATGCCGCCAAGCATGTCGGCGGGGATTTCTATGATTTCTATCTTCTCGATGAAAAGCATCTTCTCTTCACCATTGCCGATGTGTCCGGCAAGGGTGTCCCAGCGGCACTCTTCATGGTGATTGCCAAGACCATCCTCAAGAACTTTGCACTGACCATGGGAGGCTCGGATGATCTGGCTCCCCTGGTGTCCTGCACGAATGACCAGCTCTGCCAGAACAACGATGCCATGATGTTCGTGACGGCCTTTGTGGGGATGCTGGAGCTTGATACGGGACGGCTTTCCTATGTGAATGCGGGGCACAATCCCCCGCTGGTCTACCGGGCAGCCGAGCAGCGTTTTTCCTTCCTGGATGTAAAGCGGAACTTCGTTCTTGGCGGTATGGATGAATTGGAATTCCATGGGCAGGAGATCATCCTTGCTCCCCAAGACCGGATCTTCCTTTATACCGACGGCGTGACGGAAGCCCTGAACGAGGAAAAGGAGCTCTACGGCGAGGAACGGCTGCTGTCCTGCCTGAACGGGGCAGGGGCAGAGGCGCTCAGCCTTGAGGAATTGCTTGCTGTTGTGCGCAGTTCGCTGACGGAGCATGTAAAGGATGCCGAGCAGTCCGATGATATTACCATGTTGGCACTTGTTTATCGGGGACAGGCCGGGAAGGAGGCATAGACATGGAGGAAACGAAAGAACTCGTTCTTGAGGCAACGGTAGAGAATCTCAGCGTGGTCAATGCCTTTATTGATGAGCTGCTGGCTTCTGTAGAATACTCACTGAAAAAGCGGTTTCAGCTGGATCTGGTGGTGGAGGAAATCTTTGTTAATATTGCCAATTATGCCTATGGGGAAGGAACGGGACAGGCTGTTCTCCGCTTTTCCCTGCAGCAGGATCCTCCGAAGATGAAGATCGTGTTCATGGACGAAGGTGTGGCCTATGATCCCTTGGCCAAGGATGAGCCGGATGTCACACTGCCCATGGAGGAACGGAATATCGGGGGCCTTGGCATATTCCTGGTGAAGAAGAATGTGGAGGATATCCAATATGAACGCAAAGATGGGAAGAATATCCTGACAATCTATAAGGATTTAGGATAGGGTGTTTTTGCAGAGATGTAAGGGATGATATTATGCATATAGCGATTACGGATGACCGCGTTTCAGATCTTGCAGATGCGAAAAATTACATCCAGGAGCATATTCGGCAGAGGTATCCGGAGACGGAGAATTTTGTCCAGATAGAGACCTTTTCCAGCGCAGAAGAACTGCTCCGTGCTTTCGAGGTGGGAAAGTACGATATCCTCGTCCTTGATATCTACATGAGGGACATGTCCGGCATGGAGGCGGCCAAAATCATCCGAAAACGGGACGCTGAGGTCAGCATCATCTTCCTGACGAGCAGCGTGGAGCATGTGCTGGAAGGGTATCGTGTCTTTGCCACCGGATACTTTATCAAGCCCATCATGGAGCATGCGGAGGATTTTGCGGAAACCTTTGACCACATCTTCCCGATGCTTTTGGAAAAGAAGAAAAGTCTGGCCGTAAATGTAAAAGGAAGAGACTTCGTTGTCCCTTATCGGGATATTTGTTATGTGGACATCAACGAGAAGCATATGGTCTGCTTCCATCTGTCCCAGCAGACCATAGAAAGCCTGACTTCCTATGCCGAATGCCAGGAGACGCTGCTGGCAGATGGACGGTTCCAGGAATGCCACCATCGTGTCATCATCAACATGGACTTCGTGGAATCCATGGATTCGGAGTGCTTTACGATGAGGGATGGGACACAGGTTCCCATCAGCCGCCGCAAGCGGCAGGAGGTCAAAATGGCCTATGTACAGCATATGATACACCGGTAGCAAATAGGGCATAAAAAATGGGCATCGCTTCGATGCCCGTTTTTTCATGCTGGGGTTTTCAAAAAGAGTTTCAAGATTCGGGGGTGATCGTTTGGATGGTGATGGCGTCAACTTTCTTGGCCTTGTTGGTGTCTGTGAGCCGCATCACCCAGGAAGTATCTCCCGGCTTGTTGGAATATACATCGGAGGGAACACAGCGATACTCATATCTGACTCCCTGCCAACGCATCTCATAGAAGGGGGATTTCTTGCTTTCTTCAGGACGTTTGGAAGGTGCAGAAACGGTCTTGTAGTCCGTGCCATACATTTTTTCGGCTTCCTCCATGGTCATGCCCGCATAAAGCCCGGCAGGTGTCTTCCAGCCGTTGTTGGCAGTGACTGTGACGTAACGGACCTTTTGGTTCAGGAAGCCGATCTCTGCATCGTTTCCGTAAAATATCACTTTGCTGATCAGCTGAGCGTAGCCCTTTTCCTCTTTTGAGGGCTTCCCCTTGAGCTGGATCACTTCGTCATAGGACATGCCGAGCCGGATCCCGCCCAATTCAACATCCTGTTCTGTAAAGCTCCCGGCCTGTCTGGCAGGTGCCTGCTCCTTGGGCTGCTCCTCAGCAGCTTTTGCCGCCTTCGAGTCGGAACTTGCCTCGCTGGCGGCGGGCTTTGCATCCTGCTTTGCATCCCCGCATCCGGCAAGGATGAGTGTGAAGATGACCATCAGGGACCCGAGCAGTTTCACTACCGTGCTATGCATACCTGGCATAACATATACCTCCTTCATTCATTTAAAAATTCTGCCAAAAATTATAGCATAGTCCGCCTTTTCGGGCAAGGGTAGCGATGGTCCTTATTTTTCCGGGCTTCGCAGGTAAAGGCAGCCCATCTCCGCAGCAGTTTTTCGCTACTTTGTTATGCCGATGCCCTTTGGTTATACATTACAAGCACAGTGCAGTCAATGCTAACTGCTCTGAAAATTGCTCCATATCATTTGGCATCCATACTTTTTCCTTCTCATTATATGTGCAAGGTACTTTTATTTTCTTATCTCCTGCTGGTGAAGCATTGTTGATTTGTTCCACCATGATTTGTGTGACGATTTCAGCCAGCTCTTTTTCTGTTGTATTTGGTGATAATCCTTTCTTCTCCAGTGCTTTATTAAGTGCCTTGTCATCAAGAGCTGCTTTCAGATCAATTGGGGTGATTGTTAGCTCAACTTCTGCCTTATCTCCATCTTCAGAGATTGTTTTAGCAGAAACCTTGGCCTTCTTCAATGTATTTATGAAAGCCTCTCCCATGCGTGTGGCTTGTTCCTTTGAAAAAACACTGTCACCAAATTGCTTTGTAAAGCCATTTAGCAACACGTCATGAAGGTCTTTAGGATTTAGATCGAATTTAGATGCACTATCCTTGTCTTGCTGTAAAATTATCTTGCATACGCTCAAGATATCTTCCTCCGGTTTGCTTTTGGAAGAACATCCTGACAGGAAAAAGCATATGAGACACAAAAACAGACATGCCAGTTGAATCGAACGAAATTTCTTCATGATGATCCCTCCACAGTGAAATCAGACATCAAATTCTTCTTTCAAGTCAAACAGGCCGCGAATTTCGGCGTGACCGTTTTCCAGGTAGAAAAGGCCCATCTCCCAGTTGTTCTTGTCGTATACTGCCATGATCTGCGGCATGATCTCGCGCACCTTGTCGATGAGCGAAGCGTCCTTGGCCATTCTGGCCACGCCATCATAGCGCATGAAACCATCATCGACCAAAGCCACAATCTCCACGTGGGGATTTTTCTGCATCTGCTGGTACACATTCTTGAAGGTGCCGCAACCGAAGTAGATCTTGTCATCCACCAGCATGTGAAAGCCGAAGGGACGGCCTTTGGGCTTGTCTCCATCGGTGGTGAGGAAGAAGAAGGTCTTTGCCTTGTCCAGAAGCTCGTTGACCTTTGCTGCATTTGACATATCCATGCCTCCTTATTGTTATTGGCATTATTGCCACGTCTTGATATTCGCCGCCAATCAGCATTATTCCTGCCTGTGGTGTAAAATACTTTCTTATTCACGCGAAGCAGCCCTGACTCTTTTGAACGCCCCGATAACGTAGAAGACGATGAATATGATGAAAAGCACCAGTATTATGAACAGATACAGGAAAGGGTTCTCGATATCCATTTGCAGCAGCGCGATAGCAAAATCAAAGGTACCGTGCAGCAGCCAGGGGATAATCAGGGCACGCAGATAGAACTTGCCCTTCTCGAAGGGATCGCTTGACTGCCCGGCTTTGGCCATGTTGATTCCCATATAGACCGCATAGACAAAATGGCCAAAAATGCCGAATATGATTCTTGTCAGCAATCCGGCATCGCCAAACATATACACTATATTTTCTGCGGCTGCAAATCCTGCCCCCACTGCTACCGCAGCCACGACGGTTTGATAGGGGTATTCGGCGCAATCATGAGTTTTCAGATAAGTTTTGAGGATAATATACTTTAGAGCCTCTTCCATCAGTGCCGTTAATATAAAGGCATCAGTCAAGGCGAAAAAGATGTCGGTATCACTCAGCCCAAAAACTCCCGTGAGGATAGCTCTATCCCAGTCGCGATCTACAACGGTGAAAGCTATGATAATGATTGCAGCTAAAGCACCTAACAGGAAGAGATGCGCCATCGGCTTTCCTGTAAGGCGCTTTTCCTTATTGGTAAAACGATTGATCACGTTTATGAGTAGAATGCATAAGAATGTGCTTATAAGAAAATCCATTTTCTGGCCCCCTTAAAGAGTTCTGTTTCCAACATAGCATAAGGGAGAGCCTTTTTCAAGTAGTTATGACATTCCCGAGACGCATATAGGTGTTGGAAGAAGGTAAAACGGTTGTGTTTGCCGAATACTTCAAAGAGTGGATTGTGGAGGCTGTTTGGAGGTGCTTCTATGTGTGATACGGCTTTGCTTGTGATTGATATGCAGAATGGATTCATCAATGAAAAGTCATCGCTTTTCATTGATGGCGCGCCCGCCACTGTGCCGGCTTGCGCCAAAGTGATTGACGGCTGTCGGGAGAGGGGAATTCCCGTATTTTTTGTTACGCGCGCTTATGCAAGCGACGGAAGCGATGTGGAGCATACCCGCCGCGCTGCCTGGGAGGCGGGTGGAAAGCCCTTGTCGCCGGGGTGTGCGAAAGAGATCTCTGTGGAAATGCCGGAAGCCTTTGGGAAAGATGTGCGGGATTATCATATCGTCAAACCCCGGTATTCCGCGTTTTTCGCCACAGAGCTGGATTTGGTTCTGCGGCGGCTTGGGGTCAGGAAAGTAGTTCTTTCCGGAACGACGACGCCGAACTGTATTCGGACAACCTGCTATGACGCGATTTCCCTGGATTACGAGGTCGTTGTCCTGAGCGACTGCACGTCCTCCAAAACATTGGAAATCCAGGAGAGCAATCTGCGGGATATGAAGAACGTCGGTGCCGAAATCATGGATTCCGAAACCTTCCTCTTGAGAAATGGATGAATATCGATACGATGTCATAGGAAAGGTCAACAATACGAGAAGGCCGACGGGATTTTATGGCAAACATTGAGAAAACAGCGGAATCTCTGCGAAAGAGGACATAGGTGTGAAAGGAGTATAACATGCGAAAGCATAAATGCCATGTAGGGAAAAGGGAATCCCTGAAATGGTCGGGGAGTAGCAGTCATGAGGTATAAAGTCCACTATCTTGGCACAGTCATATTAGGTATGGCCACCCCCGTACTGATGGGATGGGGCACAAGCTCTGTTCTGGAAGGGCTTTATGATAAGGAGCAGCTGGGCCATGGGACCCCGGTGGAATTTCTTCTGATTCTTATACTCCTTGGCCTGTTCTGTCTTGGGATTTTCATCATATTCAATATTATCAGCTCAACTATGTATCTGCCCAAGGATGGCAGGCGGAAAAAACACTTCTTGCTGGCTCTGCTGCTATACTTTTTTATAGTGCTGTTTGGCTGGCTGATCCTTGCCATCCTGGAGCGGGGGATAGAGATGCTTGTTTCATCCTTCCCATGCGGAGGCTTGCCTCGGTGTAGGTTGCCAAAAAGTGGTCGAAAAATCGAAAAAGTGGTCGATTCTCAGATGATTTGCACTTTCATAACGTAGATTTTATGGAAAATTCTATCGTCCTATGATAGAATAAGGGCAAAGGGAGGCGAAGCAGCCATGGAAAAGGATGCAGACTGGATGGATGCTCCTGGCAAGGCAAGGCGCAAGGGCAAGGATTCCGTCTTTCTCGACCTGTTTGGCATTCCCCGCTACGGAGCGCAGATGGCGGATGCCCTCCACCCGGAGCTGGTAGTAACAGAACAGGATATCGAATATGTCTCTCTCCATTCCGTGCTGATGGTCAAGCCCTACAACGATATGGGAATCCTGGTGAAGGGAAGGCTTCTCGTCTGCACGGAAGCCCAGTCCACCTGGTCGCTGAATGTATTGGTTCGGCTGTTTTTGTACTTGGCGGAAACCTACCATAGATATATCCAGAGGCACAAGGAACTGAACATCTATGGCACGAAGAAAATATCACTCCCCGTGCCCTGCTGCACTGTAATCTACACGGGAGAGGACAAGCAGCGCCCGGACTTTCTCTCCTTGGCGGAGGAATTTTTCGGAAAGGATTCGCCCTTGGATTTGCGGGTGAACGTGATCTGGCAGCCCGGCAGGGAAAACATCATCCGGCAGTACATCCGCTTCTGCCATGTGTTCAACCAGCAAGTGCGCCTACATGGCCTCACAGGACTGGCGATAGAAGAGACCATACGAATCTGCCAAAGCGAGGACGTGCTGGCAGACTATCTTGGAGAACGGAAAAAGGAGGTCAGGGACATCATGATGACATTGTTTGACCAGGAAGAAGTCACGAAAAGATACGGCTATGAGATGAAAGAGGAAGGACGTGCGGAAGGACGTGCGGAAGGACGTGCCGAGAGAGATGTGCTGTCAATCCGCAATCTGATGGAAACGATGGGCCTTACCATGGAAAAGGCAATGGATGCCCTAAAGATTCCCATGCAGGATCGCGAACGCTATGCAGCAGCATTGCGGCCATAAGAAATTGAGACAAAACGACACGCCTGTTTGCAACACATAGAACAAGCCATTCCCTACAGACATTGCCGCCGAAGTTGAGCGGCTGAAACAACACGATGAAACGAAGGTGGAGTACATGACGCTGATGATGGAACTAAAAGAGCAACGACGGGAAGGGTTTGACGAGGGCATCAATAAGGGCAGGGTCGACAATATCGTGAATAATGTCCGTGCGCTCGTTGCCAAGAAGGGCTGGAGTCCTAATGAGGCGTTGGATATCCTCTGGTGCTATGTCAAGATTTAAAGCAAATTAAAATGAGAACTTTTCAGCGTCAAACAAACATTTGTTTTTTAAGCAATGTTTGTGCCGTCGCGTAACG
>CADCIX010000038.1 GCA_902801565.1 uncultured Veillonellaceae bacterium | reverse complement strand
CGTCCGCTCCATGCTTTCCTTCCAGGCGCTGTTTGCTGACGACTTGCATTATGTTACACGCTTTTTGCTCCTTTGTCAATACCTTTTTCCATTTTCTTCTGTCCTTCATTTCTATCATTCCAAATGCTGACAAAGGCCCAATTTTGCAAAGAACTCCGCCTTCCACAAGCGATACTTGAATTCCGTCAAACCGAAATGCGGATGCGGGATGTTCACCCGCTGCATGAGATAGGGATTCGTTTCAAAGGTATTGAGTCCCGCATCTCCCGTCACCGCAGTCAGATATTCATTGGCACGCAGCAATTCCGGCATTGTTTCATCATAAGCGCCATTAGGATAAGAAAAGCTGAATACCGTTCGTATGCCGTTCCACTCCATAAGCAGCTTGGAAAGCTTCACCTCATCCTCCCGTTCCTGCTGGGTAAGTTCCGTCAAAGGGAGATGGTTCGCCGTATGGCTTCCGATTTCCACGCCCCGATTCTGCATATCGCGGAGTTCGTCCCAAGTCAGATAGCCCGGCTGCCCGATGTCATTCGTCACCATGTACATCGTTGCCTTCATTCCATGGGACTCCAGGATCGGCAGCAGATATGTATAATTATCCTCGTAGCCGTCATCAAAGGTCAATATAATGGGCTTCTCGGGAAGCTCCATTTTCCCCTTCTTTGCCTTCATGAACTCCAGCATAGTAATCGTCGTATACCCCTGCTGCTGAAGATAATCCATCTGCATCTGGAATTCCTCCGGCGGCACATTATAGGCATAAGCATCCTCTTTGTCCTCAGGATTCACCATATGGTATTCCAGAATGACGATGCCCTCCGGTGCCGGAACCGTAAAAACATAGGCCAAAACCGCCAATGCAAACAAAAAGATACCTATCACGATTACCCCAAAAGCTCTTTTCCACGACAAAACGATTTTCAACCTCCATTTTTCAAATGCACTGCAATATCCCTGAGTTTTCTCATCCGATGGTTCAGACCGGACTTACTCACACAAAGCAGTTCCGCCAGTTCCGCCAGTGTCGCATCAGGATGCTCCATGCGCATGCGCGCCGTTTCCTGCAATTGTTCCGCCATGCCATCCAGTTTTCCCTGCTGCGCAAGAAAATGTATGTCTTCCAGTTGCCGCCCTGCGGCATCCACAGTCTTCTGGAGATTTGCCGTCTCACAATTCACCAGACGGTTCACCTGATTGCGGACCTCCTTGACATTGCGTGCGACCTCAAAGCGCTCCACTGCCTTGTCTGCCTGGAGCATGCCCAGAAAATCAATGACCGCGTCCCCTTCTTTCATGTAAACGACATAGTCATCCTTGCGGTCTGTCATGCCAGCCGGAAATTCCATGCGCCGCAGGAGATTCAGCAAAAGATCCGCCATGGAATAACTCCCCGTCACCAATTCCAGATGATAGCTCGATTCCGGGCGATTGACGCTTCCTCCGCCCAAAAAGGCACCCCTGATGTATGCGGTCCGGCAGCAGGAGCGCCGCAATATCACGGCGTCTGTTCCCATGTTCAGGCTTCCCGCCTGCATGAGCCCGATTTGGGAAAGAAGATCTGCTGCCTGCTGGGAGGGAACCACCCGCACCATATAGCTGTTGCGTTTTCTGAGGCGCTTGGATCTGCTCACCATGATTTCAGTACGCATATCCGCTTTCTCTTTCTTCAGCAGAGTCAATACCTTCCTTGCCACAGCAGCATTCTCTGTCGTGAAATTGATGCCAAAGACATGCTGCGCTCCAAAGGCTATGGTTCCCCCCATGCGCAGAAGAGCAGCCAGTTCCGCCGTGCGGCAGCAAGGCTTGTCATAGACAAGCCTTGCCAGCTCGTTCTTCACTTCCGTCGCAAAGGATGCCATAGACTCCCTCCCCAGGAATCGTGCGAAAACACGCCCTACTTCAAAAATGTCTCATACTCAAAAGCGTCCTCATGACGCAAATCATAGACCATCTTCATGACACTCTTGCAAAGTTTGTCAGGATTATGCCGAATGACATCCGTTTCATTGATGATATCCGCCTTGACAAACCCTACCCCAAGAGCATTGATGGCATCTTCATCCACCTCTACCGGATAAGCCCCCTGCTTCGCATAATAGGCTTTCATGTCCGATGAAATCGGCGTGGAATTCACCAAAACGAAATCAATGGCACCCTTTCCGGCATGGTCCAGAATCGCCTTGACGTGCATGGAGGCCGTATAGCCATCCGTTTCTCCCTGCTGTGTCATGACATTGCAGATATAGATCTTCAATGCCTTGCTCTTCCTGAGTGCTTCCGCCATGCCATCCACCAGCAGGTTCGGCAGGATGCTCGTATAAAGACTCCCCGGCCCCAGGATAATGGCATCCGCATGCATCAAGGCATCCAGGGCAGACTGTACCGGCTGCACCTTCTCCGGAAACAGTTTCACGCGGCGAATCTTCTTGTGCACTTCTGGAATATGGGATTCCCCTTCCACCACAGTGCCATCTGTCATGATGGCATCCAGGCGGACATGCTCCAAACTGGCCGGCAGAACATTTCCCTTGACTGCCAATACCTTGGAAGATTTCCGAAGGGCCGTTTCCATATCCCCTGTCACCTCATTCATGGCAGCAAGGAAAAGATTCCCAAAACTATGCCCGGCCAAGGCTCCCTGCCCCTCGAAACGATACTGGAACAACTTTTCCATCAAAGGCTCTGTATCTGCCAAGGCAACAAGACAATTGCGGAGATCTCCCGGTGGAATGATGCCAAGGTCTTCCCGAAGGCGTCCCGACGACCCGCCATCGTCCGCCACGGTCACCACGGCAGTCACATTGCTCGTCGCCGACTTTATGCCGCGGAGCAGCACAGACAGCCCATGCCCGCCGCCAATGACCGTCACGGACGGCCCCTTTCCAAGCTTTCGCTTTTCGTAGATGATATCTACCAATCGTTCGGACTTGTCTGGCACCAGAATCATGATGATCGAGCGTATGACAAACCGGGTTGCCACCAGCATGAGCACGATGCCCAGACATACAAGGACAACGCCCACAATGCTCGTTATCATGTAGTTATAGCTTCCCCGCCAGAGATAGACCGCCCGAAAAATCCCTTCCTCAATGAGGTCGAGATACTTATAGTTGAACATCAGTGCCAGACCCAGGCCGGCCATGATGACACCGACAGCAAACAAAAGAAACCATCGCTTGAACTTCATGCCGGGGTAGAGCCATTTCAATAAATGCATCTTCTGTCCCTTCCTCTCAGCACTCCTCGCGTACATGCTCCCAAACATCGTTCTTCATGAGGTCACGATGTTCCAGACGCACAGAAATCCCCTGATCCTTCAGGCGGTCATAGAGATGCTTTGCAATGTACACGCTACGGTGCATGCCGCCGGTGCAACCCACGGCAATGACAAACTGGCTCTTCCCTTCCTTCATGTATTGGGGCACAAGGAAGTCCACCATGGCATCCAGTTTTTCCGTAAACTCTTTTGTCACCGGCCATTTGGCGATATATTCCGCCACTTCCGGCACGGCTCCGCTCTTATGGCGCATGGACTCCACATAAAACGGATTGGGCAGGAAACGCACATCCAGAACCATATCCGCATCCAAGGGCATGCCGAACTTGAAGCCGAAGGACAGGACATTGATATTCATCTGCTCTCCTTCTGATGTGCCGAAAAGCCTCTGAATCTTTTCCTTGAGCTCCACTTTCTTGAGCTCCGATGTATCGATAATGTACGTCGCCTTGCTCCTCACGGGCGCCAGACGCTCCCTCTCCTTGGCGATTCCCTCGGAAATGCGGGAGGACGGTGCCATGGGATGACGGCGGCGGGTTTCCTTGTAACGACGAATGATTGTCGCATCAGAGGCATCCATGAACAGCATCTCATAGCTGGTATCCGACTTGTCCATGTCCTCAAGCACCTGCACGAAGGTGCCAAAGAATTCCCGGCTCCTGGTATCCACCACGAGGACCACCTGTCCCACATGCCCTCCGGAATGGGCGCAGATTTCCACAAACTTGGGGATAAACACCGGTGGAAGGTTGTCCACGCAGAAATATCCCAAATCCTCCATAAAACGGCACGCCTGTGTCTTCCCGCCACCGGACATCCCCGTGACAATCACCAGCCGTGGCTTCCCCTTATCCTTTGTTTCCTTGTTCTTTGCTTCATCCATTTATGTTCTCTCCCGAATTCAGTACTTTCCAAAATATGCACGGCATCCTCATACATCTTGCAAAACATATCGGCGGACTGCCTCCGCAAAGCCATCTGCTTCGCATTCCCCTGTCACGTAATCACATGCATCCTTCACATGCGGCAGGGCATTTCCCATGGCGACACTGCAGCCTGCTGCCTTGAGCATGGGCAGATCATTGTCCGAGTCCCCGATTGCCATGGTATCCCTGATATCAATCCCCAGCTCATCGGCAAGCCGCTCTATCCCGGAGGCCTTGCTGACGCCGTGGTTGACGATTTCCGCATAATGGGGATTGGAACGCATGACTGCCACCTTCTGCCCAAACTCCGACCGAAGAATCCCGATGCGTTCATCCGTCTCTTCCAGGGAATCGCTGACCAGCAAAAGTTTTGTCACCTGCTCCATGTGCTTCCGCAAGCCATCCCATCCGACCGCCTGCCCCTTGACCTTCTGGGCATCCTCATATCTTTGGGAATGCCGGTTGGCTTCAGCATAATAAAGCACATCATCGCTGTACAACTGGATATGCCATTCCCGCAAGCGGCAGAAATCCAAGACTTCCAGAATATATTCCTCCGGAAGGAAACTCGTATAGAACACCTCGCCCTGCGCAGATTTGATGAGCGCGCCATTATAGGTAATGATGGGCACATCCACGCCAAGGGATTGGGCAATGGGCAAAGCAGCCTGATACATGCGTCCTGTGGCGATCGTCACGATGACACCATGAGCAACCGCATCCTGCACAGCCTGCACATTCGCCGCCGATACCGCCCTCCCGGTGGGCAGCAGGGTTCCATCCAAATCCGTCACAAACAATTTCACAGCCATAAGCTCGCCCCCATATACAATGAAGAATCATTTCTATTCTCTCACATTATGCAGAAATTGCAAGATTTTTATAACGCATTGTTCAAGTTTTGCCAATAGCAAAACTTGAACAATTGCGTTATAATATACTCATTAGGAGGATCTCATGAAACATTTCATTACAATCATCGGCATACTGCTTATCATGACAGGCATCTTTGGCATATCCTATACCTGGCATATCGACCACCGCACAGCGGAAAGCCTGTCTGCTTATTGCCGCATCGACTTCCAAAGTTCTTATACGGAAGCGGGAAAACTGGAAGGAGCCATCCTTTCCCTCTGGGACTATCGTTATGATTCCTCCCACCTTGAACCAAAGGCCATTCTCTACACCGACGGGGATGCCTGGGAAATGGTAGCCTCCGTCAAGCAGGACAACCCGCCTGAGGACGATATGGAGCATCGCTTCCAGCACGAGAACAAGCTCTTTGTGGAACTGCCCCGCTCCAGCCTCCCCGCCATACGCAAGGCGGACGAGGTGCGCTTCCGCTTCTACTACGACAACGGGCAGGTCATCGACCTTCCCCTCAACGCCCCTGACCTGGAATACTGGAAAAAACAACTGATGCCATGACAAGAAGGGATTGCCTATCCATCCAAGATGGGAAAGGCAATCCCTTATTTTATCCATGGACAACAATCATAAATCTTTCAATCGTCGATAAAGGGTATAGATAGCAACCGGGAATCCAAGCAGGATGCCCACCAGCTTGCCATAGGGAGAAGTTCCCAGGTGTTCATCCACCATCATGCCAATATACAGGCAGATTCCCACAACCACAACGAGATAGATTCCCAGACCTGACAGAACGGAAAACGCCTTCACTGCCTGCCAAAGCCCCTCATGCCTCTGCGGTTCCTTTCCCATTCAGCGTCCTGCCTGAAAGGCTTCCGGGCGGCTCTCTGCCAGGCCGTAATGATAAAGGATCGCCTGTATGATCCGCTCGGCAGCATGCCCGTCACCATAGGGATTGCAGGATTCCGCCATCCGATGATACTCCTCTTCATCAACAAGCAATCGCTTCGCTTCCTCGTAAACACGGTCCCGATCCGTTCCGATGAGCTTTACCGTCCCGGCTTCCACTGCCTCCGGACGTTCCGTGGTATCTCTGAGGACAAGCACGGGTTTTCCCAAGGCCGGCGCCTCTTCCTGCACCCCGCCGGAATCCGTCAGGATGAGGTATGCGCGATGCATGAGATTCGCAAAGGGCTCATAGTCCAAGGGATCAATGAGGTGAACCTTTGCCAGCCCTCCCAATTCCGCATCGACAACCTCGCGGACCTTCGGGTTCTTGTGGACAGGGAACACCACTTCCACATCCCCGAATTCCTCCGTAAGCTGCTTGAGTGCCTTGTAGACATGGCGCATGGGCTCACCGAGATTTTCCCTGCGATGGGTGGTCACGAGAATGATGCGCTTATGCTTGAAATCAATCTTCTGCAGAAGTTCATCATCAAATTGGAAATTATCGCTCACGGTATGATGCAGGGCATCAATGACCGTATTGCCCGTTACAAAGATATTCCCTCTGTCTACGGACTCAGCCAGCAGATTGGCCTCAGAGGTAGCCGTCGGGGCAAAATGAAGATCCGCAATAGCACCCGTGAGCTTGCGGTTCATTTCCTCCGGAAACGGAGAATACTTATTATGGGTTCTAAGTCCAGCTTCCACATGACCCACTGTAATCTGATGGTAGTATGCCGCCAATGCCCCTGCAAAGGTTGTCGTCGTATCTCCATGCACAAGAACAATATCCGGCTTCTCCTCGGCGAGAACCTTGTCCAGACCCATCATTGCCCTTGATGTAATGTCAAATAGGGTCTGCCCCGCCGCCATGATATCAAGATCATGGTTTGGATCTATATGAAACAGGTGGAGTACCTGGTCAAGCATCTCGCGATGTTGGGCAGTAACAGCAACCACAGGCAGGATCTTATCGGGATGTTTCTTGAGTTCCAGCACAATCGGAGCCATTTTGATAGCCTCCGGACGAGTGCCGAAAACCGTCATCACCTTGATCTGCTTTTTTTCCATACAGAATCCCCTTCCGTAGAATACCAAAAAATACCAAAAGGGGGCAGGTATCGTTCCTGCCCCAGCCTCGCAAAATCAATGTTGTTGTGCGGACCTCGGCGGCTCATTCATGTGAAAGATGCCCAGTTTTTTCGCCCCGAACAGGACAGCAAGAATCACAACACCGACAATGAGAACAGCGATCTGGCTGCTGACCTCCGTCAACGTCACTGCACTCAGCCCGAGCATTGCACTGATAACGTACATCAAGAGCACCGCCTGCCGCTGGGTAAAGCCCAAGTCCAGCAGCCGATGATGGAGATGTCCTCTGTCCGGCTTAAAGATCGGCACCCCGCCGCGATAGCGCCGCACAATGGCAAAGGTAGTATCCAGGATTGGGAGTCCCAATGCCAGTATCGGCACGATGAGCGCAATCGTGGCCGCGCATTTCACGGCACCAATGATGGAAATCCCCGCCAGCATGAAACCAAGGAACATGCTGCCCGAATCTCCCATAAAGATGCGCGCAGGATTGAAATTGTAGTAGAGGAACCCAAAGGCCGCCCCCGCCAAGGCAGCAGTGAGCACTGCCACCAGCAGGATGTTCTGCTGCAGGGCCACGAGGAATATCGTGATGGAGGCAATCACTGCCACACCGGCAGCAAGCCCATCCAGCCCATCGATGAGGTTCACCGTATTCGTCAGACCGACAATCCAGAAAACCGTGACGGGAATCGCCAAATATTCCAGGAACAGATAATCCCCAAAGGGATCCGTAATGAAATCAATCCGCACATCAAAGACAATCGTCAAGACACAGGCCGCAACAATCTGACCCACCAGCTTTACCTTGGCAGGCAGGTTCTTGTAGTCATCAACGATACCGAGCAGCACGATAAGCGTGCCGCTCACCAGAAGCCCCCATATCTCAAAACTGACTTCCGGTGTCAAATCCGATATGGACATGACCGCCAGCATGGATACCATGAAAGCCGTATAAATGCCGATGCCCCCGATCCGGGCCACCGGCTTCTTGTGCACCTTTCGTGCATCCGGGGCATCCATCGCCCCTGTCCTCGCAGCCAGGAAAATGACCCCCGGCGTAAGCAACAATGTCACACCAGCAGCAATAATAAATGCCAACACATATTCCGGCATACAAGTCGCACTCCTTTTCTCTCGTTGAAGTCTAACTCATTTTACATCAGCCCATCAGCAGTGTCAACGAGAAAACTTACATTTTAACAATCATTTTCCCCGATATGGGACAATCAGACCAACTGACGGATAAAATCCAGGGATCGCAAAGGCTTTCCGAGCATTCCCTGCAAATACGCCAAAAGCGTCTGCTCCGCCATGAGCAGGTTTTCCCTCTGCACCTTGAGCCTTGGCTGCTTCCAGTCCAGCTCCAAGAGCTCCTGAAGGAAAGCCCTTCCTCCTGCAGGAAAGGCTCTTGCATCGGGTATGCTGCAGGCATTGCATAAAACGCCACCCTCACCGATGTGCAGGAAAGCATCTCCATCGATTTCCTTTCCGCAGTGAACACATCGGTCCAGCCGCAATTGCAAACCGAAATGCGCCAAAAGCTGCCACGCGGCAGCAAGTGCTGTAACCCTGGGATTGCGGGTCTCGAATGCCTGAAAGATTTCCAGCATCAAGTCGAAGGCCTTTGGTTCCACAGCGTTCTCCGGCAAGAATTCCCGCAGGATCTCTGCCACAAAAGAGCCATAGGCCATTGCCGTGAGATCCTCGCCAAGCTTCCTGTAACGATGAAGCAGGGCGCATTGCCTTACGGTGTCAAGCCGCCGTCCTTCCGTCATATGAACCTCGACATGCTGGAACATCTGCATGCCGGCAGCCAGTGAGCTCTTTGGGCGGCGGCTGCCAAAAGCTGCCGCCTTGACCTTTCCCCGCTCCCGGGTGAAAAGTGTTACCATCTTGTCGGCCTCGCCCCAGTTATGGACCCCCAGGACCAATGCTTCGGCCTTATACTGCGCAGCCATGCTCACGCATCACCAAAACCGAAATTCCGCAGGATGCCTTCCCTGTCACGCCAGTCCTTCTTCACCTTGACCCAAAGGTCAAGATATACCTTTGAACCAAGCAATGCCTCGATATCCTTCCTGGCAAGCGCACCGATCTCCTTGAGCAGTGCACCCTTCGCTCCAATGACGATGCCCTTCTGGGATTCCCGCTCCACATAGATGGTCGCCCGGATATAGACATCCTCATTGGGGCGCGTCGTCATCTCATCCACATCCACGGCAACAGCATGGGGGATCTCATCCCGCGTGAGCTGCAAAGCCTTCTCCCTCACAAGCTCCGCCACAATGAGACGCTCCGGCTGGTCGGTCACCATGTCCTCAGGATAGTACTGCGGGCCTTCCGGAAGATACTTCTTCACTTCCCCGATCAGACTGTCGAGATTCGTCTCCTCCTTCGCAGAAATCGGCACGACGCCTGCAAAATCGTACTTTCCCGAATAATTTGAGATAATGGGCAATACCTGCTCCTTCTCGATGAGATCCAGCTTGTTCACCACGAGCACCACAGGCTTTTTCGTTGCCTGCAGGCGCTCCAGGATATAATGCTCCCCGGGCCCCATCTTCTCCGTGGCATCCACCACAAAGAAAATGGCATCCACCTCCTTGAGCGTCCCCTCGGCAGCCCTGACCATGTACTCGCCCAGCTTGTGCTTCGGCTTGTGGATGCCCGGCGTGTCCAAAAAGACAATCTGGGCATCCGGCTGGGTAAGCACACAGAGGATACGGTTTCGCGTCGTCTGCGGCTTGTCCGACATGATGGCGATCTTTTGCCCGATGAGACTGTTGATCAATGTGGACTTTCCGACATTCGGCCGCCCAATGACAGCAATGAAGCCGGATTTATAAACTTCTTTCTTCTTTTCATCCATTTCTGTTGCTCCGTTATTCCCTGGAAATTCCCAGCTGTTCCATGACGAAACGCTGTTCCTTTTCCATTTCCTCCCGCTCTTCTTCCTCCATGTGGTCATATCCCAAGAGATGCAGCATGCCATGCACCGTGAGGAATGCCACTTCCCTGCGAAGGCTGTGCCCATACTCTTCCGCCTGCTCCTCAGCCCGCTCCACGGAGATGATGATATCTCCCAAGGCATTCATCGCAGGGCTGCCCTCGATTTCCGGCTCCTCACTTTCATTGAGGGCAAAGGAAAGCACATCCGTCGGGCGGTCCATATTGCGGTACTCCTTATTCAGGGTATGGATATACGCATTATTCGTGAGTGTCACACTGACCTCGCTGTCCTCCACACCATAGAGCTCCCCCACCTTTTCGATGGCCCTCCGCACGTTTTCCTCGATATCCTCAGGGAAAACCAGTTCCTCGGGATAATTGCTGATCAAGACCTCCATAGGATTACTGCTTCCTTTCCGCTTCTTTGCGCTCATGACGTTCATAGGCCTCCACAATTCGGGTCACCACCTCATGGCGAATGACATCCATGGCCTGCAACTGAACGATTCCGATGCCTTCGACACCTTCCAGTATCTCACTGGCCCGTCGGAGTCCTGACGGCACGCCCCGTGGCAGGTCCACCTGACTCAGGTCACCTGTGATGACCATACGGGAGCCAAATCCCAAACGGGTGAGAAACATCTTCATCTGCTTCTCCGTGGTGTTCTGCGCCTCATCGAGAATGACGAAGGCATCCTCCAGTGTGCGCCCGCGCATATAGGCAAGCGGTGCAATCTCAATGATGCCCCGGGACATGAATTTCTGGTACATATCCAGTCCGAGAATATCCTGCAGGGCATCGTAAAGGGGACGAAGATAGGGGTCCACCTTCTCCTGCAGATCTCCCGGCAGAAAGCCGAGCCGTTCCCCTGCTTCCACAGCCGGCCGCGTGAGGATGATCTTGTCCACATCCTTGTTGCGAAGAGCCGCCACTGCCATGACAACCGCAAGATACGTCTTGCCCGTTCCGGCGGGACCGATGCCAAAGGTGACATAGTTCCTGCGGATTGCCTCCAGATAAATGCGCTGCCCCAGGGTTTTGGGACGCACATGACGCCCCCGGGAAGTCACAAGCACCGTATCGCTGAAGAGGGAATGAAGCGCCTCCCCCTTCCCGCCTTTCACAAGCCCGATGCCATAGCGGACCTCATGCATCGTGATATTCGTGCCCTGCCGGTAGAGAAACTGCAGTTCCTCCAGCACCTTCGCCGCTCGCTGGACATCCACAGCCTCACCCATGAATTCCACACGGTCCCCACGGCTCACGATTTGGCAGTCAAAATTTTCCGTTAATACCTGCAGAAACTCATCCCGCTCTCCCAGAAGGGCATACGCTTCCTTATGGTCAGCAAAAACGACTTCTCTCTCCAATGCCTGCTGCAAAAAGACACCTCACCCCATCCATATATATAGGAACGATTTCATACGAAAACATATAAGAGCTTTTCCTTCGCGAGTATAACATACTTTGCTATACCTTTTCAAGGCGTTGTTTTCAACGCTTCGAGCAGGGCAGTCCGGCTGGAAAGTTTCCAGCAGAAAGGCCCGCCGTGATGGCGGGCCTCGGTGGCTTCGCAGGGCGATATTAAGCGTGACGCGTCCTTTCGTCCTTCGATAATGTTGGCTATCGGTGGCGGGTGGCTCACCGCCCCCAGGTGCAGCCCTTCTTCCGGCACTGATAGCCGTAAGAACATTATCGGAGGACGGAGGCGGGCTGGCTTTGCGGTCTTGGCGTAGCGGTGTGCGGTAGCGTGCCCCCAGGGACGGGGGCACCACCAGCCGCCAAGGAAGGCCGTGCCCAGGAACGGGCACTATCAATACTACGCCCTCAAGGACGTGGGCAACCATTTACTGTTTCTCATTAATGTCCTGCCCCTCAACAAGACGATTAGCCAAATGCTCCCATATCCTTACAATCAGCAGTTCTCGTCTATTCTCTGATGGATCAAGCTTAAGGCCAGTGGTTCCTTCTGGCTTATATACTTCATCTTGCAGCTCAATATTGAAGCGTTCTGCTATCTGCTCAATTTCTTCCAAGGGATATTGAAGCAGACCATTTTTTATTTCTTCTTCTGATAACCTGTCCTCACCAGACAAGAACAGTTGCCACTTTTCCCGATACTTCTTGATTGAATTCTTTCTCATGTCGCTTCGACCATAAATCACAACTACATCTATAGGCACGATATAGCAATCACCGTTATTTATATCCACACAAACGACAAAATCGCAATCCTCAACAGACAGGGCTCTCTCCTTGTTTACCTCTCTATTGATTTGCTTGCCGGATCTTCCTCCATGCGTAACATTAAAAGAATCTTTGACGCTCCCCTTTATTTCCACACGATAAAGAGCGTTGCCAGAAAGGACAGCCCCATCACACCCAAGGTCGCGCCATTCCTTAGATAAACACGGAAATCCTGCTATTTGAGCTCGTGCAAAGAAAAGATTTTCCGCAGCCGCCCCGGAAAGGCTATTATAGTTGCCGCCTGCAATACTCTTTATATTCTTCTGCCATGCCATTGATTCATTCCTCCATTTGCTGCTATGACTGTTGTTTGAAGTTGCTTGGCTTATATTTCAAAGCGTGTCGTACCACGCTATAAAGTCTTCCCTATGGGCTCCATTTTTTACATCAGAGGCATACCACTCCGAATACATCAGGAAGCGGTACTTTCCAAAAGAAAATTCCTTTTTCCAATATCTAGCCCGGACATTTTTTTCAACATCCGTACTTGCTTCCCCCTCCTTCAGCAGCCAGAACATGGGCAGGTTCCTGCGGGTATATGCCTTGCTGCCTTCCACGGAGCCATATATTTCCATCTGTTCGTCAGTAAAGGTGTAGCCTGATTCCAGCAGGTTGTTCATAGCCGCCTTGACAAAGGCTCCCACCTTCAAATCCATATCAGGCAGAGGCGGCTTCTCACTGGCGGGCCGCTCCCTGACCATAGCCGACGGCTTGCTTCTGGCATGGCTCGCCCTTGTGCGTGACCTTGCCTCAGTGCGCCTCTTATGCACCCGGCCTTTGATGAAGGCCCTTACGCCAATCAGCTGAAGGAGAAGCAAAGCTTCCTCAAGGTATTGCTCCAGCTCCACCTGCCGGAACTCGTCAACTTTCCTTGGGTTGCCCCTTCTCTTGTTGTCGCTGTCAGCAATCCCGACTTCCATGGCCATGTCTATAAGGCGGGATTCAAGATAATCTATGTCAGAAGCATTGAAGCTGTCATCATTGGTGGTCATGAGGATAACCGTTTCCCACCAATCCTTGTCCGCCAGGTGTTGCTTGGTGCGGCGTTCCAAGTCCCTGGCCTGGCCCACATACACCTGCTCGTCTGACAGCAGGAGGTACACACCGTACTTTTTGCAATCATCGCGTTTTATCAGCTTCTCTATGGAGTTGCGGGGGGCAGAATACATGGTGCCGCTATGCCAGGCAGAGTTGGAAATTTTCATAACCCCGCTCAAGTCGCCATCATAGAGAAGCATTTTGATAGTTTTTGCTTTGGCTGTCATTCTCATCACGCCCCAGCTGTTTTATTCTTCCCCATCCTCATGCACATCATAATAAGCCACTTCATCCGGCAGCTTTATATTCGGCACCCATACCTTTTTTCCCTGCCAGCCCTTCTCTTGACTACCTGTCATCTTATACATGGTGAGCACGACCTTGTCTTTTACTTCCGCCCCCAGATTCCAGTCATCCGGGGAGAGCAGTGCCCTTGCTCCCTTCTTTATGTCACGCTCCCGGCGGACGATGAGGGTGCCCTGGGCGGTGGGATTGTCAGCGGCAAAGGCTGCCAGGAAGCCGCGGAAGGCCTGCAATGGGAAGTCCTCTGCCGTGATATGCTCAAGGATTTTCTCCATGACCTTGAGGCTGGCTTGATAGCTTGGCTTCTTCTCGTCAAAAGGAGCCAGCAGCTTGTCAAGGGCCTCAATATCGTCGTTGTCAACCTCATGCGGGAAGAAGTTCTTGCCGCCGGGGATAATGTCAACGTGGCGGTTATCCAGCACCGCTGCCCTTGTGGGCTTCACGCCACCACCGTAAAAGAGGCGAATGTCGGAAAGGCCTCTTTCTATCTGGGCAATCATGGCGTTATTGGTGGAGTTTATTTCTGTGAACAGGTCATAGAGGTGCCCGTCAATGTACAACCGCATGAGGCCCTTGTCCCTGTCATAGCCGAACATGCGGCTGTGCTGCCACATGGTGTCAGCCTGGGAATTCTTTGATGTGCGGGTGTAGTAGACGGTGGCAAGGCCCGGGAAGGTCACGCCGCGGCCCAGCGTGTTGCCACCGATGACAATATTGGAGCCTTCGGCATACTCTTTGCTGTCAACCTCAGTCTTGCCGTTGAGGATAATCACCTTCACCTTGCTGCCCGTCAGCAGATCTTTAGCAAAAGCATAGACTTTGTCAAAGGGCTGTGCCTCGGTCTTTTCAGGCTGTGTCTTTTCGTACATGGCAAGGAAACGCTCCTTCATTTCCGGCGTTTCTATAGCCTCCCCCAGCTTTTTAAGGATCATCCGCGCCCTGGTTGCGTAACTTTCATGCTGGGACACGCGAACACTGGGGTGAATCATGAAGTTGCAGACAGGTCTGCCCGCAAGCAGCAGCTGGGCTGAGGCTATGAGATGATGGATAACCGCTTCCTCAAGGGCCGCCCCCTCGTTTCCCAGTTCGTCAATCAGGCTTATGCAGGGGGGCATTTCTCCATTTTCCGGGAAGAAAAAATTGCCGCCCAGATACCCCTTGCCGGGCTTGAAATAATGGGTGAAAAGAGGCTTCCAGCCCGTGGCCTCGGCCTGCAGGAAAAGAGCCTGAGGTGTGCCCGTCACTTGCAGGTAGAGGCTGCTGGAAGCATCATTCTTAATGGAGTTCAAATATTTGTTGATGGAAGAAATATCCCGCTGATTCACCTTGGTATTGAGTGAAGCGGCATCCGCCTCGTCATCGACAATGAACAGAGGATTGCCGCACATGAAGTCCGTGGAGTGAAGCACTGTGTCCCAAAGCTTCAGCATGCGATAGTTCTTCTTGAGCACGATGATGGCGGGCTTTTCGAGATTGTTGTCAACAAAAAGCCTGCTGTCATTCTCCCCGCAGATGCAAAAGCCCTCCAGGTCATCTCTCACCCGCCGCAGAGTCTGTTCCTGCAAGACCACATTGTCAGTGGTCAGAAGCAAAAACACGGGAAAACCGCAGTCAGCCGCGTGGCACATAATGCCAAACATCTGCCCTGTCTTGCCAGACTGGACATTGCCCAGCAGGAGGCCAATCTTATGACTCACAAAATCGAACTGTTCAAGATGGCATTCCCCCACCTCTCTGGCTGTCGCTTCCACCGATTCGGCCAGAGCGCTGTTGCCCCGCCTCCTGATTTTCTCCACATAGGTGCTCAGATAACTCATAAGAAACTATTCTCCTTGCTACTCATTTGCTCCCTCCTCGAAAGAAAGCAGCCACACATCAAGTTCATGGCGTTCCACGGTGCCATCTTCATTTTCAACCACATCAAGGGCTTTCTGGTCTGTCTTGGTTAAGACAAGGGTGTCTCTGCCATACGCCTTGAGCATTTCCTTGGTGATCATGCCCAGCCGCTCCGTGTCCTCCTGGGTGTTGTTGACGGGATTCACCAGGCCTGCCGCCGCAAGGCGGCCTTTCAGCCAGCGGCCTATCAAAAGCTCATTGCCCACGGCGCTGAACTGCTTGTTGCCGTCGCTGGTAGTGTGCCCCTTGAACCAGTAGCCGTCATCTGTCACCACAAAGAAAGGCACTCTTTTCTCCGGGTAGCCCTCCATGGTGGTAATGCTCTTGTCAACTGTAAGCTGGATCTCGTACCAGTCCCTGGCTTTGCGGGCACTCCTGGGGGCAGCGTAGGCCACATTGACATTTGACTTGGTGTAATGCCTGCCATCGTCCATGAAGCGCTCATCAGCTGCGGGCACCTTCAACGGCAACTCGAAGGTCACGGCAGTCTTGTGGCTTGCATAAAGCTCCACACTGTTTCCCGGCAGCTGGGAAATTTCCTGCACCCCATTGAGGGCAAAGTTCTTTTCCTCAATCCGCGGCATATCCTTTACCTCCGTGAGGGGCAGGGAACACTTGGGCTGCCAAAGTTCCTCCACGAAATTTGCTAGAGCTTCCACTTCCGCCTTTTCCTCAGTCATGGCAGAAAGTTCATACTGGCGGCGATTGGTGCCATCCAGCTTGATAGCCCCCATGTTGTGGGAACCGATGAAGGCACGGAAAGGCCTGCCCTCCTTGTAGAACACATATACCTTCCCATGATACTTGAAAGGACGCACTACATGGATTTCCCCGCGCCCGCTTTCCTGCCAGCGTTCAGCAAACTCCATAGCCACATGATATATACCCTCAGGCATGCCCTCAAAGCAGTACATGCCCAAGTTTACGCGCACCTTGAGATTGTCGCGGATCTGTAGCTGCCGGTCAATCTCCATGACAGCCCCCTTGGAGGCATAACCCGTGGCAATATCCAGCTGGTCAGCTTCGTCAAGCGCCGCCGCAAAAGCGTCAAGGAAAGTCTGATTCCCCGGCCTTGTTCTCATAGGTAGCAGGTTGGTGTATAGAAGTTCCATATCCATTCCTCCCTATATAGCTTTTTCAATCATCCAAATAGCAATGCCCCTCATCTTTCAAGCGATTTATTACGGACATAACATACGTTGCCTGCCAATCTTGGAGTGTTCCCTTTTGAAAAGCCTTCAGAGCTTTTTCTTCTTTGTCATTTGAAATGCAATGAAGAGATTTAGCCAAGCTGCTTATTTCTGACCATCGTTCTTCTGGTATAGTATATAGCTTTTTTATTAACTCGATTCCAGAATCAATCCGTTGCTCATTTTGAGCGCTTTTTCTTACCAATGCAGAGTCTTGTTTCAGAGATAATTCTGAGAGCAATGATTCCCATGGAAGTTCTAGTAGAATGCTTTCCTTTTTCATATTTATCCAGCATTGCTCTTGCTTACACCACTGTGTAACATTAGAATTTTTATCCCTTGTGATAAAATCATGCACCCATTTGGTAAGTATTACAAATATATTTGACAACGGATCAGATACCTTTTGCTTATCCCATATCTTCATAAGGTCAAGTTCTGCTTTATGATGTACATATTTCCCTAACATATAGTGAAGAAGACTTATGGAGTATGTGACAATATTAGCACGATAGGAGTGTGATATCTTATACCAATCCTGGTCAGATACAATACGTTCTACCGCATGGAATATGATATCTATGGCAACAGTTTTCTTAAAATATAATTCGTTAAAAATACTGCTATCTTTTTCCCATGACGAATCTACTGCTTCTGCAAATTTCATAAAATTCGTCTGAGCACCCTTACTTACCAGATAAGGACGTTCTTCCCAACTGAATCGATATTTTGCAAAGTCTGTTTTGGTTATAACCTGTGCCTTAGGATTTTTTACCTGAAACTTTTTCTGCTCTGCTTTCGTCATTGCCATCTGCGCCTGAACATATTGCCCACGTGCGCGTTCATAGAACCAGTAAGTTTGCTGGATGCTGCCAGCAATAGGCGGTGCCATGACACGACGAGATATCTGCTCAATAACCTTATGAAAAGGATGGTTAGCGAAAAAGTCAGCTTCACTTACCTTGTTCTGGCTGTTTGATGCGCGGGATATGGACGTTACTAGCGTATCTGCCTTGTCCTGTTCCATCTCGCCAATCTCAGTAAGTTTCATCTGCACATAAATATTGCGAAGATCGGCTTTATCTTTTATTTTAGAGCTGAACAGGGAGGCCGTTGTCTGCCCACCATTTATAATCTGAAAATCTTCAGCCTCCAATAGATGATAGTCTTCTGAAAACTTCAGCTTTTGAGCGGTAACTGCAATGCCATTATTGAAAGCAAAGAACATAGTAGGCTCATTTAGGATAGTTGAACGAATTTTTTTATTAACTGCACGCTTTGTCGACAAGAATGAGCGCACATTCCCCTCAAGCAAACGACTGCCATATTCCTCGTATATGGCTGCCAAAACATTGCCAGGAATGACTCCAAGATATCCTTTATATGAACATATTTTTGAACTGCTGGCTGGAATACACTGTATACCATCTTTAATGTACTGCGAAAAATCAATGCGGATGGGTTCCTTCATCGATGTAGAAGTATACAGTTCAAAGAGCCGCTCACACCCCCATATATCACATTCTGCGGATTTTCCATCTATCTCAAGATTTTTCAACTCTTTAAGCTGTGTACTTATTTTTCCGTTGGTAAGCAAGACAAGTTTATACTTTTGAATATCATCATGTTCGGCACGGATTAAGTCTATCAAGTCTGCTACGGGAACACTTGGCTCTATTTCTGCATAAAGCTCGGTTGTCAGTGCTTCATCGACAAAATTTGCCATTGCCTTAAAATCTGCTGATGCCACAGTACGAGTCAAGTTCTTCCCATCTTCAATATAATCGGCAAGGAAAAGATAAAGTGACTCATCTCCTTTATCCTGCAGATAGGAGTCTACACGTATTTTGCGATTACGCTTAAAGCCAACACCAGCATAATCCACAGGCTGAGCTTCCTCTGGAATATATTGGACATTAAGAAGGGCGTCGGTAAAAATTTTGCAGATGGACTGGGTTTGGCTGTAGCCGTTGATCAGATAATCATCTGCGATGTCGTTTTCAAGTTGTTCACAATACTCCTCAAGATTCATTGCACATTACTCCTATGCCAGCTGTCTAGACTTTTTAACGGAAGTGTGTAGGTAACTTTTTCTACCTGCTCCGGCAAGTTTTTTATGCTGATGCGTGGGAAAGTTTCATTGACCTCATAGAACATGAATTTTCCAGTGAAGTATTCATCATCGTATTCCTTGCGGTCTTCCCACCCTATCATATTCATCTTGTTGATGAACATCATCATGGCATCGCCATCTTTCTGGAGGATCTTGAGAAGTTCGTGATAAAGCTTGTATAACGACCACGCGTTAGTTGTATCCTTATCTGCGATGTAAAGAGTATAGACCACCAAAGTTCCATCAGTCTCGGCATCCAGCTGCTCAAGCGATGAAATTTTGATTGATGTTACTCCTTCCATGATGGTTTTTATTTCGAACCAGTTATCACCGTAACGGAAGTCTTTATGATCGTACTCCGGGCCGTGCCATCCTTTTAGGGTCACAGTGTAGTCCTGTGGCTCCTTTTCCAGAATACTCTTCAGAAAAAGCATTTCACCAAACAGTCCCTGCTGTTCTTCCTTAGAAAGGAGTTTATCCTTTGGACGCTTGAACAGCAGCTGCCACTGCTTGTAGCGGCGTTCAATCTGCTTCAATGCTGCAATCTCACTGTTCGCGCCGATTGCGGCAGAGAGTATGTTGCTGCAGAGCGTCAAGAAGATACTCTCCTGATTGGTTTGCAGCAAGCTGATGATATGAAGGAAGCTTCCATCTGCCTGCTTGGCAAGGCCATAGCCAATTGCCACAGAAGATGGCATCTCGCGGAAAGGACTCGTGCTCTTGAGCATCAGGCATTTATTCTGCTCGGCATCAAAGCCAATAAAAATCTCCAGAGGAAAATTCTCGATATAAAGCCGCGTAGCGTTAAAACTTCCTGGGATGGTTTCTTTCCAACGCTTTTCCAAAATCTGATTTAAGTCCATAATGCAGCCGTACCTTTCCTTATTTACTCGTCTGCGTCATCACCATAATAATCCTTGAGTGCCACCGGATTGAAGAGATAACGGGCAACAGCTTCCGTGCTCCCAGTGTGCGGGAATCCTACACCGATAGCGCCAAACGGCTCGACTGGTATTGGTTCTTTTCCTTCTTCAGTTACATCCGGGTCAATCATGTAGAGCACGAGCAACGGATTTCTGTTACGGATCATGTAGTTGCGGTCAGGCATGTTGTCTGGATTCTTTTCGGGAAAGTCTTCCTGGTATTTCTCACGCAGCTTTCCAATAGTTTCCATTGTGAGTCCAATGCGAGCTACGCCGAGAGATCCAATGCGAGCTTTGGATCCAATCTTCAGACCGTCGTTTGTTATGTAAACAGCACGCTTTATGCGACGGTATGGCACAGGTTTTCCGGCAATCTGGATTTCGTCCGGTGCTCCATCTCCTTCCATGACTGCCACATCCCATTTTGAATCTTCTAGATTTTCTTCTATATAGTCTGCCAGTGCATCACCTTGGAAATACAGATGCCAGTGCGGTACTTTGTAAGAGCGGAGAAGCTTTTCCACAGCTCCGCTGGAGATATTATTCCAGAAAAGCCCTTTTGTACCTTTTATACAAATATCCTTATCAACCGGTTTTACAGGCGGAAGCGTCTTAATGAATTCGCTTATTGCCATCTGGTTAGATTCCACGGTGGATTGCTCAAGCGACAGCCAAGGCGTTTCGATATACTGACCGTCAACAGAAAGCGATATGGTAAAGGATTTGGTATACTGCATTTTATTCCGTGCCGTTACTTGTAGGGAATCCGGGCTCTGACGGATTTTCAGGCCGAAGTCGCTCGGGGTACGGTTCATGCGAGACATTTCACGCAGGGAACGCTTGAACTCGTCGGTTGCAACCATAATGTTTTCATACCATCCCTGGGTCTGCTCATCCATCCAGATGCGGCAGATATCATCATAGTTTTGACGATAGCCAAACCATCTTCCCATCTGGAGAAGAGTTGATGCTAGAATAAAAATAGAGCAAGTCAAGGTGAGAATTTCACATAGCCCAAATAGGAGTATAATAGAGGCAGGAGGAATCTCACCATGGCAAAACA
>CADCIX010000037.1:7939-29148 GCA_902801565.1 uncultured Veillonellaceae bacterium | reverse complement strand
TTTGCCATGGTGAGATTCCTCCTGCCTCTATTATACTCCTATTTGGGCTATGTGAAATTCTCACCTTGACTTGCTCTATTTTTATTCTAGCATCACCAAGGTTCATGTTGGCATAGAGCTTTTACCAGAGATTGAGTCTATGGCTAATGAGATTATGGAAACAGGCGTGAAATTTAAAGATGCCTGTCATGTGGCCTCCGCTATTTTTGCAGGCTGTGAATACTTTATCTCCACTGATAAAAGACTCTTGAAATATAAATCCCCGGAAATCAAACTGATAACACCCATAGGATTTATAGAACGATTGGAGGGATAGACATGATGGATGTAATGGTCAAAACCGATATTATGACCGAGGGCATGAATTGTCTGACGGAGCATTTGGGGACACTAAAAGCGGAAATGTTTGTTGCAGCAATCATTCGAGAGAGCTTCGATTACACCGAATGGCAACGAGCCTATTTTGACGCAAAGTCCCCGGCAGAAATTAGTCGTGAGGCGAAGCAGTACGAAAAAGACCATCCCTTTCAGGGGAATGCCGTAAGATTGTCTCACCGTCTCCGTCCCGAAGACCCCGACCCGGCAGCAGACCAATTTTGATGTGTGGATGATGAGGCTCTTGGGCTTTAGCCCTTAGAGCCTCACATACGAAGCGTAGCGTAGGAGGATTCGCCATGCCCTCGTTTTATACCGAAGCCGACTATGAGCAATCTGTCATGGAGCTTTTTGGCGGCATGAATTATGAAATCGTTTACGGCCCGGATGTGGAGCGTGATCTTAAAAGCCCGCTGTATGACGCTGTGCTTGAGGATTACATTCAAAGGCTCAACCCTGCTTTGCCGGAAGATGCCATCGCCGATGCCCTGTTCAAACTACGTAATTTTGAGAATGGCGAACTCATAAAGCGCAACGAGGCGTTCATGGATTATCTGCAAAACGGTGTCCCCGTGCGGTATATCGTAAAGGGTGAAGAACGCTCGTCTATCGCCTATTTGGTGGATTATGCGAATCCCGACAACAACTCCTTCGTTGCCGCCAATCAATGGACATTTGTAGAAAACAGCCAAAAACGCCCGGATATTATTCTCTTTTTGAACGGCCTCCCCATTGTCATCATTGAGTTAAAGTCTCCCTCCCGTGAGGAAACGGATGCCAGCGAAGCCTACCTGCAACTTCGCAACTATATGCAGGAAATACCTGCCATGTTCATTTACAATGCCATCTGCGTCATGAGCGACATGATGACCTCGAAAGCCGGGACAATCACTTCCGGCGAAGACCGCTTCATGGAGTGGAAAACGAAGGACGGCAGTTATGAGAATACTCAATACGCCCAATTTGACACCTTTTTTGAGGGCATCTTTGACCGTGAGCGGCTTTTGGACATTCTCAAAAATTTTATCTGCTTTTCCAATGAAGGACTGAATCAGTTCAAAATCCTTGCGGGGTATCACCAGTATTTTGCCGTCCGTAAAGCTGTGAACTCCACGGTACACGCTACGGATACCGACGGCAAAGGTGGCGTATTCTGGCATACCCAGGGCAGCGGAAAGTCCCTCTCGATGGTGTTCTATGCCCACTTGCTCCAATCTGCCCTGAACAGCCCCACTATCGTTGTTTTGACGGATAGAAATGACCTCGACGACCAACTTTACGGGCAATTTGCCAAGTGCAAGGCATTTTTGCGCCAAGAGCCGATCCATGCTGCGAGTCGCGAGAATTTGAAAAATCTGCTTGCCGGAAGGAAAGCCAACGGTATCATTTTTACCACCATGCAGAAGTTTGAGGAATCTGACGAGCCTCTTTCCGAGCGGCGCAATATCGTGGTCATGGCAGATGAAGCCCACCGTGGGCAGTACGGCCTGACCGAGAAAATAAAAATGACCCACAATGAGGCTGGCGAGGAAATCGCCAAGCGTGTTGTGGGTACGGCGCGTATCATCAGAAACAGTCTGCCCAACGCCACCTATATCGGATTCACGGGAACACCGATTTCCTCCAAGGATAGAAGCACCCGTGAAGTATTCGGCGAATATATCGACATTTACGACATGACCCAAGCCGTGGAGGATGGAGCAACCCGTCCCGTGTACTACGAGAGCCGGGTGATCAAACTCAAACTGGATGAGGCCACGCTAAAACTCATTGATGACGAATATGACCTCATGGCGCAAAATGCCGACACAGAAACCATCGAAAAGAGCAAGAAGGAACTTGGGAAAATGGAAGCCGTGTTGGGCAATGACAAGACCATCGACTCCCTCGTGACCGATATTCTTGACCACTATGAAAATTACCGTGCCGACCTTTTGACGGGCAAAGCCATGATTGTCGCATACTCCCGCACTATTGCCATGAAGATTTACCATCGGATACTCACACTCCGTCCCGGCTGGACGGAAAAGATAGCCGTGGTGATGACCGAGAGCAATAAAGACCCAGAGGAATGGCGTCAATACATCGGCAACAAGCATAAGCGGGACGAATTGGCGAAGGTATTTAAGGACAATGACAGCCCCCTCAAAATCGCCATTGTGGTGGATATGTGGCTGACAGGCTTTGATGTGCCGTCGATGGCCACCATGTATATCTATAAGCCCATGAGCGGCCACAATCTCATGCAAGCCATCGCCCGCGTCAATCGGGTATGGCGCGATAAAGAAGGTGGTTTGGTCGTTGACTATGTGGGCATCGCTACCGCGCTCAAACAAGCGATGAATGACTATACCGTGCGCGACAAGAAAAACTATGGGGATACGGACATTGCCAAAGTTGCCTACCCCAAATTTCTCGAAAAACTGTCGGTCTGCCGGGATATGTTCCACGGCTATGATTATACGAAATTTACCATCGGGACGGATTTGGAGCGGGCAAAGACCATCACTGGAGCCGTCAATTTCATTGTTGACAGGGAGAAGGACAAGGAAAAAGATACCTTCATCAAAGAGGCGCTCCTCTTGCATCAGGCACTTTCTCTTTGCTCGTCCATCGCGCCGGAGAATTTGCGCTTTGAGGCGGCTTTCTTCGAAGCTGTGCGTGTTCTCGTCTTGCGACTTACCCATCAAGGCACGGGGCATAAAATTTCCCTGCCGGAGATGAATCAGCGTATCAATGAGCTACTTAAACAGAGCATCAAGAGCGACGGCGTTATCAACCTATTCTCCGATGTGGAACGGGAATTTTCTCTGTTCGACCCCAAATTCCTCGAAGAAATCTCCAAGATGAAGGAAAAGAACCTCGCCGTGGAGCTTTTGAAGAAACTCATTGCCGAGCAAGTCCAAATCTATCGCCGTACCAATGTGGTGAAATCCGAAAAGTTCAGCGAGATCATCCAGCGGGCTATGAATGCCTATCTCAATGGAATGCTGACCAACGAGCAAGTCATTGAGGAACTTTTGAATCTTGCCAGGCAAATCTCCGAGGCACAAAAGGAAGGAGAGCAGCTTGGACTCACTGCCGACGAACTGGCATTTTACGATGCGCTGACAAAACCGCAGGCCATCAAAGACTTCTATGAAAACGAGGAACTTATCGCCATCACCAAGGAACTGGCGGACACCCTCCGCCGCAATCGCACCATTGACTGGCAAAAACGTTCAAGCGCACGGGCAAAAATGCGGATGCTGATAAAGAAGCTCCTCAAAAAACACAAATACCCGCCGGAGGGCATGGATGATGCCGTTCAGACGGTCATGACCCAATGTGAACTTTGGACGGACAATCAGGATATGCCGGACAGCCGATACGAGTGTGAGGCTGATATGCCTATGGCGGCTGAAGGAAGAGCCGCATACAATTGATTTTTGGGAGGTTGTATGAATGTCGAAACTCAACATTGACCAGCAGACCATTAAGGAACTCTTCAGTAACAAGAAAACGGATTTCCTCATTTCCGATTATCAGCGACCTTACGCATGGGGAGAGAAGGAATGCCAGACGCTTTGGGATGATTTGCGGCTCTTTGCTTTCCCCGACAATGACTGCAACAAATTTGACAGCGAGAGCGAGGAGTATTTCCTTGGGCCTATCGTCATGTTCAAACAAGCCAAGCGCAATCGGAACTGTGGTATATCCAGCAACAAGCCGCTTCCAATTTTACTCTGCCGTCTCCCGAAGAAATACAGGAAGAGTTCCGTCAGCACAATATACCTCTTGGGGCAGATAAAGATGTTGTGGGCATCGCCATAGTTTTTGGCGAACAACAAAAAGAGCAAAAGCAGTATGATTATGCTCGATATTTTTACGGCATCGCCTACGAACTGACCGGGATGGATGAGCTTAAGAAAATTTTAGATGAAATGCCCCAAGAATAGAGATGCTCGGTTTCCGTTGATGAGGAGGTGAACTCTCCGTGCCACAGATATTGGAAAACTTGTTGGGACAAGCGATACAAATGGGAGGGTTCATCTTCGTTGTCCTAATATGCGCCGTCCTTTTCCTGTGTTGGCTGTTTAGACCGACTATATCACGAGTGGTGGAGCACTTATTGGGGATGCCGCATACGAACGATACGGAATCCGATACAAAAAAGCTGCAATCTATTCCGACTGCCGAAAAATCTGATTCCAGCCATATCACCGTCAATGTGACAAATAAAGATGACCTGCAACTCCAATATTGATAAAAAATGGGTGCATACCCTGCAAACGATTACTCTGCACTGTCAATGAAAGCCTCGGCAATCGCTTTGTTGCGAGGTATAGACACACTTCACCGCATTTTTTCGAGAGTCATCTCTGTGGTTATGAATGCTTTGCGAGGGAGTTGTGAAAAGGTTGCAGGGGCAGAGGAAGAAAGCCTGATTACATCAGTGCTTTTCGCACCATTTCCTTGTCATTGATTGCCATATCAAGCAAACGGCTTAAAACGCCGGTGTAGCCACGACCTAAAAGCTTGGCCTTGGCCAGGGTTTCTTTTGATATCCGCAAAGAAAGAACCGTTTTTTTGCGGTCATTGCGCTGCTGCTCTGCCAATGCGGCAAATTGGACAAGCTGTTCGTCTGTTAATTCCGGAGCATCATCGTCCAATACAATGGGACGTTCTGCAGCGGCATGAATTTCCTTTTTTACCTCCTCGGGAATTTCCTGTCCTGGATATACGGTCATTTTATGCGTTGCCATAATAAAGTCTCCTTTCCTTGGTCGTAGCCAGACGGGCTGAAATCAGCCTCACGGTCTCGCCGTCATCGCGTTCGGTAAAAACAACGAACAAGACATCATCCACTTTGCCGATAGTAATGTAGCGGTCTTCATCAATGCTATGGAGTTCATCGTAGAACTCCAGTCGGGCTTCATCGCTAAATACCCAGCCAGCGCTTTCAAAGGAGATGCCGTGTTTGCGTTTGTTGATATCGTTTTTATTATCGTCCCACTCAATGTGGATACCATCAAAATATTTATCCATACATAAAGTATAACGTGAAGTATTACAAAAATCAATAGGGTTCAGCTTGTCTTGATTGACAAAGCGGGAAAAGATACGTATAATTAATTTGTCTGCGTAGGGGCACCTTTTGTGCCTCTATCGCTATATTTGATTGGGTTTGCATCATATCATATAGAAAAAAGGGGCGCTGGAACATGGCAGAGAAACGTGTAATGCTGACGGAGGACGGCTATAATAAACTGGTCGAGAAGCTGAACTATTTGAAGAGCGTGCGGCGTATTGAGGTGGCGGAACGCCTCAAGGCGGCCATTGCCCTCGGTGACCTCAGCGAGAACTCCGAGTACGATGACGCGAAGAATGAGCAGGCCTTCCTGGAAGGCGAGATCATGGATCTGGAGGCGAAGATCCGGAATTCCGACATCATCAAGAGCGGCGAGGGCGATGTTGTCCAGATGGGCAGCAAGGTCACGGTGAAGGATCTGGAATTCGATGAGGAAGAGACTTACATGCTCGTGGGCTCCACGGAGGCGGATCCCGATGAGTACAAGATTTCCAATGAATCGCCCCTGGGGGTTGCGATCCTTGGGCAGAAAGTGGGCAGCGTTGTGGAGGTGCATGCGCCCGCCGGCATCATCAAATACCAGATCATGAAGATTGAGGCATAAAACAGTAAGAATAGGGGAAATGAATTCATGGCAGACAAGAAGCAGGCGGTGGAGCAGACGGCTCCCGTGGAGGATCTCAATGAGATGATGAAGGTTCGCCGCGACAAGCTGGAGACCTATCGCAGTATGGGGATTGCACCCTTTGGGCATCGTTATGAGGTGACCTATCATGCACAGGATGTGCGGGATGAGTTCTCCGGTGTGGAGGACGAGGAGGAGCATGGCAATGTGCGTCTGGCAGGACGCCTCATGGCCATCCGTGGGCATGGCAAGGCAAGCTTTGCCACATTGAATGACCGCAGCGGCTCCATTCAGGTGTATTTCAAGCTTGATGTGCTGGGCGAGGAGAAATACGCACAGTTCAGGATGCTGGACATCGGGGACATCATCGGCATCCAGGGCTGCGTGTTCAAGACGCGCCGTGGGGAACTCACCGTGAAGATCCAGGATTTTGAGCTTTTGTCCAAATCCCTGCGCCCGCTGCCGGAGAAGTTCCATGGGCTCAAGGATGTGGAAATCCGCTATCGCCAGCGCTATCTGGATCTTATCGTGAATCCCGAGGTGCGCAAGACCTTTGAGGCGCGGAACAAGACCATCAAGGCCATCCGCCGCTATCTGGATGCTCATGACTTCATGGAGGTGGCGACACCGGTTCTCTCCACCATTGCGGGGGGCGCGGCGGCCCGGCCCTTCGTTACCCACCATAATGCGCTGGATGTGGATCTCTATCTGCGCATTGCCACAGAGCTCAACCTCAAGCGCCTCGTGGTAGGCGGCTTTGAGCGCGTCTATGAGATGGGGCGTGTCTTCCGCAATGAGGGCATGGATGTGCGCCATAACCCGGAGTTCACCTCCGTGGAGATCTATCAGGCCTACGGAGACTACACGGATCTTATGGATCTCACGGAAGAGCTGGTGCGGGATGCGGCCCAGCAGGTCCTGGGAACCACGGTCATCAACTACCAGGGCACGGAAATCGACCTGGGCAAGGCGAAGCGCATCAGCATGAACGATGCAGTAAAAGAGGCTACGGGCAAGGACTTCCTCTCCTGCCAGACCGTGGAGGAGGCGCGCGCCATGGCGGATGAATTGCAGATTCCCTATGAGCAGCGCCATGGGATCGGCGGAATCCTCAACGCGGCCTTCGAGGCGAAGGTGGAGGAGACTCTCATCCAGCCGGTGTTCATCACAGGGCATCCCACGGAGATATCTCCCCTGGCGAAGAGGAATCCCGAGGACCCGCGCATCACGGACCGTTTTGAGTTCTTCGTCTACGGAAGAGAACTTGCCAATGGATTCACGGAGCTCAACGATCCCATCGACCAGGAAGGGCGTTTCCTGGATCAGTTGGAGCAGCGTGAGGCCGGTGATGAGGAGGCCCATGTCATGGACAAGGATTTCATCACGGCACTGGAATATGGATTGCCTCCCACGGGCGGGCTTGGCATCGGTGTTGACCGTCTCATCATGTTCCTGACAGACAGCCCCTCCATTCGGGATGTGCTGCTCTTCCCGACCATGAAGCCCATTGAAAATCAATAATCAAACTTTGTGAATGAAGTGTACTATAAGCGACCGGCTATCATCTCCAGCATGGGAGAGGTGATAGCCGGTCGCCTGGCTTTTAGTGCATTTTTGCAGGAATTTCCGAAAGCATGGCGAATTGTATCATGGAGTATGTTGATAAACGTAGACTGAATTGGAGGAATGGAAAGTGAAGGAATTGATCTGCAAGCCCATAGGTTACATAGAGTCGCCCTATAAGGTCCGGGAGAACACACCGAAAAGCGGGGACGAGTATCCGGATCAGGAAGCCGTGATGGAGATTCTGGAGGAATATGCAGAAGCCATGGCGAATATGGAGGTCGGAAAATCCTATGAGGTTCTGTTCTGGTTCGACAAGATCAATGAAGTGAAGCTGACGGTGCCTTACCGGGGCGTTGGCCCCATGATGGGGATCTTTTCCACCCATGCGCCGTACCGTCCCAATCCCATAGGGGCTTCTATCATAAAGGTCACGAAGATTGAGGGACGCCGCATACATTTTACCGGCGTTGATATGATGGACGGCACGCCGGTGCTGGATATAAAATCAGCCAACTGAAGAATCGCGCAGCCTCTTCATCAAAGTGGCGTGCTCGCTTCCACAAATGCAGCGAAGATTCTTTGGCTGCTCCGGTTCTTTTTCCAGGAGAACTCCGGATGCCATTGGACACCCCAGACGAACTTTCTTTGGGGATAACGGACAGCCTCGACAAGCCCGTCCTCTGCGACGGCCATGACTTCCAGGCTGTCTGCCAGCCTGTGGATTCCCTGATGATGATAGCTGTTTACTCCAAGATGATTTTCCCGAAGCAGGGCAAAGAGCGGCGAGGCCTTTACGACGGAAACCTTATGGGCAACCCTGTCGTACGGGGGTGTCATGTGATGCAGGCATTCGGATGGTCTCTGCAAGTCCAGATCCTGATAGAGGCTTCCACCCAGGAAGGTGTTCAGGAACTGCAGTCCCCTGCAGATTCCAAGCACGGCCATTCCCCGTTCCAATGCTTCGCAAAGAAGGAGCTGTTCCATCTGGTCGCGTTTCCAGGAAGATTCCCCGCATTCCTCCATCCTTTTTTCCCCGTAGAGTTCGGGGTTGACATCCTGTCCGCCGGTCAAGAGGATTCCATCGCACAGTTCTGCTGCCTGGATGATTTCTCCCTTATCAGCACTCAGGGGCATGATCAGGGGCATTCCTCCCGCCGCACGTATGCCGTCCAGATATCCCGGCAGCATCCACAGGCTTTTCCGGCCAATATCCACCAGTGGGACAACGCCAATCACAGGTTTTCTCATCGTTCTCACGCCTTTCTGTTTATGGATGAACAGTTTCTTATTGTGTTGTAACGCAAAATGCGGCTTATGGAATATTCCATAAGCCGCGTTGCTTTTCGCCAACCATTCTACATCATTGCAGCGCGTTTTGTCAATTTTGCAGAACGGCTTGACAACCTATTTTTTTCATGCTATCATCTGAATGTAATTTCAAATAAATAAATTCCGTTATTAAAAAGCGGAAAAATGAGCAGAGTGGCTCTTTATTTCAGGATATATCTGTCTGAAATAAAGGGCCTTTCTATTTTGAAGGGGGGTGATTGCTTGTGTCTTGGGTATGATGCAGGATATATGCTTCTTTATGGAATATGGGAATTCCGGAAAGAAAGAGGGTTATGGATATGACAAGAAAAATTTGCAACGTATTTGGCTTTACAGGCATACTGCTTGCACTTCCGGCAGTTGCCTTCGCTGAGGCGGAATCCGGGATCGACAGTGGTGATACAGGGTTCATGCTGGTCGCCATGGCATTCGTCTTGCTGATGACGCCTGCCCTGGGGTTCTATTACGGCGGCATGGGCCGGGCCAAGAACATGCTGAACGTGCTGATGATGTGCATCGTGCTTCTTGGAATCACGTCGGTGCAGTGGGCAGCCTTCGGTTATTCTACGGCTTTTGCGCCAACCGTCAATGGGTTCTTTGGAGGGTCTGATTTCTGGTTCATGAATGGCGTTACAGTGGAACCTTACGCTGATTATGCGCCGACAATCCCGGCGGAACTCTTTTCGATGTACCAGATGGTTTTTGTTATGATCACATCCGCGATTATCGGCGGTGCAGTTGCCGGAAGAATGAAATTCCCGGCGTTCTGCCTGTTGATGTTTTTTTGGATGTCCCTTGTTTATGAGCCGCTTTGCCACATGGTCTGGGCGAAAGGCGGGTTCATTGGGGAGCTTGGGGCATTGGATTTTGCAGGAGGCACGGTAGTGCATATCAGCTCCGGGGTATCTGGCCTGGTGGCTGCCCTGATCCTCGGGAAGAGGTACGGCTATCCCGTGATGTCCTTTCGGCCGCATAATCTGCCCTTCGTGACCCTTGGATTTGCCTTCCTTTGGTTCGGCTGGATTGCGTTTTGCGGAGGCTGTGCCCTCAATGCTGCAGATGCAGTGCATCCGATCATGACAACGAACACGGCGGCGGGCATGGGCATGCTCACGTGGATGCTGATTGAGAAAGTGCGCATAGGAAAGATGACGATTCTGGGCGCATGCACCGGGGCTATCTCCGGGCTCGTCGGCATTACCCCATCCTGCGGATTTGTGACGGTTGGCGGTGCCATCCTGATTGGAATGATCACAACCTGCGTCTGTTATTTCGGAATCGTCGTCCTGAAGACAAAACTCGGATATGATGATGCACTGGATGCTTTCGGCTGTCATGGAATCGGTGGCATGTGCGGTGCCATGCTGACGGGTGTCTTTTGCTCCAGCGCAGTCAATTCCGCTTGCCCTGACGGGCTGTTCTATGGAAATCCCGAGCAGCTCCTGCCGCAGTTGGCAAGTGTCATCATAACCATTGCCCTTGCTGCAGGGTTTACGTTCCTTATCATCAAGGGCATCGGCTTGTTCATGCAGGTCAGGGCAACAGAGGAAGAAGAGAAGGCTGGCATGGATTACTGCGAGCATGATGAAACTTCGTATTCAAGTTTGTAAAATTTCTCTTGCACAAAAAAGTTCATGGTGTTATAATTGCGTTGTACAAAAAAATAAATTCCGTTATAAAACGGAATGGGCAAAGAAGCCCGGATCAGTGCTGGCGAGAGCTGGCGGCTGATTCGGGCTTCTTTTGATGAAAAGGAGGGACTGAATGATGAGTTCAAGGGATGAAGTTCTTGCAAAGTTGAAGGAATGCATCGAGGAATTGGACGAGGATCTGGCAGAGGAGGCAGCCAAAGAAGCGGTTGACCTTGCAATCGATCCGATTACCGCAATCAGTGAGGGTCTTGGTGCAGGGATGCAGACACAGAGCGACCTCTTTGACGAGGGTGAGGCGTTTGTCCCACAGCTTGTTGTGGCGGCGGAGATTTTTGAAAAGGCGATTGGCATTATTACCGCCGATTTGTCGGAAGGGGCGAAGCAATCCTCGTCCCTTGGGAAAATCCTGATTTGCACGGTGGAAAGCGATATCCATGATATCGGCAAGAATATCGTGAAGACGATGCTTTCGGCCAGCGGGTTCGAGGTACACGACATAGGAAGGGATGCAGCAACCACCGAAGTTGTAGCGAAAGCGAAGGAACTTGGGGTTGACATTATTGCAGGCGCAGCGCTTATGACGACGACGATGCCGGCACAGCGGGATATCGTCAATCTTCTGAAGGAGGAGGGAATTCGCGACCAGTTCAAGTGCATGTTCGGTGGCGCACCTGTTTCAGAGGAATGGGTGAGGTCCATTGGAGCAGATGCCTATGCCGAAAATGCGGCAGAGGCAGTGGACAAGGCCAAGGAATTGATAGCAGCCATTCGCGCATAATGGAACGAGAAAGATGAGGAGGGAGTTTTATGACACTTTCCAGAACAATCACGGTCATGGATGTATATGACCGTGCAAAAACCGGCGAACGGGTAGAGGAGAAGGAATGGGACTATAAGATCATTCCTAAGACGGCATCTGCCCTGAAGAAGAAGTATGGGATCAAGATGGACAAGAAGAAGATCATCCCGGAGGATCCCGAGCTTTGCAGCAACCTGTTCAAGGCGGGGCTGGAGCTTTTGGCAACCTGCGGCGTGTATTGTATTGATACGAACCGTGTCATAAAGTACACGGAGGAGGAAATCCTTGCATCCCTTGAGGCTGCCCCGAAGTCTGCCCAGTATGGCGAAGTTGGGCTGAACGGGCGCATGATTGCATGCCGCCGGCATGATGACAAGCGTCCGCCGATCATTCAGGGCGGGCCGACCGGCGCACCCTGCTCGGAAAAGTATTTCCAGGATATCCATCAGACGTATGCGCAGGAACCGATTGTTGATACAATCGTCGATGGCGTAATGCAGACGATCAAGGGCAAGGACCCGATGCCGGGAACTCCTTGGGAAATTGCAGCAGTAAAGGCTGAGGCGAAGGCCGTGCGTGAGGCCCAGATGAGGGCCGGGCGCGACGGCATGGGGCTTTAGGGGAATGAAACATCCCTTTCCGCAGCCGGGGTTATCGCTGCAGATTTCCCCGGAGGCATGAGGCCTACGGACAGCCATGAAGTATCCCAGCTCAATGAGCTCAAGATTGATGTCAGTGCACTCACTTTTGACGCGCATTATGTTCTGGCCGGTGATATGATCATGTGCGAGCAGATGCCGATTTATGGCGGCTACGCCGGAGGTCTTGAAGAAACCACGATTGTCGATGTCGCAACGACGATCAATTCCTTTGTCATGATGCAGGCGACCTGGCATCTGGATGGGCCCACACATGTGCGCTGGGGCATCACTACGGCACGCGAGACGCTGGCCGTTGCCGCGCATGCCTGCATGGCGGTCGAATCCCATTATGACCTGATGATGGGCAACCAATACTACACGACGGCAGGTCCTTGCACGGTCATGTGCCTTCTGGAAACGGCGGCCCAGGCCATCACGGATACTTGCAGCGGGCGTGAGGTGCTTTCGGGCGTTGCTGCGAGCAAGGGAGTATCGACGAACTACACCACAGGCATGGAGGCGCGGTTCATGGGCGAGTGTGCCCATGCTGTTGCCGGAATGCCGACGGCAAAAGTCAATGAGCTCCTTGACAAGCTGGTGGGAATGTACGAGAAGAACTACAAGACAGCACCCACAGGCAAGCCTTATGAGGAGTGCTATGACACGAAGACACTGCTTCCGACACAGGAATACCTGGATGTCTACGATGAGGCGGTAAAGGTCATGACAGAGCTGGGACTCGATTACTGGACAAAGAAAGCGAAACTTTTGTGATGGTTTAAGGTTTCTTATTGCGACAAGGGAAAGGGCATGGTTCTCCGTAGGTGCGGAAGAACTGTGCCTTTTTATCTCTTTGGGGAAAGGAACAGTATATGAAGAAGTTTCAGGTGACATTCCAGCCATTCGGAAGGAAATACAGTGCAGAGCAATCTGACACCGTCCTGGATATTGCAAGGAAAAACGGGATTCCGCTGCCGGCTCCATGCGGAGGAAACGGCATATGCGGGAAATGCCTCGTGCGGATTGAGCGGCATGGTGGAAGCAGGAGAACAACCCGATTGACAAGGAAAGAGCAAAGATACATTTCCTCTGAGAAACAGAGGGAGGGCTTTCGGCTTGCCTGCCAGACCAAAATCCATGCGGATATGACAGTGGAAGTCCAGAACACGGACAGCGGAGGCGTGATCATGGAGTCCGGGAGATCCTCTCCGGTCAGCTGTCGGCCGAATGTCAGGCAGTATGAGGTGGAGCTCGCCCCACCGACACTGGAGGACTTCCGGGATGACTGCCAGCGTCTTTTTGACGGCTTGCGGGAGAGGGATGCGGCACTCAAGGAGCTGGAAATTGATCATGCCGTGCTGAAAAAACTGCCGGGGACATTGCGGAAAGGGAAATGGCATGTGAGCGTTGCCGTCCTCGGGGGAAAGACCGTCGTTGATGTCCGTGCCGAGCCCTTGGAAGGGGTTTACGGCGTGTCAATCGATCTCGGAACAACGACCCTGGCGGCTTCGCTCTCCGATCTTCAGAATGGGAGGCTTCTTGGGAGGACCTCGCGCATGAACACCCAGATCCGATATGGCGATGATGTGCTGTCCCGCGTGTCCTATACCATGACACAGGAAGACGGGCTGTCCGTCCTTTCCGATGCCATCCGGAAAGATATTCAGGAAATGATGAAGGAGCTGGCACAGGATGCGGGCATCTCCTTGCAAGATATCTTCGAGGTTGTCATTGTGGGCAATACGGTCATGGAGCATATTTTCCTGGGGCTTGATCCGCAGTATATCGGAAAGGCGCCTTTCATTTCGGTCCTGCGGAAGGCCGTGGATATCCGGGCAGATCTGGCAGGATTGTCCATCGCTCCTTCCGGCAATGTCCATTTTCTGCCGATAGAAGCGGGGTTTGTGGGAGCGGACAATGTGGCAGTGATTCTCGCCGTGCGTCCCCATGTACAGGATAAGAATGTTCTGGTCATAGATATCGGGACGAATGGGGAAATCGTGCTTGGCAATCGGAATCGGCTGCTGTCCACGTCCTGCGCCACGGGTCCTGCACTGGAGGGCGCGCAGATCCTGTGTGGAATGCGGGCGGCGCCCGGTGCAATCGAGAAGGTGAAGATCGATCCGGCCACGGGAATGCCGGAATGCAGGGTCATTGGAAACATGAAGCCAAAGGGAATCTGCGGGTCTGGCATCATCGACGTTATAGCGGAAATGCTTCGTGCAGGAATCCTGCGCTCCGACGGTTCCTTTGACAGGGATGTCGGATTTTCGCGCGTGCGTCAGGTCGGACCAAGGAGTGCCGAGTACATATTGGCAAGCAGTGAGGAGACCGGCGGCTGCGGGGAAATCGTTATCACCCAGAAGGATGTGCGGGCAGTACAGCTTGCGAAAGGGGCGATTTATGCCGGCGCGAGAATCCTCATGGGAAAGCTTGGCATTGAGGCGCCGGAACGCATTGTTCTGGCGGGGGCATTCGGCAGCTACATCGATGTCAGGAATGCTCTTTACATTGGCATGTTCCCCGAAGTACCGGTGCATGCCATTGAATCGGCGGGCAACGCCGCAGGCGAGGGTGCCCGTATGGCGCTTCTGGATAAGGAGTGCCGCATGGAAGCACAGGAAATCGCAAGACATGTGGAATTTGTAGAGGTTGCCAACGAAAGCTCTTTTCAGAGGATATTTTTCGACGGCATGATGTTCCATAACGGAAAATCATACAAGGATAAAAGAAGCATCTCTTGAGAGTTTCTTGTTGTGAGGATGAGTGGGGGATACCGGAAGATGAAACAATATGTGCAATTTCAGTGCAGCGGCGAAGATGCAGAAATCCTGCCGGAATCTTTGGTTCGGCAGGCGGGGGTATCTTTTCGGGATGCCCAGAGCAAGGCAGGTGCCATGGCAGCCGTTGCAAAAGTTCTCAAGCAGGAACGGGGGGATGTTCTTGCCCAGGTTCCCTTCTGCGTCTCCATCGAGGCAGAGGCCCTCGGTGCCCCGGTGACGATCTATGACAATCCGATGCCGCCATCGCTGGGCACGTATCCCTGCAATTCCCTTGAGGATGCGCTGTCCCTGCCGGACATAGATTTTTCCGAGGGGCGGATCAGAGAGGTGCTCCAAGCGGTTCATCTGCTTGCAGCACAGGGAGAGAAGGTATCCCTTCGGGTAGAGGGCCCGTTTACGGTTCTTGCAATGCTCATGAGCGTTACGGAAATCTGTCGGATCTTTTGCAGGGATTCGATGGCGCTTCTGCCTGTCGTGGACAAGCTGGCCGCGGATGCCGCATCCTATGCACGTCTGGGCATGGAAGCGGGAGCCAGGGTGATTTCTTACGCAGATCCCAGCGGGGATCCGGAAATTCTGGGGCCGGAGGTTTATGAACTCTGCGCTTATGGATCTTCCCTGGTCATGCAAAGGACAGAGCCGTTGTTCCGGGAAGGGGTCATGCACATTTGCGGACGAACCTCATTCCTGCTGCAGCAGAACGGCATTGTGGAGGCCGTGCCCACAGGGATCCGTGCGAAGAGCTATGGAGAGGCTGTTCTGGCAGCCGCCGGGGATCCCGGGATACGGTTCATCGGGCATGGATGCATGCAACAGACGACGGAAGATTTCTGCCCGCCGTTGATTCAGCTCGTGCCGACGGGACAAAGGAGTTAGGGGGAATTTATATGGAATGCGAATGGACAGAGGCGCAGTATGAGCGGCTTGCCGGACTGGATGCGCAGCAGGAGGTCCTCTCAAAGCGATTTTCCGGAACCTTGGAACGCGACCAGATGTTTGTGCAGCTGTCAAGGGAACTGGCAGCGGCGGGCAGGGAGCGGCTGAAAGGATTTCGCGATGGGGTGCGGGAGCCATCCCTTTGCCGCCTGGGGGAGTCTCTTGGAAAAGCCTTGGAAAAGGAGGGATTCTGCTGGGTTGTCACCCCGACGATCATCTCGCGCAGCATGCTCGGGAAGATGACCATTGACGAAAGCCATGACTTGTATTCCCAGGTATTCTGGCTCGATCGCAATAAATGCCTGCGCCCCATGCTTGCACCGAATCTCTATTCCGTATCCAAGGATTTGCTGCGGCTTTGGGAACCGCCCGTGCGCGTGTTTGAGATAGGTTCCTGTTTCCGCAAGGAATCCCAGGGCAATACGCATCTGAACGAGTTTACCATGCTTAATTTTGTCGAATGGGGCATTGAGAAAGAAAAACGTGGCGAGCGGCTCCGTTTTTTGGCAGATGTGGTCATGCAGGCGGCAGGCCTTCCGGGATACCGGTTCGAGGAAGAGAACTCGGTCGTCTACGGGGACACGCTGGATGTCATGTGCGGCGGAGTTGAGGCTGCATCCGGGGCAATGGGGCCTCATGTACTGGATGGGGCATGGGGCATTGATTCGACATGGGTCGGTATGGGCTTTGGTCTGGAACGCCTGTTGATGCTGAAAAACGGAGGACGGAATGTCAAAAGCTATGGCAGGAGCCTGTCCTATCTTGATGGCATTTCGTTGAAACTGTAGGGGGGCGATGGCATGGATTCCTTGATGGAGGTTTTGAAACGCGCAGTGGAGGGGCGTGCCCTGCACGATGAGGAAATCCAGGGATTGCTTGAGGTTTCCTCGCCGGAGGAACGCGAGGAACTTTTCCGGGCGGCGCGCGCCCGAAGGGAAAAATTTTTCGGGCAGCATGTATTCCTGTATGGGTTTGTTTATTTTTCCACCTATTGCCGCAATGGATGCAATTTCTGTTTGTATCGACGAGGAAACAGCAAAAGCCTGCGCTATCGGAAGTCCATGGATGAGATTCTGGCAGCGGCATCAGCTCTGAAGGAATCCGGTGTTCATCTCATCGACCTTACGATGGGGGAGGACCCGTTCTATCTGTCAGAGGGCGCAGAGGGATATGAACGGCTTGCGGGCCTCGTGGACGCTGTCAAGAAGGAAACATCGCTGCCGGTCATGGTCTCCCCGGGCGTAGTTGAGGACAGCTTGCTTGAGAGGCTGCGGGAAGCAGGTGCAGACTGGTACGCCTGCTATCAGGAAACACATACGTTTCCGCTCTATCAGGAGCTTCGCCCCGGCCAGCCTTACGAAAAGCGATGGGGTGCCAAGGCCTTTGCAAAGAACTGTGGCATGCTGGTGGAGGAGGGTGTCATGACGGGAGTCGGGGAAAGCACAGAAGACCTTTTGCGTTCCATTCATGCCATGGAGTCGCTTGGGGCGGATCAGGTACGTGCCATGACCTTTGTTCCGCAGGTGGGAACGCCTATGTTCGGGGCTTCCGGCAAAAACCAGCGGGAACTCAATCTGATTGCCGTGATGCGGCTTTTGCTCCCGGACCGGATCATTCCGGCTTCCCTTGATGTTGAGGGAGCGGAGGGATTAAAGGCCCGACTGGAGGCAGGGGCGAACGCCGTGACATCCCTCATTCCGCCGCAGTCCGGACTGGCGGGGGTGGCACGATGCCACGAGGGAATTGACAATGGAAGCCGGACAGTGAAGGGCATTTTGCCGATTCTGGAGGAATGCGGACTGGCGTCTGCAACTGTTGAGGAATATGAATCCTGGGTGGAAAAGAGAAAACGTGGAGGCGGTGCCCGATGAGAAATGCGCTGGTGCTCGGTGGAAAATTGCAGGGCGTGGAAGCCGCTTATTTGATGAAGGAGGCAGGATGGCACGTTTCCCTGGCTGACAAGAATCCCGATGCGGAGGCATCTTTGCTGGCCAATCAGTTTTTTGCCGTGGATCTTCTGGAAGGAGATTTCCTTGTTCGTGAAATGCGAAAGGCAGATCTCGTCATTCCTGCCTTGGAAAAGATTGACATCCTCGAAAGGATTGACAAGGCGGCAAAGGAAACCGGGGCGCCGCTCATGTTCGGCATGGATGCTTATCGGGTGTCCTGTTCAAAAAAGCGCTCGGACAAGCTCTTTCAGGAGCTTGGAATCCCGGTGCCGAAACCTTGGCCGGAATGCTCGTTCCCGGTCATCGTCAAACCCTCCGGACGAAGCGGCAGCGAGGGCGTGAGAAAAATCGGGAATGAAAAGGATCTTGCGTCCTTTATGGAGGAACATGGGGATACGGACTGGGTGGTGCAGGAATATCTGGATGGCTCGTCCTATTCCATTGAAATTGTGGCACGAGGAGGAAGAATGCAGACGTTTCAGGTGACGCGCCTTGAAATGGACGAGATCTATGACTGCAAGCGCGTGATCTGTCCGAGCGGTCTTTCCGCTGCGCAGGAGCGCGCTTTTGGAGAAACAGCAAAGATTTTGGCAGAGGCTGTGAAGCTTGAGGGCATTATGGATGTGGAGGCGATTCTCTCTGACGGCGAGCTGAAGGTATTGGAAATTGATGCGCGGATTCCGAGCCAGACGCCGACAGCGGTATACCATGCGACGGGAATCCTCATGCCGCTTGTATATGCAGACATGGAAGATGCTTCGCCGCCCTTCCGCTGCCGGCAAAGTGTCCTGTATGAGCATGTACAGGTGAAGGACGGAACCGTCTGGATTGGCGGGGAACATCTCATGGGCGGGCATGGCCCGCTGCATAGAGCTAGGAATTTTTTTGGTGCCGATGAGGCTTTGACAAACTATTTTTCGGGATGCGGGGAATGGGCAGCGACACTGATCCTTTGCGGTTCCGATGAGAAAGCATGCAGGGACAAGCATCACCAGGTCATGCAAAGCATTCTGGAAAGCATGGCACTTACAGGAGGGGAAAGGATATGACACGTCTTGCGAAGACGGATATCGATGGCATTATACCAAGACTTCCGGATTACAACGAGGAACTTCTGAAGAAATTGGGCGGCGGGCTGGCAGACATTGCGGCGAAGGCTGCAGGCGGGACTGCCAGTGCTCTGCAGAAGGGCATCCGGCAAAAGAAAATCGGCATTGTTCCCATAACCTCTGGTCTTGGCATCATTGAAGGTTTTTCGGAAACGATACGGGAAATCATGGCATTTTTGGGGGCAGATGCTTTTGTCACGAAAGAGTCGGATGTGGCTGGGATCGGTGAGGCAATGAAGCGGGGGGCAGGGCGATTGTTCCTCGCCGATGACCAGACCTGTTCCCTGATGGATCTCGAAACAGGAACCATTGCTGATAACAGCGTGTGCACGGGACGGGGATTTGCTGCCGCCCTGTCCATGAAGGCAAAGGACCTTACCAATCGACGTGTGGCAGTTCTCGGGGCGGGCCCGGTGGGGCGGGGCGCGATTCGTGCGCTTCTTTCCTGTGGGGCGGATATCGTGGTTTATGATACCAATCCACGCTGTCTTGCACCCTTCCATGAGGCAGCCGGTGTGACAGTCGCCCATAGTGCATCCGAGGCCTTGCAGTCGTGCAACATTTATTTTGAAGCCACTACTTCCGGGAATACGATCGATTCCTGCGATATGGATGGGGACACCCTCGTTGCGGCTCCCGGCGTACCCCTTGGCGTGAGCCGCGAGGCTGTGCTGCTGCATGAGGAGAACATTATCCATGACACATTGGAAATCGGTGTGGCTTCCATGCTGTTCTCACTGGTGGCCATGACAAGCTGATTCGGCGTCCTGAGAAATGCTTCTGTGCCAGAAGATTTTGCCGCTGGCAAAATTTGAACAATGCGTTATAATATATAATAGAATATTTTCGGCAGGAAGCACAGATTTCTGGAGGAGGGGCGCATGTGTCAAGGGTAGCTGTAAAGATATTGTTGTCGCCAGCGGAAAGGGAGCAGCTTGAAAAGAACGTCCATAGCCATAGCGTGGAGCATCGGGTGCATCTCCGGTCCCAGATCATCCTGCTCGCTGCGGAAGGGCAGGAATGCATTGCAATTGCGAAGAAATTGGGCATTTCGGAAAAGACTTGTCGCAAGTGGCGGAACCGTTTTGCCTCGGAACGGATGGCGGGGCTTCTCGACCTTCAGCGAAGCGGCGCACCGGAGATCCTTACGCCGGAGGAACGGCATGAGATCATCCGCATGGCCTGCACTGCGCCGAAGGAGATTGAAAATTGGACATTGGCGGAGCTGACAGAACGGGTTCGGCATCGTTTCGGGAAATCCATTTCGGTGGAAACCGTGCGGATGATCCTGAAATCCGCTGATGAGGAGAGTGTTGGGGCAGGTCGGAATCATTCCCATAAAAAGTATGCTGGCATGAAAAGGTAATATTTTCTGACAGTTGCTTTTTTGAAATGGTATGGTATAATAAGGACAAATAAATAAATACCATTATAGAATAGTGCAATGGAGCACAGAAGGACGAAGGTCTTTTTGTGCTCCATTATTGTTTTTCGCGAGGGAAAGGGGGGTGCTCATGGAGCAGTGAGGAAGTGCTTAACTATGAATTACAGGACCTTTTTTGTAAGGAATTCCTGAATGCCACAACAGTGTGGGAGGAGTGGGCAAATGAAGCATGTTAGGGCACGCTTGCTGGAGGATTTGCGGTATGCGTTGGAAGAGCTTGAAAGCAACGATGTGGTTGCTATGACAAGGCGGCTGATGATGACGGATGTTTCTCCGGCGGAGGTCATTGAGCAGTCCCTTCTTGTTGCAATGCAGTCTGTGAGCAGAAGGTTTGACGATGGCGAGATATTTATCCCGCAGCTCCTGCTCGCGGCGGATGCTTTTGAGCAGGCAATCTGCGTTCTGGCGCCAAACATGGATATGACAGAACATCGTCTTGTTTGTCCCGGGAAAGTCCTTGTCTATACTGTGGAAGGGGATATCCATGACATCGGGAAGAATATCATGGCATACATGTTCCGCGCCAATGGTTTTTCTGTATGTGACCTTGGGAGAAATGTTCCGGCAGACCGGGTGGTATCCGTTTCCAGGGAATGGATGCCGGATGTCATCATCGGTTTTGCGCTGATGACCACAACCTATCCGGCTCAGAGGGAACTCATTTCTCGTCTTACGGAAGAGGGTCTGCGCGACAGATTCCGCGTTTTGGTGGGGGGAGCCCTGGCATCCCGTTGCTGGGCGGAGGAAATCGGTGCGGACGGTTATGCGGCAGATGTGATGGATGCGACGAGAATGGCACGAAAAATGGCAAGAGAGGTCAGGGCGTGCGGCTTTTAGGGTGTGTTGAAAAACGGAGACTGTGCACTACAGTGAGACAGTTTTTCGTATGACAAGGAAGCGAAATCGCAGTCGTAGCAGAGCTACGTCAAG
>CADCIX010000037.1:625-7933 GCA_902801565.1 uncultured Veillonellaceae bacterium | reverse complement strand
GTTGGCGTAGCCACCGCTACGCCGCCCTCCTCTTCCTAGCATCTGACTACATCTCGAACAATTATTTTTATGTTTCTGAACGAGGTGGGACACTAGGAATTCTTGCGAGATTATGGAGGGTGGATCGTATGGATCACATGGACTCTAAATCCGTGCAGCCGGGTGAAACTCCCGGACTCTCCGCCAGACAATCAACAGTTTCCAGGAGGGAACGATTCTATGGCAAAGCGGCATGATGAGGAGATCCGTCCTATCGGCATAGAAAAGGAACGGACGCGTTATTATCGGAAAAACGTGGAATTTTTCCGGCTTGTGGAGAAGATAAAGTTGTGGCCTGCCCGCTCAGGGGTCCTGCATGGGATCAAGAGCATCCAGGTCAATGGAGACACGGCAGTCATTACGACGCACTGCGGAGAGAGATTCGTTGTCCGCAACTCAAAAAACAGCCGCGCTGCGCGATGGCTCAGGAACAAGTGGTGCGCGAAGGCCTGCCATGCATGCCGTATCCCGGATTGGAAACTGTCAAAATATACGAAGACCATGATGACACAGGACTGGGGATCAGGGCTTTGAGGCCCAAATAGTATGACAGAGGTGAAGAGAATGGACAGGAGAGAAAGAGTGTTCAAGGCACTTGAGTGCCAGGAAGTTGACAGGACTCCATGGGTTCCTTATGCAGGCGTGCAGACGGCGAACCTTTTAGAGGGTGTTGATGCGGAAGCATTCCTGAAGGATGCGGACAAGATTGTCGAAGGTTTTGGCAAGGCGTATGAGAAGTATACGCCGGACGCCTTGCCCATTCTGTTTGATATCCAGATGGAGGCGGAGGCCATTGGCTGTGAACTGAAATGGTCGAAAAACAATCCGCCGGCAGTTGCGACACATGTACTGGAGGATGACAGTTGCTCGGTGGCGGATCTGCCACGTCCGGACGAGAATAGCGGGCGCTATCCTGTCACGATGGAGGCGGCAAGGCGCATCGTAAAACTCTATGGGGACAAGATTGTCATTTACGCGCTTATATGCGGTCCCCTGACGTTGGCACTGCATCTGCGCGGGGTCGGTCTCTTTTCTGATATGATCCGCAAAAAGACAAAGGAAAGGGCGGACGAGCTTCTGGCGTATTGCGCCTCCATTGGCAAGGACATCGCGCGGATGTATCGTGATGTGGGGGTGGATGTCATCGCAGTGGTGGATCCCATGGTCTCACAGATCTCGCCGAAGCATTTCGAGTCCTTTGTGAAGGGGCCGACGACGGACCTCAATACTTATATCCGTGAGGAACTGAAGCTCTATGTAATGAGTTTTTCCTGCGGGGACGCGACGAAGAATCTGGAGCTCATGTGCGAGACAAACACCCACGGTATTGCCTTTGACGAAAATGTGGATCTTGCATATGCCAAGGAGGTTGCCCAGAAGCATCATGTGGCGTATGGCGGGAATCTTCCCCTCACGACCATCATGCTCTTCGGCACTCCCTCGGAAAATGTCGCTGAGGCAAAGCGTGAACTTGAGATCGGAAAGGGCGCAGGATATATCCTGTCGCCGGGATGTGATATTCCATACAATACGCCGATTCCCAATCTCGTCGCCATTGCGGACTATGTCAGTGGGAACTATACGTCCCTGGAGGATTTCCCGGACGAATCCCTGGCAGATGACGGAGAGGATTTTGAGGATGTGGCCGTTGAGCCGGGCAAGGTATTCATCGAGGTCATCACGCTGGACTCCGAGGGATGCGCACCCTGCCAGTACATGTGCGAGTCTGTCCGCGGGATTCTCGGACAGTACGAAGGGAAGATTTCCTGGCGTGAATCCCTTGTGAAGACCAAGGCCGGCATACGCCGCATGAAAAAGCTTGGGGTGGCGAATCTTCCGGTCATGCTGATCAATAATGAGGTTGTATTCAACAATATCGTTCCGACAAGAGCAGAGCTTATCGAGGCGATTGACAAGAGACTTTGAGAGAATCGCCGCAGCCTGGAACCAAGGATGCGGCGATTTTTGCAGAGAGGTGATAATCGATGGAAAAGAACATTCGGCTATATCTGTTGACAGGATTTCTCGGCGCAGGAAAGACGACCTTTCTTCAGCGGGCGCTCAAGGGCATGGAGGGCTGCAGGATCGGGATCATCATGAATGAGTTCGGGAATATCAGTGTGGATGGAACGATCTTGCGTGCGCAGGGTATGGAAATCGCGGAGATCAATAACGGGTCCGTGTTTTGCAGCTGTCTGAAGGGAGCCTTTATTGATGCATTGGTGGAATATTCCATGCTTCCCATCGAGGCACTTTTTGTCGAAAGTTCCGGCATGGCTGATCCTTCCAACATCGAAAGCCTTCTTGATGAGGTGATCGGTATAGCGAAGGGAAAGCCCTATGACTACTGTGGGGCAATTTGCATCGTGGATGCGGTGAACTTTTTGGAGCAGCTGGAGGTCCTGCTGCCCATCGGGCGCCAGATTATGGCGGCCGGATGCATTATCATCAACAAGGCAGACCTTGCAAGTCCTGATGAAATGGATGCAGTGGAAAGGAAAATTGCCTCATTGAACCCGTCTGCATCGATGATAAGAACCAGTCATTGTGATATCGATTTCAAGCTCATCATGGAGAAACTGGCAGGCAAGAGGCAGAAGGGCGAACTGCCGCATACGGATGGATGTTGCACCAACACCCCGGGGAATCGTCCCGCGGCTCATATCATCCGCCTGCCGGGGGTTTTCGAGGATACCGCCTTCCGTGAGTTTTTGTCAGGCATCCTTCCCTGGACGTTGCGGATCAAAGGATTCTTCTGCCTTGCCAGCGGATGGAAAAAGGTGGATATTGCCGGGATGCATGTCGAGATCGAGCCGTTGGAAATGGAACGGGATATATCCGAATTGGTCATCATAACGAACAAAGGCCTTCCTGCCTTGGAACAAATCTATGCAGAATGGGACAAGAGATTCGAGGTTGAAATGGAACTGGAGTAAGATTTGCGGAAAGGATGAGAGGAAATGACAAGATTGATGTTTATAGGTGGATTCCTTGGCGCAGGGAAAACTACGCTGATTGGAAAAACTGCAGAACTTTTTGCCGGCAAGAATCAGAAGGTGGGCATCATCACGAATGATCAGGCTTCGGAGCTGGTTGACACGGCACTGCTTCGATGTGGCGGCAATGAGACTGCCGAGGTCAGCGGAAGCTGCTTCTGCTGCAATTTTCCCGCTCTGGAAGCTGCGGTTGAGTCCTTCCTGGAAAAGAAGGTGTCAGTGATTTTAGCGGAACCGGTGGGAAGCTGCACCGACATTTCCGCAACAGTGATGCAGCCATCGAAAGACCGCTTGCGCGGCAAAGTCCGTCTTGCACCCCTCTCCGTCGTGGCCGATCCGGAACGTCTGGCTGCACTGCTCCGAAATGATATGGCCGGATTTCTTCCCAGCGCAGTTTATATCCTGAGAAAGCAGTTGGAGGAAGCGGATGCGATTCTCATAAACAAAAAGGATTTGCTTTCTCCCGCAACAATGGCAAATCTGCGGCATGAAGCAGCAAAGGCTTTTCCTGAAGCGAAAATATACCTTATCAGCGCGAAGACCGGGGATGGGGTTGGCGAATGGCTGGCGGATATGGTATTGGACGGATTGTCCGGAACCCATCTGGCTGAGGTCGATTATGACATTTATGCAGAGGGTGAGGCAGCATTGGGCTGGCTGAATGCAGAGATGAAACTTACGGGAGATCAGGTGCAGTGGAAGCCCTTTGCTGAGAGATACCTGCATTTGCTTTCCGATACATTTGCGAGCAAAAAGGCAGAAATCGGTCATGTTAAGTTACTGCTTATGTCGGATGAAGGGTATCTTGCCGGAAACATCACAAAGACCGGAGAAATGCCGCAATTCCGAGGGTATCTTCCCGACAGTGGAATAGCAACCATGACATTGAATGCCCGTGTGCAGATGCTGCCGGATGAGCTGCAGGCATTTGCTTTTGATACACTCGCAAGGACTTGCGGGGATGCTGTTGCTTTCGAAGTTGGCACGTCAAATTGCTTGCAGCCGGGACGCCCAAATCCAACGTACCGGTATGATGCCGTGGCATCCGCCTGAAAGCGTAAAGTTGCGATATCCGAAGCAGCATTGCGCACACAGATTGCGCAAAAGAAAAGAGGAATGAGAACAATGGTAACAGGTTCGGAAAACTTATTGGGCGAATTTTTGGGCACAATGGTTCTGGTAGTTTTCGGATGTGGTGTCTGTGCGAACTTGACGCTGACGAAGTCCAAGGGGGTGGGCGGCGGCTGGGTCTGTATATCACTGGGTTGGGGCTTTGCAGTTGCGTTCGGCATTTTCACGGCAACGACTTTTGGCGCTCCCCAGGGTGACTTGAATCCGGCAGTTACCTTGGCCAAGATGCTTGCAGGTGTCTATACATTAGGTCAATTCATCATGACATCTATTGTGCAAATCCTGGGAGGCATCGTCGGTGCGGTGCTTGTATGGCTTGCTTATCTGCCTCACTGGTCTCATACATCAGATCCTGCCGCGAAACTTGGAATTTTTGCCACGGCTCCTGCAATCCGCAGCACAGCTGCAAACTTTATCACAGAGTTTATCGCTACGTTCTTCCTGATGTTCATCATCTGGATGATCTTCTCCGATGCATTCATTGGCATGCCCCCCGGCTATGGCCCGTACCTTGTCGGTATCCTTATCGTGGCCCTTTGCCTTTCCTTGGGCGGTTCCACGGGCAATGCCATGAATCCGGCCCGCGACCTTGGTCCCCGCATTGCCCATGCAATTCTCCCGATTGCCGGCAAAGGAAGTTCCGATTGGGGGTATGCCTGGGTACCCGTAATAGCTCCTCTTTGCGGTGCTGCACTGAGACAGTTTTTCGTATGACAAGGAAGCGAACCCGCAGTCGTAGCAGAGCTACGTCAAGGGTTCGTTGACGCAGACAGACGGAAAAATGGCCGCTGTAGCGCACAGGTGGAGTTTTTCAACACGCCCTAATATTCTTTAAAAGCTGCTATGGCGCAGGGATTTGGCTCTGCGAAAGGGGCGGCACCCATTGAGGTGTCGTCTTTTTTATGGTATAATAAACAATAGGGGATGAAAATGAGATTTACGTGGGACCCAAAAAAGAATGCCATCAACAAGAAAAAGCATGGTATTTCTTTTGAACAAGCCATTGATGTGTTCTATGATGAGCGTAGACTTGAGTTCTACGATGAAGAACATAGCGGCGATGAGGATAGGTGGCAAACGATAGGCTTTGCGAGAGAAGTATTGTTTGTCGTGTATACGGAACGTGAGGGAGATATCATACGTATCATATCAGCCCGCTGTGCAACCCGTCAGGAAAGGGAGTGGTATTATGCTGATTAAACCGATGACGCTGGAAGAAATACGTGAATCTTTTACGGAAGAGATGTGCATCAAGGAGCTGGAAGAAGCAAAAAAACTCCCGTTTGTGTATGATCCGGATTGTCCGCCATGCTCGAAAGAAAAGTTGGAGAAGTTCAAAAGGGTCTCGCCAAAGAAGACGGCAGTTTAGGGCGTGCTGAAACCCAGATAACTTAATAGTACGGCGCAGGGCTTCGGCTCTGCGCTATTTTTGCGTGATGGCAGGAATGGCAAGATTGGGAGTAGAATACATAAAGGGTGAACAAGGGAATGAAGATTCCTCATTTGGCGAGATTTCCTGCAATGACGGTTTTCGCCCGGCGGGTTTTCTCTTGGAAGTGATGACGAGGAGGCGTAAATCATGGATAACTTGGCAAAACCAATCTTGCGGACAGAATTAGGGGATATTACGGCCAGGCATTATGCCGATGCGATTGTGAATGCCGCAAATAACAGTTTGCTCGGTGGCGGTGGCGTGGATGGGGCGATCCACAGGGCCGCTGGAGCGGAGCTCCTTGCGGAATGTCGGACCCTTGGAGGATGCGATACAGGGCAGGCAAAAATCACCAAAGCGTACAAGCTGCCCTGCGATTATGTGATCCATACGGTAGGTCCTGTCTGGTATGGCGGCAAACGCAGGGAGGCAGAGATGCTGGCTTCCTGCTATCGGAATTCGCTGAAGCTTGCTGCTGAGCATGGCATCCGCAGCGTGGCATTTCCTTCCATTTCAACGGGAGTCTACTCCTATCCGTTGCAGGAAGCGGCAAAGATTGCTGTGCGGACGGTCAGGGATGTCCTGCAGGAATGCCCGGAGGCATTCGACGATGTTTTGTGGGTGTTGTTCGATAAAACGACCAAATCAGCTTATGATGAGGCGCTTTCCTAGCAAGGGAATGGAGGAATCGCCATGAAGAAGGTAAGGATTACAGTCATGAGGAAGGCCTGTTACCTGGACCTGATGGAGCAGTATGAGAATCCCATCGAGCATGCCTGCGATATGGAGGAGGGGCAGGTGTTCATTGCCGATGGCTGGCAGCGTCCCGATGAGCTCTGCGAGAGTGCATGGGAGTCCATGTCGTCCTTTGTCATGGGGCTTGCCCATGGTGCAGAGGGCTTCTACGATGGCTGGATGAAGAATCCTCGCTCGGCGATGATTTCCTGCAACGACGGCTTTCGCCCGGTGAGTTTTCTCTTGGAAGCGATGGATGAGGATGCGTGACGAGACGGCAGCTTATGGACAGGATTTTTTGTGACAGGAGATGGAAAAATTGGAGGAAAAGCGTATAGACATGCGGGTGGACAATGAGGAGACCAGGGAGCTTATGGCGGAGGCGAAGAGGAGTACGCAGCTCTGTTTCCGCATCAATCATACCATGCCCATGACAGAGGAAAGCGAGGCATTGATTGCGGAGCTTTTCAAGGGAAATCTTGGCGAGGGCAGCCATATCGCTCCGCCGATGCAGGTAATCCGCGGCAATCGTGTGAAAATCGGGAAGAACGTCTCTATCATGTACAACCTTGTTTGCATGTCCACGGGAGGGCTCACCATCGAGGATGATGTGAGGATATCGGCCAACTGTGCCATTGCCACCAACAACCACGACTTTGTGGATCGGGCTGTCCTCACATGCAAGCCTGTGAGGATCAAGCGGAATGCATGGATCGGCATCGGTGTGACAATACTTCCGGGTGTCACCATTGGGGAAAATGCCATTGTTGCTGCCGGGGCTGTGGTGTCCAAAGACGTGCCGGACAATGCCCTTGTGGGAGGCGTTCCCGCGAGGATCATCAAGATGCTGGAGAAGCGTGAAGCATGAGTGCAAGTAAAATTCACAGGAATGGAGGCGTGCCATGAAGCAGCATTATGTGATGCCAGTGGGAGTAGATGACTTCCGGCAGGTGCGGCAGGAGTATTACTATGTGG
>CADCIX010000037.1:0-574 GCA_902801565.1 uncultured Veillonellaceae bacterium | reverse complement strand
GCGGAGGCAAATCGGGCTCTGTTTGCCGGGTGCAAGATAGAACAGGCCGGGGAGCGGTACATGGCGGAGCAGGGGACGAGGCCTGTGGTGTTCCTCAGTCTGAAGGATATAAAAGAGGATTCCATGGCGGCAATGCTGGGGTCCTTTGGGGAAACGATGAAGAACGTCTACCATGAATTTAGTTTTCTGCTGGAAAGTGAAGCACTGATTGCTCCTGAAAAAGAGGTCTTTGGAGCAATTCTTTCCGGCAAAGCGTCAAGGACGGAACTGCAATATGCTCTCAAAAATTTGACCGTATATCTGAACAGATATTATAAAAACCCTGTATTAGTGCTTATAGACGAGTATGATGCCCCTATCCAGTCGGCCTGGGATTACGGCTACTACAAAGAAGCCATCGTATTTGTGCGCAATTATCTGAGTTCTGTGCTGAAATCCAATCCCCATTTGGACTTTGCCGTGCTGACAGGGGTGTTGAGGATTGCCAAGGAGAGCATCTTCAGCTCACTGAATAATCTTGAGGTGGCCAGCGTAGCCTCTGGCAATTATCTGGATGCCATGGGGTTTACCTATG
>CADCIX010000036.1 GCA_902801565.1 uncultured Veillonellaceae bacterium | reverse complement strand
CTACCAGATCATCATGGCGGCCTATACGGAGGCTTCCAAGAAGAACGAAAAGAAGTACCACCCTGTCATGAACGGCGCCAAGCTGGATGTGGTGGAAAAAGGAACACTGATCGAGGGGTTTGAGGCGAAGTCCCAGCAGAACATGACGGACAGCCGCTACAAGAAATCCATCGAGCAGCTCATCGACAAGATCCAGATCATCGACGAGCAGGGGAACCCCACAGAAATCATCACGGAAGATGAGCACATCCAGAAGTATTCCATGTTCCAGGACATCTACAAGGTGGACCCCAACAAGGACACCCAGGTGGAGGCCAAGAAGCTCCTGAAGAAGCCGGAGGAATCCGGCAGCATTGTCTGCCTTGGTGATTACCGGGTCAAGGCGCCCTATTCCATCAAGGTGACGGACAGCCTTTTCACCGGGCAGTTCTGGATCAAGAGCGACACGCACACTTTCACGGACGGGAAGTACGAGATGAAGCTGGAGCTGGAGTTTGAAAACCTCATGAACGAGGAAACCGCCGAAAAGGAAAAAGAAGAGAATAACGGTGAAACATAAACGGAAATGCAAAGCGAGGTGAACCATTGTGCCAGAGGAAATACCGTCAGCGGAACATTCAGCGGCGGGCATCGTGGATGCCATGCACAATATCGCTGCAGGCCATGCACCGATGCAGGGAAGCCTTGGCAAGGTAATTGCGCCACCCCCTGATATCGACATCCTTTGGAACGGGATCCACCTCACAAAGGAACAGGTGTACCTGAATGAGCAATGGCTCATAGGGCATTACCGGGAGGCCAGGGGGCATATCGTAAGCGGCACGCAGCCTGCCGGGCATCATGTCCACACGCATGGCATTGACAATGACTATACGGAGACTTTCATTTATACGGATACATTGAAACCAGGGGATTGGGTATCGGTGTTCCCCGTGGAGATGGAAGGGGAGCAGCTTTACATGGTGACAGAAAAGATGGTGAAGCTATGAGTGCAGAATTTCCATTCATCGGAACAGAGATAACAACGGAAGAACAGGAACTTCCTCTGTTCACTCAGCCAGCATGGAACTTCGAAGTGGACAGGTTCATCTATGACGGCAACGGGAACCATGTAATGGCTTATGGGCAGGAAGCTCTCAAGGTATGGATCTACAAGGCGCTCAAGACAGAGCGCTTTTCTTATGCCGCTTATTCCTGGCAATATGGAGTCGAGCTCCAGCCCTTCATCGGGAAAGTGATGAGCGTGCAGGAGAGGTATTCCGAGCTGAAGCGGGTGATCACGGAATGCCTGATGGTCAATCCCTACATCCTCAGCATCGATTCCGTTAAATTTTCGCCTGCCAAGCACGGCAATGAAGTGACTACGACCATAAACCTGACGACGGTCTACGGGGAGGTGAGCCTGAATGTATGAAGCCAGAACACAGGAAGAAATACTGAGAGAGCTGCAGGCGCAAAGCGAAAGCCCGCAGGCCAAGTTTGAAGGTACCTTCGAGTATGATGTACTGGCCTCTAATTCCATCGAATTCGCCAAAGTGGAAGTGGAACTGGAGCAGGCATATAAAGCCGCCTTTGCGGATACTGCCGCCGAGACCGGCAGCGAGTACCTTGCTATGAGGGCAGAGGAAATGGGCGTCATCCGGAAAGCCGCAACCTATGCCCATGGAGAAGTGACAGTCATGGGGACAGGGACTGTCCTGGCAGGGAGCATTTTTACGACCATGGCTGGACTCAGATTTGCCGCCGATGAAGAAGTAGCCGTGAGCGGGTCGGGAACTGTCCCTGTCACAGCTGTGGAAGTGGGAGCGAAATGTAATGTCGTGGCGGGAACCATCGTAAACATCCCCATGAACATCCCGGGTATTTCGTCGGTTGTAAACGAGGAGGCTATGCACGATGGATATGATGAGGAATCAGATGACGACCTTCTTGCACGGTACCTGCTCAAAGTCCGGACTCCTGCTACAAGCGGAAACCGTTTTCATTACATCCAGTGGGCATTGGAAGTGGAAGGCGTTGGGAATGCGGACTGCATCCCGATTTGGGCCGGTCCCGGCACTGTCAAGGTTATCATCGTCGACAGCAACCAGCACGAAGCATCGGAGGAATTGCTTGCCACAGTATACGACCATATTGAGGAGGTACGACCAGTCGGCCCCGCCGTGACCGTGGTATCGGCCCATGAACTGGCACTCGATATTTCCGTGGATGCCCTTGGGACAGTAGATGAGGAGGCCTTCCGGGATGCTGTCAGGACTTATCTTTCGGAACTTGTGAAAAAGGTGCTATTTGTTTCTAAGGCAATTCTGAAGAACAAGGCACAAATCACACGGAACCGCATCGGAAGCATCCTGATAGAGAAGGGCGGTGCTTTTGATTATCGAAACCTCAGACTCAACGGCTTGGAGGAAAACATTGGTCTGGATGCAGAGGACCTGCCCGTTCTTGGGGAGGTGACGATAAATGTTATTTGAGTTTCTTCGCCAGCAAGGAGTAGATATCTCCCGTTATCTGCCCCAGTTTCTGTTCAGGGACAAGGAAAAGAACCTTCAGGATCTTCTTGCAGTCTGTTCATGGGAACATGAGCAGCAGAGGATCCTGTTGCAGGAGATAGCAAAACAGTTCTTTGCAGAAACTGCGACATGGGGGCTCTCTGACTGGGAACGCATTGTTGAGGTACGGCCTAATCCTGGGGACACTTACACACAGCGCCGAAATCGGATATTGCTCAAACTGAATGGCACACAGACATCCACTCTGGGTTTCATGGAACGCCTGATCAGGCGTTATGTAAGCGACGATAGTATTATCCGGCTCAAGGAGAGTCCGGAAGAATATGTTTTCAATATCCACTTTGATGGTGGGCAGATAATATATCCGAATGACATGATGGAAGCCATCCGGATTTACATTCCTGCTCATCTGGGACTGAATTTCTGGATTGAGCGCGAGATTGACTTTGCCGGAGAGGGAGGCCTGAAATACGGTTTCGCGAATCTGGTGGACGGCCTGGCATCTGTCAGCGTAGCCAAGCCGGAGGATTTCATCCTGCGTTACAGCATGGATATCATGTCGGGCCACTCATACCACAAGACAGTGAGGGCTGGCCCCGTGGAACTTTCGGCAAAGACCCCGGTGCTTTCAGCTTTTGCGTATATTCGGTCCGGCTTTGGGGATATTCCCGCCAACCTTGAAGACATGCCGGAATGGTTCAGGAGCATTACATTACCTTCCAGAATCTGGGATGTCTTAGGAATTGCTTACGATATCAAAGGCCGGCAGAGAATTCCGCTTGCTATTCCTGGCACATCGGTGGTTTACCCATCTCCCATAATAGCGACAGGGAGAGCAGGCAGACGGCTTTACGGCATCGCGCCCCCGGAGGATGGCTTCCCCCACATCCGTATCGGACATGCGGGGGCCATTACAGGACGCGGGAATGTCCTGGCTGACATGGGAGACCTTGCGGATTGGATCGCGAGCATAAGAGAGCCGTCACGAATGGCGGTACGGATTGCTGTCCTTCCTGCAGCACGTGGCAGGAAAATCCTGCATATCGGAATGCCCCCGGAGGCTGTTGCTGGTGTCGTGCTCACATCAGCTGTGCAGGCAGGAGGACGGAGGTCTGTAGGCACAGCGCCGGAAGATATCCCGGACTTTATGCGGGGATTTTTGGAATCATCGACACTGACGCCCAGATATGCAGCCGGAACCGTGGGAAGCGGAAGGCGCAGATTTTTCCCGGCCCTGCCACCGGATGCAGATGCGTCAATGCGGGCAGGTTTCGCCATGGGCGCAGGTGGAAGGAAATCCATCCAGCTGGCACCACCCGGGAATACCCTGGTTGGCTGCATCATTGGGGATGCCCATGCCAGGACAGGGCGCGTCATAGTAGGTGCTGACAGATGCGACCTGCCACCCGGAAGAAGGACAAGGGCACACGTCGGCATCATGCAAGCCGGACTTTCGGCAGTAGGATAACAAAGGAGGAACAATCATGGCAGACACACGAAACACGACCCTGACCATCGCGGGGATGAACCTTCTGGCAAAGACCCAGCAGGGGAAGGAGCTCCATTTCACCCGCGTGATGATGGGGGACGGGAAGGTTCCGGAAGGAATGAATATCAAGGGCATGACGGCAATGGTGAATCCCATCCTGAAACTTCCCGTAGGGAATATTCGGGTGGATGGCACCGGCACGTCGGTGATGGAGTGCATCCTGAAAAACGCAGAATTGGAGCAGGGCTTCTTCGCAAGGGAGCTCGGCATTTTCGCCACGGACCCGGACACTGGAGAAGAGGTGCTTTATGCCATCCGCAATACCGGAGACTATAGTGAGTACATCCCGGCGGCAGGGAGTGGCGAGGTCATCAACTATGTCTATTCCGTCATCACGGTAGTTGGCCAGAGCGAGAATGTGACGGTTACCATCGAGGAAGGTATCGGCGGTGTATCGAGAGCAGAATTCTACGATCATCAGAACGACCAGAACCCGCATCCGAATTTCGTCCAAGTCGGCTCGGCAGTCAACGACTGCGCTGTGGTCTTTGTAGGCGAGGAGAACAATCCCCGTCGTCTTGACAGGATTCCCGTGGACAGCCTTCGCACCGTCCTGATCGGCTCCAACACCTACACTTTCCCGATCATGAACGGAAGACTTTCACAGCTTGAGATTGAGATGGCAAACATCGGCATCCGGCTGGATGGCCCTCCCAATGTGTATGTTGGCTCATCGGAACCGAAATCCCCGCATGCCGTGTGGTTCAAAGTATCTCCTGAGCATGATGAAGAACTTGCTAGCAGGATCTTCAATGACCTCGACCTTTCCAACATGGCCTTCTATGATGACTTCTTCCCTGTGCAGGAAGTGGATGTGCTGAAAATCAGCGTGAACGCAATCACCGCAGGAAGCCGTACCATTGGCGTGGCGTCCCTGGACGGCATCAAGCCCGGGCAGTGGTACACCGTCACGGACGGCATCCACAGTGAGGATGTGCAGGTGAAATCCTCCAGCAAGAACGATGGCATCCTCCGCATCATCTGCAAGAGCGACATCGTGAATACCTATGTTGTCGAAAACACCGTCATCCTTCGGACAACGGCAGACATATCCACGAGAAAGCTCGGTGCGACAGGGAAGAACGGTATCCAGTGGAACACCGGGGAGAACATCGTCTCCCTCACGAAAGAGTTTTCCGAGGATGGCATCCGCTCTTTGGCTTTTGCCCAATGCATGATTCACCATGATGCACTGAAAACCGGGAAGATTCGGGCATATGTCACCTTCGGGGACGAAGTGCATACAAAGACGGACATCGCCATCGGCACCACGGACGGGACACGGCAGACGCTTGTGCTCCCGGATGCTGGCGTTGACTACAACACCATCGAGGTAAAAGTTGGAGGCGTGAAATTCGTGGACTTCTCCGCGAACACTGAACCGGGTCACCCGGAAATCACGCTGACGGCAGAAGCAGGGCAGCCGGTGACGGTTTCCTACAAATGCGGCTACGGCATGGAGACCTGGAATGAAATGCAGATGGTGTCACAGGAGAATTACGGCGATTCCGGACGCATGGCATCCAAGTTTGAGTATGCCCTGCCGGAAAGCATGGCAGCCATGACCCGCACCGCTATCAAGTTCGTGCTTGAGAATGGGGAAGGCGGGGAAGCGGACAGCACCATCGTCTATGCCGTATCCCTTGGATGGGCAAAGGCATGAGGGAGGTGAACCGCCATGAAACTCAGTAACGACAAAGACCTCAAAGAGGCCATCAGGAAGCGCAAGGCAGAGCTGGAGGCGAAAGCCAGGACCTCCGAAACAAAGAAGGAGGGCGAGCGCACGTGATCGAGTTCCATGACTACGATCCCGCGCATCCATTCCAGGTCACAAATGAACGGCACGTCATACACGGCAATAAAATCACTCTTGACTATGTCCCCTTGAAATCCTCGGTAGAAATCGAAGGGTTTCAGGAAAGCGCAGCCATCAGCCCACAGCGAGGGGAGTTTTATATTGAGTACGGAGATGCGGACAATTACCGCACCGCCGACCAGACAGTGCATTTCCCGGACGGGTATGACGGACTGATGGTTGTGGCGCACTACCAGGGCGTGTCAACCATTCTGAGGGCCTGCCACATGAATGAGATAAAGGCGTTCATGGAAACCGGTGCCTCGGAACTGGCGGCAAGAATGATTGCCGGGCATGAGCAGAATATCATGGACGCAATCGAGGAACACTGCGGCCATATCGTTTCTGCCCTGCATGAGATTTCGGAGGCGGTCAAAGAAATGGGATGGACGGGCGGATTTATCGCAAGCGACAATGAAGCAGACGAAGCCCTCGATGAATATTTTGAGGGCGACGTGGACGAGACCGGAATTCCATCCATCATCGCGGATGATTCGGATGTCGAGCAGCTTCTGGATGAATATTTCCCACCCAAGACAGCAGACGCAGGAGCCGTGGCAGGAGAATCCTCCGGCGACGGCGACGTTGATGATGATTTTTGACAAAGGAATATATGACCGCGAAAGCGGAACATATAGAAGCGTCCGGCTGGGCATGCCATTCCCTGCCGGATAAATTTATATCCACATAAGGAGGATGATTTGTTATGGCAAGCACACTCACAGCAGCACAGCTCGCAAAGCTGGCAAAACTCTCCCACCTCAAGAGCCTCGCGGCCCGCACCAAGGTTGTCACCGATGACTTGCAGAGCCAGATTACCGGCCTCGGCTCCGACGCCATCAAGACCGTGAAGGTCAACGGTACGGCTTTGACCGCTACCAACAATGCGGTTGACGTGCTGGTGGCAGTAGAGAAGAAAACCACGGCCAACAGCGGCTATGCGGCTTCCTACACAATCAAGGCCAATGGCGTGGCGTTGTCTCCTGACATCGACATCCCGAAGGATTTCTTGGTGAAGTCTGCAACGCTGGAGACTTGTGCCACGGCTGATACCCCGCTTACCGGGCTTGCTGTGGGCGACCCCTATCTCGATTTCGTCATCAACACGGCAGCTGATGGGGACGGGAGCACTGAGACTGATGACCACATCTATATCAACGTGAAGACCCTCGTTGACACCTACACTAACGGCAACGGCTTGAACCTGTCCAGCGGAGAGTTCTCCGTCAAGATTGACAGCTCCAACGCCAACGGCCTCTCCGTAGGTTCCGGCGGTGTGGCCCTTGCGGTTGCCACGGACAGCGTTCCCGGTGCAATGAGCGCGGCAGACCATGCACAGTTCACGGCTGACAGCACGAAGCTCTCCGGCATCTCCACTCAGGCCAACAAGACCACGGTCACGACCGAGGGTGCTGGCACCATCGAGATTGACGGCACGTCCAAGACCATCGTCGAGATTGCCGCCGATGCAGATGTCGCAACCATGCTGGATGAGGAGCTTCCGGCTCCCTCGTCCGGTGAGTAATCCGGCATCTGTCTGATTTCCATTAGGGGCAGGGAGGGGCCATCCTCTCCTTGCCCTGTTGAAATGGAGGTAGAACATGGCAAAAGTAATTACCGATGAACAGCTTGAAAGCACGGTAGTCCGTGTTGCTGAGTGCATTGCAGAGGTTGCTGAAACGGCATCCGGGGCAATCACTGAAATGGGGAACGAACTGAGCGGCGTTATGACCGGCGCATCTGCAAATGCGGCAGGTACGAGCGGTATGGTTCCAGCCCCCGGAGCGGGGAAGCAGGGAGCATTCCTTCGCGGCGATGGGACGTGGGCGCAGCCGTCAATGTCCGGGTCAGCGTTCGTGGTATCCAACACAGCTCCAAACAGTGAAATGATATGGTTCAAGGTACGATAGGAGGGACTATCAATGGCAATCAACACTGAAATCAATCTCCCGGATGGTGCTGGCGGGTTTAACGCATACCATCCGGAGACAAACATAAATCAGATTATCGGATTACGGCGTGAACCTTCCACGGCTTACGCATTGGGTGATATCAGATATATCAATGCTCTTGACAAGGCCAAGCTGGTAGTTGTCAAGGCAGGTACTACGGGAAGTGGGGATTTGACGCTTTCCAGCACAGCAGACGGCACACTCATAACAGATGGCACAGTCGTATGGATCGTGGACAGCCTTGCTGACGGGAATTATACAGCAGCCCATCAGAACGGAATTGCGGGTGGTGCAGACCTCACTGCGTATTGGGAAAGCGGCCACATGTCAACGAACATTCAGGCGGGCAAATTCGTCGGAATGCACATAGGCGACTATATCACCAAGAGCGTCACCGCGAATGGCTCGACATATTCCAATGTCAAATGGCTGCTTGGAGCCTTCGACCCGCACATCCATTGCGGAGATACGGAGACGACAGCGCACCATGTACTGCTCATCCCCGACAGCACTTTGCAGCGAAATGTCGCTATGAATGCTTCCAACACCACGGCTGGAGGATATGTCGGCTCTGCCATGTGGACATCCCGCATCCCTGGATGGGCCACGGGAATCAAGAATGCTTTCGGCAGCGACCATGTGCTGAAACACAGGGAACTGCTTTCTAACGCCATTAACTCATCGGCAGCAAGCGCGGCTGGCGCAGGTTGGACCGGAACGGCCAATAATTGGGCTTGGGTGGATGTCGAGGTCAACATTCCAAATGAGAACATGGTCTACGGCAAAGCGTTCGCATCTTCCGGGTTCGACCAGGGAGACTTCCCACGGATGCTCCCGCTCTATGCACTCAAGTGTGGTCATTTGGACGACAGGAGCTGGTTCTGGCTCCGCTCGGTTGCTTCTTCGTCGAGTTTCTGCTGTGCGAGCTGCAACGGCGATGCGGGCGGCGGCAGTGCATCCACCTCGGCCGCGCACGGTGGCGTCCGCCCGTATTTCCTGCTCCGTTGACCTTGTCGCGGCCCCCTTGTGGGGCCGCATAGGTAGGGAGCAAGCATAAAGCAGGAAGGAGCGTTGATATGTCTGTACTGGCAAGAAACAGAAGCCTGTCAAAGCTGGAGTTCTATAAAAACGCCATAGATCTCCGCAAACGAATAGTGGTTCTTCTGCTCCGTGACCTTGGCACGAAACGGCGGATAAGGAATGTCGAAGTGGATGCCGGGTCTATGGAACAGGAAGATGCAGATGCTTTTCTGGCCATCGCTGGAAAATATGGCATCAGGAAAGTGCCGGATGTTTATCCGGAATGGGTTATCGACAAGCTGCGGAATTCTATTTGGGACTATCTGCGCGGAATGATGGAACACATCACTCGCGCATACACGATATGGGCTACCAATCTTCCCGAAGCCTACGAGCGTCGGGTGTCCCAGGACAGGGCAATCGCGGCTTGCGAAAGTCTGCTGAAGGAACTGGAACTTGCCATTGACATACTGCCCGTGGATGCGGAAAAATATATGCCCTATGTTGACTGCATCGAGCGGGAAATCGCCCTCCTGAAAGGATGGCGAAAATCCGACAACAAGCGGATCGCCGAGCTGAAAGCAAAATGAAACAATGGGTATCGGCTATTTGTGGTTGCTTCTTCGTCGAATTTCTGCAATGCGAACAACAACGGCAATGCGAACAACAACAGTGCATCCAACTCGAACGCGAACGGTGGCATCCGCCCGCTTCTCAAGGGGCTGAGTAGGCCATGCGCCGAACGCCCATCAGCAGGGAATGAGCCGGTATCCATCCGAAAGGTAAACAGGGCACGTGACGCATCCGGTTATGGCCGTTGATGATATCAGCACGGAGCCACAAATTTTTATGACTGATTTCACAAATGCGAACCATCTCATTGAAGGTTATCGAAGGGTACGGAAATGCAGCGGATGGAAAGAGAGTACCCAAAAATATGGGATAAATCTCTTGAAAAATGTCCGCCAGCTCCAGAGGGAGCTCCGGGACGGGACATACGAGCAGGGACAGGGATCTGTCTTCCGACTAAACGAGAACGGCCACATCCGGCTCGTGAAGGCGCTGACAGTCAAGGACACCGTGATGCAGCATGCCCTTTGCAATTCTGTCCTCGTGCCAGAACTTTCCCGCCATCTCATACACGACAATGGGGCGAGCCTCGAAGGGAAGGGGATATCCTTCACGCGGAAACGCTTCGAACGACACCTCCGATGGCATTACCGGAGACACGGGACAGAGGGCTATGTCCTCAAGATCGATTTCCGGAAGTATTTCGACAACATCCGGCACGACACCCTGTCGGCGCAGGCAAGGCCCTGCGTCGAGCGTTTTCCGTTCGTCATGGGCACCTTGGGGAAAATCCTCAAGGCCAACCGGGTGGACATCTCCTTTACGGACGAGCCGGATTATATCGACGGTGTCTTCAATGCTCTGGAATACCAGAATATCGACCCTGAAAAGCTCATAGGGAAACGGTTCATGGGAAAATCTATGGGCATAGGGGCGCCAACGGCACAAATATCCGGCATTTTTCTTCCGACGCCGATAGACACGTGGTGCAAGACCGTCCGGGGCATCCATTGCTATGACGCCTATATGGATGACCGCATCATCATCCACCCGAACAAGGATTACCTGCGGAAGCTTTTAGAAGAAATTCGGGAAATCGCTCATGGGCTAGGAATCCACATCAATGAGAGGAAGACCCAGATCGTGAAGCTGTCCAGAGGCTTCACATACCTCAAGACAAAATATGTCTTGACCAAATCAGGGAAAATCATCCGGCGCATACCGCGTGATGTTGTCGTGAGACAGCGCCGGAAGATGAAGAAGCTGGCGCGGTTTACTGTCGAAGGGAAAATGACCCTCAAGGAATTCCGCAACCAGTATAAGGGCTGGCGGGGAGACAAGAAAAACTACCACGCCAAACGAACATTGAGCAATATGGACAATCTGTACAGGAGGCTGACAAAATGGATAACAAAATCTACTCCCTCACGGTAGCAGGGAAGAATGGCTCTTATCAGGCAAAAAATCTGACGCAGAATGGGAACAATTATGTTTCTGAAAATGAGGTTGACACCTCAAGCTGGCCCTCCATCTTCGAGCTGACGGTCAAGGATGGGGATGGCAATATCACCGAGCATATCGAGAATGCCAAACTGCTTCAGCAGGTATCCTATGATTGGGATGGCGGCAAGTTCTACCTGGCTTTTGCCCCGGTGAGCGAGCAGGAACTGCTGAAGTCGCAGCTCACCGCCATGGAGGAAGCTAACACGAACACAGAGATGGCCCTCTGTGAGGTTTATGAGATGCTGTTGGGAGGTGTACAGTGATGGCAAAGGTATATGCTGACCTGATTATGAAGGGCAAAAAGACGATGGACGATGTGCCGGACAATCTGAAGGAAGCCGTACAGAAGATTCTTTCCGATGCGGGCTGGACAAATGCTTGAGCTGATACTGTTTCTGTTGTTCAGGAAGGATGAGGAAGAAATGGCAGTTATTTATGCGACCCTTATCATCAAGGGCAAGAAGACCATCCAGGACGTTCCCGACAGGCTCAAGGATGTCGTAAAGGAAATCCTCTACAGCCTTGACTGCGGATGGATGGCAGAGGAATAAAGGAAGTTGGGCCGCCATGTTCGCATGGCGGCTTTTGCACTACCCGCAAGAAGGAGGAGACGGCAATGACATTCGGCGATGCGCTCGAATACGCCAAAGCCGGAAGATCAGTGAGGCGTGCAGGATGGATGCCGGGAGACGAAGTTGTATGCCACTACACAGAAGACATGCAGCCATTTCTGGAAGTAAGCTGCCCGGGGCATGAGCCAGTCCCTTATTTTGCAGGAAACGTGGACATTTTTGCCGATGACTGGGAAATTGTCCGGAAGTAAACGATATGAAAGATGGTGAGGCTATGCCAGAGGAATCAAGACTGGAACTGAAAATTGACGAGCTTCTTCGCAAGCAGGCGGAAACGTCAGAGCGTCTGGCCATTGTGGAGACGCTTGTGAAAGAGAGGACGGACGACACCAAGGAAGTCCATGACAAACTGAAAAGCCACGAGGACAGGCTGGCGGAGCTGGAAAGCCACAAAAACGGTAATATTGGGGCAATCGGGATCGTCGCCTTTCTTATCATGGCAGGGCTTGCATTGTGGGGGGTGCTGAAATGAGCAATTGGAGCGTTGACAAGATTATTGGCACGGGATTGATTATTGCCCTGATTCTATCCATCCTTGCCGGAACGTGGACTGGAGGCGGCGTTGAACTCCAGACGACCATTGCAAGCGGGCTTCTTGGCTTCCTCGGCCGGATCGCCATGAGCGACGGGCAACGGCAGAATCAGACAGCGCAAAGCCAGACCAGCGAGGCACTTGGGAAGATTGCAACAACGGCATCAGAGGCGCAAAAGGTCATGGAGGCCGTGGACACCATTAAAGACGTTGTGAAGAAATGACAAGCACGATAAAAAGCCGTGCACCAGTAGGGAAGGTGCACGGCTTTTTGGTAGACCGTTCTATCGACAAGAACAGTTTACTATATTTCGGCTTGAGGTTCAAGAGGAGGAAAAAAGATGCAAGTATTCATCAACCCAGGACACGCATTGAATGGCAACCCGGATCCGGGAGCCTGCGGATATGGGCTGCGGGAATCCGACGTGGCGGCCAGAATCGGCGTGATAGTCGAGGAGAGGCTGAGGGCGGCAGGTGTCGAGACGTACCTCCTGCAAAGCGATGACCTCTACAGCGTCCCGGATGTCGCGAATGACTGGGGAGCCGACCTGTTCGTGAGCATCCACTGCAACGCATTCAACGGAGTAGCCAAAGGGACAGAGACATGTGTGTACCGCATCGGGACGCAAGGCTCGGCTCTCGGAGAGGCTGTGCAGGAGCGGCTCATATCAGAAATCGGCACGGTTGACCGTGGCATCAAGGAACGTCCGGGGCTTTGCGTTCTGCGGAGAACGGACATGCCTGCCATCCTTGTCGAGACGGCGTTCATTGACGAGATTACCGATAATGCCGCTCTTCGTGACAGGCAGGAGGCATTTGCCAAGGCCATTGCTGACGGCATCTGTGACTATGCAGGACTCAATGCAGTCGCGCCGCCGCCTAACACAAGATTGATTTCCCCGAATGGCGAGCCATATGAGCAGAACGATATTGACTATCTGCTTGCGCAGGGCTATACGCTGGCGGATGCCCTGTCATTCCTCGATACCACGGACAAGTATTCAGCCAGCGACATCATGGCTGCCGCGGCCTATGCCGACAGCCGTGTCGGATCGCAAGGGTATGGCAATAATGGCTGCACCGCATGGGTGCGTGACTTCCTGCTCCATGCAAATCACATGTTCGGGAGGCTCATGCAGGACGGAAGCCAGGGCAACCTGATGTGGGTGCCAAATATCATGGATTGGGCAAAGGAGAACGGGCTGTGGAAAGAGCCGAAGGAAGGCGGCGCTATGGGAGACATCTGCCTTCTGGAAACCAATTACTGCCCGTCCGATGGGCCAGACCATGTTGTCATCGCGTGCGGTGACGGCCAGTATTGGGGAAACAGCTCCAGCAGGAACCGCATCGTGAAGTCATCCATCGCCGGGGACTACGGCGCAGAGAACGTCTGGGGCTACGTTGCCACGGGAACCGGCATCGGGAAAACCGTGCAGGGAAAGTCCACCAGAACGGCTGCCGAAATCGTAGGGGATGCCGGGAGCACGTCCTATGTGAATCTTGCCCCGAATGGTGCCGCTTATGAGGAGAACGACATCAAGTACCTTCTTGGGCACGGCTATGCCATAGAGGATGCTATCGCGCTTCTGTCGAAGGAGCCGAAGTATACACAGAAATGCCGGATTGCCCCGAACGGCAAGCCGTATGAGCAAAACGATATTGACTATCTGCTGTCACAAGGCTATACGGAAGACGCGGCGATTGCGTTTCTTGCTACAGCAGACAAATATCTGAGGTGAGCAGGGCATATGTATATGAAAACAAAGGTTTGGTCTGCCATGCAGTTGTCTGACAAGGATAAAGAAAAGATTCGTTATATCCTTGAGCATTCGACCAGCAGGGACAGGGATCTGGCAAATGCCTTCCCATCACGGTTCCGGCGCAGGAAAGGGCGCGACATTTTCTTCGATGCCGGGAAGCGTCGCTGGTGCACGGAAATCTAGGAGGCGATACGGTATGCTTGTAAATGGTGTGGAGATTGAGAACGCAAGGCTTTTGACGGAGCCTGAGATTCTTGAGTGCATCAGGAGAGCCGAGGCCGAGGCGGATGCACCCATTGCCAGGATTCGGCTGACAAAGCTCAAAGACGGCAGCGTCCGTGCGGACTACATCACGTTCACCCGGAAGTTCGAGCGCATCCGCCGCATCACTGGATATCTTGTCGGGACCATCGACCGATGGAACAACGCCAAGAAGTCGGAAGAACGGGAGCGCGTGAAGCATGCGTGAGGAGCAGGGACATGAGGAAACAAGATGTTATGGAGCATATTGCCCGCCTGAAAGCCGCAAGCCCTGCGAAGGTATTGGCGGCTTTCGAGCCGTTGGAGGAGGCCGTCGAGGCATTTTTCACAAAGGATGTTGAGCTGGAGCGAGCCATAGGAGAGACCCTGTACCAGGTGGCATTCAATTATGAGTATCGGAATACGGTCTACGAGCACCAGGAAGTCATGCCGGCATTTGGCACAGACTACCCGAAAGGCTATGAGGATGCGAGGGATCTCCATCCCGGCAGAGGAATTTGCCAAGGCATTTGCGGGAGAAACGGCATCCAACCCGTATATCCAGCGATGGATCGAGAAAATACGATCCTCAAGGGGGGCCATCGTCCCCGGCCTGGAAGCAATCAGCGCCTTCTGCGAAGCAGACGCGACCAATAACGGGCTGACCATATTCTTCGGGAAACAGGGCAAGGTTGTTTCCTCGCCCACACGGGCACAGACTGCTGACAGGGTATACAACATAGGAGGCTATCAGGAAATCATTGAGACCTATGGGCTGGGCCTGTATGTCCCGAAGTAATAAAAACCCCCGAGAACATGGTGCAAATTCCATATCTCGGGGGTTTTTTCTTGTCTGCATTTTGTCTGCAAATCCTTTCTGATTTGCTCAATTTCACTATCTTACAGACAACCTTTATTACTATAGAATCCTAGTATTTTCGCAGGCTGAAAGCAACACTACACTTTACTAAAAACTAGGCCCATGCATTTGTGGAGTTCAAATAAGGATTGTCCTGGCAAAGATGGATGACCAGATTTCTTGAAATCCTGGGATGGATATGCTATACTGTCTGTAGGCACAAACGGAAAGACATGTGCGTACAAAAGGAATCCCCCGATAAGAGCGGCAATCTCTATCGGGGGATTCTTGCGTATTTGTGAGGCTACGCCAGACCCAGCATGGCTACCCAAAGATTAACGTGCAAATTCCGTCCAAGCATTTGACAAGGTAGGCGGCAACTACACTTGCCCCAACGGACAGCACAAACTCACGGAAAGACATTGCGTACACCTCCTTCCTGATATAGGACTCCAAGGAGGCCTTGGGCAACATCAACAGTATAGCATATCCGAGTCGTCATGGAAATATGGCGGTATACGGGATTGAATCGCATGTGAACAAAAAATCGGTATGGCCGTGCAATTGCACGCCATACCGATTTTTTTTAGGAGATGTTGTCCTTACTTTTTGATGAGCGCCATGATCTCGTCGGCACGGCCGTCGGAACCGAGGACGTTCTTGATCTTGTGCTCCACGAGCTCCTTGATGTAGGCGCGGCCATCCGTGATGTACTGGCGCGGGTCGAAGTGCTCGGGATGCGCGTTGAAGTGCTCGCGGATGCCTGCGGTCATGGCAAGGCGCAGGTCGGAGTCGATGTTGATCTTGCAGACTGCGGACTTCGCTGCCTTGCGGAGCTGATCCTCAGGAATGCCCACAGCATCGGCGAGATTGCCGCCATTGGCGTTGATGATCTTCACGTACTTCGGAATGACGGAAGAAGCGCCGTGGAGGACGATGGGGAAATTGGGGATCTTCTTCTCGATCTCGGCCAGGATGTCAAAGCGGAGCTCGGGCGGAACGAGAACGCCGTCAGCGTTGCGGGTGCACTGCTCCGGCTTGAACTTGAAGGCGCCGTGGGAAGTTCCGATGGCGATGGCAAGGGAGTCAACGCCGGTCTTCTCCACGAATTCCTCCACCTCTTCCGGCTGGGTGTAGGAAGCATTCTCTGCCGATACATTCACGTCATCCTCGATGCCGGCGAGCTGTCCGAGTTCGCCCTCTACGAGGACGCCATGCTCATGGGCGTACTCCACGACCTTCTTGGTGAGCTCGATGTTCTCCTTGAAGGGGAAGTGGGAGCCATCGATCATGACGGAGGTGAAGCCGCCATCGATGCAGGACTTGCAGGTCTCGAAGTCTGCGCCGTGGTCGAGATGCAGGGCGATGGGAATGTCGTTGATCTCAAGGGCTGCCTGAACGAGATGCACGAGATACTCATGCTTCGCGTACTTGCGCGCACCGGCGGAGCACTGCAGGATGAGAGGAGACTTCAAGGCACCGGCGGCCTCGGTGATGCCCTGCACGATCTCCATGTTGTTGACGTTGAAAGCGCCGATGGCGTACTGTCCCTCGTAAGCTTTCTTAAACATTTCCTTTGTTCCAACTAATGGCATTTTACATTACCCCCTAGAATTTTAATAGGTTTCAAACGAACTTAGCCCTATTATACCATAGAAACAGCGTCAGGTGTATAGGCATGTGATAGAATTTTTGAAAATCAATCAAAATTTGTCAAAATGAGCCAAGGGAAAGAGAACCTGCCCTTGGGAAATCGTTTCATCAATAAGCCCCCATCACCCCCTCCGCAATGGCCTTTCCCAGCTCCGCGCCGTACTGCATCAGAAGCGCGGCATCCTCTGCATTGTCGATGAAGGCAAGCTCCACCAGGGCCGCCGGCATCTCCGTCACCCGCAGCACGCAGAGATCCTTCCGCACCTTCACGCCCCTGTCCGGGAACTCCCCGTCCGCTGCGGAGAGGCAGCCCCATACCGCCTGCTGGAGGGAGGCAGCAAGCCGTTCCCCGGCTCCGCCGAATTCCCAGCAGAAGGTTTCCGTGCCCCTTGCCATGCCGTTTGCCGCATTGCAGTGGATGGAGACGAAGACATCCGCCTCCCATGCGTTCGCCCGGGCCGTCACATTCGGCCCCTCCGACTCCCCCATGAGATTGTCGCTCTGGAGAAGGCTCACCTCATGCCCTGCCGGCTCCAGAAAGTTCGCCGCAAGGCTCCCCACCGTCATGGCGATATCGCACTCGCGGATCCCGAGTTCATGGTTCACTGCCCCCGGGTCGGGATGACCGCCCAGCGCATGTCCCGGATTGATAAATACTCTCATGCCAGACACCTCCTGCATCCATAGCCCTCTGCATCAAAATACTCCCTGAGCTTCCTGACCGCCCGCTTCCTCGCATCGTTCAGCGTCTGAGGGCGTACGGAAAGGAGCTCCGCCGCCCGCTTCTGTGTCAGCCCCAGAAGGAAGGTCAGCCCCACGGCCTGCCGTTCCCTTTCCGACAGCAGGGCAAAGGCCCGCTGCACATCCTCGGAAAGCTCCCAGATCCCCATGGCATCCCTCTCGTCCGCCACCAGATCCCACACCGACGGCGCATCCTCGTCCCCATCGAAGGGGACGAACTCATGCTGCCAATGGCGGAGCTCCCGCCGGAAGAACTGATGCACTCCCGCATAGACCGCGCTCTTGGCATAGGCGGCGAAATTCACCCCCCGTGCGGCATCGTAGCTCCTGACCGCCTGAAGGAACTCCACCGCGGCAACGCCCATGGCATCCTCTGCCACCGTCCGCACCTTCGAGAGATGCGCCGCCCGCACCAGGAGCCCCCGGTACGCCTCAAAGAGCCGCGCCATCGCCTCCGCATCCCCTGCCGCTGCTGCGGCAAGCAATGCTCTTTCCTCTTCAATTGTCATAACTTTTCCCCAACCTTTGGGGAAGCCGGCCTCCCATGTATTCGCGCTGATGATATCGTAGCACGGGGGAGAGGGGAGCGCACACGCGCCTATGAGCGCCATGGAAAGGCAAAAAGGCGTTTTTTCCCGACTTTTTTGCAAAAAACGCGTGCTATGGGGTTCATGGATACGATTTTTCCTCCATGGAACATATCAGACACTCTTGTGAATCTGAAAAGAATCTGAAACCCCTTACCATTTTTTCGATATAACGACCACTTTTTTACCGCATCTTGAAAAGCCTGTATTTTTTCAATCCGCCAAAATGGAAACCATATCGGAGGGCAGTTCTGCCGTGACAACGAGTTCCTTTCCCGTGACCGGATGGGGAAGGGTGAGGCGGAAGGCATGCAGGGCCTGTCTTCCGATGAGTTCCCTTGTGCCGCCGTAGAGGTCGTCACCGATGAGGGGATGGCCCATATGGGAGAGGTGGACCCGGATCTGATGGGTCCTCCCCGTTTCCAGCCGGAGCCGCAGAAGGCTCATGCCCCGAAAGGTCCGCAGGGTCTCGTAGTGGGTGATGGCGTCCTGCCCGTCGGGGGAGACGCAGCGGCGGATGATGCTGGAGGGGTCCCTGGCAATGGGGGCGTCAATGGTGCCGGAAGAGGGCGAGGGAGTCCCGGAGACGATGGCGAGGTATTCCCTGCAAAAGAGCTTTTTTCCTTTTGGGGAAAGCTGGTGGTGGAACCGGGGCTCCTTGACGATGAGCACAAGCCCCGTGGTATTGCGGTCCAGGCGGTGGACAGGGTGGAAGGCTGCCTGGATGCCTTGGCGTTCATAGTAGCCCAGCACGGCATTGGCAAGGGTTCCTGTGACTTCCCGGCGGGTGGGATGCACGAGCTGGCCGCAGGGCTTGTTCACGATGAGCAGGGCATCGTCCTCATAGCGGATATCCAGGGGGAGGTTTTCGGGGAGAACGTCCGTCTGCTCTGCGAGATCCCAGGAGATGGTATCGCCGCCGGATACCATGAGCAATGCGGGATGGCTGATGAGTTCCCCGTTGCAGAGGAAGGTGCCGGAGAATTTCACTTTCTTCCAATAATTCGTGGAGATGCCCATCTGTTTCAAAAATGACCTGACGGGCATTTCCGTCAGGCCATCCGGTACATGGTAGACGGTCATTTCTCTGTTTCCTTGGCATCATGGCGGAGAATCGAGATGATGCGGAAGGCGAGGCCGAGAATGACCGCGATGATCGTCGCGAGGGACATGCCCTTGAGGGTCACGGTGCCGATGGTGATACTGGCAGTGGAGACGCCGATGCCAAGGACGATGGAGGTCAGGAGGAGGTTCATGGGATTGTTGTAGTCCACCTTGCCCTCCACGAGGATGCGGATGCCGGAGGCTGCAATGACGCCGAAGAGCAGGATGGAGACGCCACCCATGACAGGGGTGGGGATGCTCTGGATGATGGCGGCGAGCTTGCCGAAGCAGGAGAGCAGGATGGCAAAGACCGCCGCGCCTCCGATAACCCATGTGCTGAATACCTTGGTGATGGCGAGGACGCCGATGTTCTCGCCGTAGGTCGTGTTGGGGGTGGAGCCGAAGAAACCGGAAAGGATGGTGGAAAGGCCGTTGCCGAGGATGGAGCGGTCAAGGCCCGGGTTCCTGGTCAGGTCGCTGCCCACGATGTTGCCCGTCACGATGAGATGGCCGATGTGCTCCACGATGACCACCAGGGAGGCGGGCAGGATGATGAGGATGGCACCCAGATTAAATTCCGGCGTGTAGAAGGTCGGAAGGGCGAAGATGGGGGCGCTTTCCACGCTGCTCCAGTCCACAAGCCCGCTGCAGGCCGCCACGATATAGCCTCCCACCACGCCGATGAGGATCGGGATGATGGAGAGGAATCCCTTGAAGGCCACCGAGGCAAAGACCGTGATGGCGAGGGTGGTGATGGAGACGAAGATGGCGGTGGAATCCGTCTGCTCCCCTGTGAGCCCTGCCATGTTTGCTGCCGTGGGCATGAGTTCCAGGCCGATGACCGCGACGATGGCCCCCATGGAGGCCGGGGGGAAGAGCACGTCGATCCATCCCGTCCCGACGATGCGGACAAGCAGGGCTACGAGGCAGAAGACGATGCCGACGACGATGAAGCCCCCGAGGGCGGCCTCGTAGCTGTACTGGGAGAGCACCAGGAAGACCGGGGACAGGAAGGCGAAGCTGGAGCCCAGGTAGGCGGGAATGCGCCCCTTGCAGAGCAGGAGGTAGAGGATGGTGCCGATGCCGTTGAACAGGAGAACCGTTGCGGGGTTCACCTTGAAGAGGATGGGCACGAGGACAGTGGAGCCGAACATGGCAAAGAGATGCTGCAGGCTCAGCGGCAGGGTTTCCAGAAGTGGAAGCCGTTCATCCACTGGAATGGTACGGTTGGACATAAGAATTGCTCCTTTATAATAAAATGATAGCAAAATATTTTCATGCCTCCTCAATGTAGCACATTCGAAGGAAACTGTCCAGAAAGAATACTTTGTATAAATTGTATTCATGAGAGAGGTATGGACGAACAGGAAAAAGTAATGTATAATGCTTTGTGGCTTAATTCATTCTCAATTATCCAAAACAAATGTCCTCGCACAAAACACTTGTGCGTATGAGTAGGAGGAAGATCATGGCTCTTATCGTAAAGAAATTCGGGGGCAGCTCCGTTGCCACCACCGAGAAGATCATGGCTGTCGCGAAGAGGGTCCTCGATGAGAAGGCGCCGGGAGACAAGATTGTCATGGTGGTGTCTGCCATGGGTGACGCCACAGACGATCTGATCGAGCTGGCCCATGGCATCGACAAGGACCCCTATCGGTTCGCCAGGGAGATGGATATGCTGCTGACCACGGGCGAGCAGGTTTCCATTGCCCTTTTGACGATGGCATTCAAGAAGCTGGGGCATGCGGCAGTGTCCCTGACAGGCCCCATGGTTGGCATGCGGACCAATTCCGTGCATACCAAGGGACGCATCCTTGACATCCAGCCGGACCGTGTGAAGGAGGAACTGGAGAAGGGAAACATCGTCGTCGTTGCAGGCTTCCAGGGGGCGGACCAGTATGGCGACCCGGTGACCTTGGGACGCGGCGGCTCGGACACCTCGGCGGTGGCCCTGGCCGGTGCCCTTCGGGCGGATACCTGTGAGATCTTCACCGATGTGGAAGGGGTTTTCTCTGCTGACCCGAGGGTGTGCAAGGATGCGCGCAAGATGAAGGAGATCACCTACAGCGAGATGCTGGAAATGGCTCGTCTCGGTGCCGGTGTCATGCAGCCCCGCTCGGTGGAGATGGGGCAGTACTACAACATCCCCATCCATGTACGCTCCACATTCACGACGAAACCAGGCACAATCATTAGGGAGGATTATACGATGGAAGAGAAGAGCTTTGTGATACGGGGCGTTGCCCATGATGACAAGGTGGCAAAGATTGCGGTTCTCGGCATTCCCAACACGCCGGGCATCGCCCATGGGATATTCTCGGCATTGGCTGAGGCCAATATCGATGTGGACATGATTGTCCAGAGCATCCGGAACATCGAGAAGAATGTGACGGATATGGTGTTCACGGTGGCCTCCGGCGACCTTTCCCAGGCCAAGAGCGTTGTGGACAAGGTGGCGGAGAAGCTCAATGCCGTCGCGGTTCTCATCGAGGAGGACGTGGCGAAGGTCTCCATCGTGGGCGCAGGCATGCTTGGCAGCCCGGGCATTGCATCGCGCATGTTCGGCGCGCTGGCCGGCGCGAACGTCAACATCGACATCATCAGCACATCGGAAATCAGCATTTCCTGCCTCATCAAGGGTTCCCAGGTCACTGAGGCAGTCAATGCCATCCATAACGAGTTCTTCCCGAAGAATTGACCGGCAAGGGGGTTAATCTTATGACAACGAGCATGGCTGCGTCCCACGCGGCAGACAAGAGGCTGAAGGACGCGATCTTTGGCGCGGCTTCCGCCTGCAAGGAGGCCGTGGCGAAATACGGCGCGGAAAAAGTGACGAATGCCACCATCGGCGCGATGATGGACGAGGATGGAAAGCTGGCCTGCCTTCCCACCATGGAGAAGGTCTACCGGTCCCTCCCCATGGAGGACCTGATTGCCTATGCCCCGATTGCCGGTCTGCCGGATTATCTTGAGGCAGTGGTGGATCTGACCTTTGCCGACCAGAGGCCCGAGGGCTATACGGCGGCGATTGCCACCTCGGGCGGCACAGGCGCAATCCATCATGCGGTGGCCAATTATGCGGAAAAGGGCGACAAGGTCCTGACCAGCGACTGGTTCTGGGGAACCTACAATGTCATCTGCCAGGAGAATGGCTGCAAGCTGGAGAATTTCCAGCTCTTCGATGAAAAGCAGGAGTTCAACATCGGGGATTTCAACCGCAAGGTGGAGGAGATCCTGAAGGGGCAGGATTCCCTGCTCGTCATCATCAACAGCCCTGCCCATAACCCCACGGGTTTCAGCCTGACGGAGGGGGACTGGGACAATGTGCTGGCTTCCTTCAAGGAATGGGCGGCGAAGGGAAAGAAGCTCAGCCTTCTCGTGGATATCGCCTATCTCGATTATGCAGGGGAGAAGCAGGAGACGCGCCGTTTCATGAAGAAGTTCGGCAATCTGCCGGACAACATCCTCGTGATGTTCTCCTTCAGCATGTCCAAGGGATACACCTTCTACGGACAGAGAACCGGGGCGCTTCTGGCGGTTTCCTCCAGCAAGGAGGTCATCACGGAGTTCTCGGAGATCAACAAGTATACCAGCCGCGCCACCTGGTCCAACATCAACCGCGGTGCCATGACGCTGCTCGTCCGCATCCAGCAGGACAAGGCGGCACTGGCCCAATTTGAGAAGGAACGGGATGGGTTCTATCGGATGGTCCAGTCCCGGGGCGACATCTTCATGCAGGAAGCCGCCGATTGCGGGCTGAATGCCCTGCCCTACAAGGGAGGCTTCTTCCTTGCCGTTCCGGCGGCAGATCCGTCGGCGGTGTGCGACAAGCTGCACGAGGATCTCATCTTTGCCGTTCCCCTGAAGCTGGGCGTGCGGATTGCCGCATGCTCTGTGTCCTCGGCCAAGATGAAGGGCATCGCCGGAAAGGTGCTCAAGGCGCTGCAGGCGGTAGAGGGAAAATAATCATCAAGAACCGTTCAAAGCGGGAAAGGCATTGCCCATGGGGTGCCTTCCCCGCTTTTTGTATGTATATATAGTGAAAATTTTGTATTGATGGATGATGGAAATGATGCTATCATGGAAATAGATGTTTCTGTGTGATATGTCAGGAGGACGTATGTTTAATTTTGCGCACAAGGACAATGAGTTTTTCGATCTCTTCGTTGAGAGTGCCCGATATTTCTACCAGGGGGCGCTGATGCTGGACGAGGTCATGCTCGATTACAGCAAGGCCTCGGACAAGGTCAAGGATATCATCGATCTGGAGCATGAGGCGGACGAGGTCAATGACAAGATCATCGACAAGCTGAACATGACCTTCATCACGCCCATCGACCGTGAGGACATCTATGCCCTTGCGAACGGGCTGGATGACGGCGTGGACAACCTGCAGGGCACGTTGCAGCGCATTGTCATGTATCGGACCGGGGAGGCACTGGACGGGGCAGTGAGCCTGACGAAGCTCCTCATTGAGTCGACGGAGGAAATCATCAAGGCCTTTTCCCTGCTCAAGAACATCAAGAAGAACCAGGTGCAGATCCTGGAGGCGACCCACAAGATCGAGATGCTGGAGAGCGAGGGGGACAGGATTTATCGTCATGAGGTTGCGTACCTCTTTGACCAGGCCACAGACCCCATCGAACTCATCAAGTGGAAGGACATTCTGGAAAATCTTGAGGATACCCTCGATCATTGCGAGAAGATCTCGGATATGATCCGGGGCGTGGTAATGAAATATGCATGAACTTCAATATTTGATTTTTACAGTCATCATTCTGGCGCTGTTGTTCGATTTCATCAATGGCTTCCACGATACGGCGAATGCCATTGCGACCTCGGTCTCGACACGCGCCATCCATCCGAGCCATGCCATAATCATGGCTGCGTTCCTGAACTTTGCGGGGGCGATGTACAGCACAGGCGTCGCAAAGACCATCGGCGCGGATATCGTCAAGTCTGCCCAGCATGTGGATGAGATGATACTGATTGCCGCCCTTACCGGGGCGGTCATATGGAATATCCTCACCTGGTGGCTGGCGGTACCATCCAGTTCCTCCCATGCACTGGTGGGCGGCGTCATTGGGGCCGTCCTGGTGTCCGTGGGCGTGGAGGGGCTGAATCTTTGGGGCATCGGCAAGATTGTCATTGCCCTCATTGCCTCGCCAATTTTTGCCATCTGTACGGGCTGCATCGTCATGCTCCTGCTGTACCGTTTCTTTGGGAATTTCAGCCCGTCGACGGTCAATGACAAGTTCCGCAAGATGCAGATCCTTTCTGCCGCATCCATGGCCTTTTCCCACGGCTCCAATGATGCGCAGAAGACCATGGGTATCATGACACTGGCGCTCCTGTCGGGGGGCTATATCGATGCCTTTGAGGTGCCCACCTATGTCAAGGTGCTGGCGGCCACGGCCATGGCCTGTGGCACGGCGATTGGCGGCTGGCGCATCATCAAGACGATCGGAGGCAAGATCTTTAAGCTGGAGCCCATCAGCGGCTTCGCGGCGGATCTCAATTCCTCCATCGTCATATTCACGGCGACGCTTTTGCACCTTCCCGTGAGCACGACCCATGTGGTTTCAGGCTCCATCATGGGCGTGGGGACGGCGAAGCGCATGAATGCCGTGCGCTGGGGCGTTGCCCAGCAGATGGTGCTGGCATGGGTGATGACGATTCCCTGCACGGCAGCCATGGGGGCCCTGGCTTATCAGGCGGTATTGATGATTTTTGGATAAGAGGTAGTCTTATGTTTGTTACGATACGAAAGGAACGCCATTTTGCCCCGGATGTCCTGCCGAAGGACATTGCCGGGGACTATCGGGAGGAGTACGAGAGCGAGATCGTTGCGGTGAAGCTGGACAATACCATCCGGGATCTCCAGACACCTGTGGGGAATGCCCGCACACTGGAGTTCGTCGAGCTCAACAGCGAGGAGGGATGGCGGATCTATCGCCGTTCTGTGCAGCTCCTGCTCATTGCGGCGGTGCACAAGGTGTACCCGGAGGCCGAGGTGATCGTGCGGTTTCGGGCAAACCGGGGGCTTTACTGCGAGATCCAGATTCCGGGGGAGACTCTGGATGATGTTATCGTGCAGCAGATCGAGGCCATGATGCGGCGCATGGTGGCGAACAATTATCCCATCGTGAAGGAGTACAAGTCCAAGGAGGAAGCGCTGCGTCTCTTCAAGAAGGCAAAGCTCATCGAGAAGGTGAATCTCATTGCCGATCTGGACAAGGAGAAGGTCAGCATCTATCACTGCGCGGGGTACAGCGATTATTTCTATGGCGCCATGATGGGCTCCACGGGGCATCTTGGCAGTTTTTCCATCAAGAGGTTCGAGGCAGGGGTTCTCCTGCGCACGCCGGACATGCAGTCCAAGGGCGTGGTTCCCATGCCCATCTCCCAACCCAAGCTCTCCAGCATTCTCGCAGAATCAAAGCGTTGGGCAGAGGTTCTGAACTGCAAGTATGTGACGGATCTCAACCGCGCCATCCGAAACGGGCGCATCGGGGAGATTGTCCGTGTCTCCGAGGCATTGCAGGAAAAGCGTATTGCGGAGATCGCCGACTATATTGCGAAACGGCGCAGGGATCTGCGCCTGGTCCTCATTGCGGGGCCGTCTTCGTCTGGCAAGACCTCCTTTGCCCAGCGCCTTTCCGTTCAGCTTCAGGTAACGGGGCTCAGGCCCCTTTCCATTTCTTTGGATAATTATTTCCGTGACCGCAAGGACACGCCTCTGACCCCTGCGGGGGAATATGATTATGAGTGCCTGGAGGCACTGGATGTCAAGCTCTTCAACGAGCACATGCTCGATCTGATGGCGGGCAGGTCCGTTGTCATGCCTCGTTACAACTTCCACAGCGGATGCCGGGAATGGGACGGGCAGGAGCCTGTCTTCCTTGAGATGGACCAGCCCATCATCGTGGAGGGAATCCATGGGCTCAATGAGAGGCTTTCTTCCTCCATCCATCGGGAAAACAAGTTCAAGATCTATGTGAGCGCCCTGACACAGCTCAACATCGATGCCCATAACCGGATTCCCACAACGGATGCCCGCCTGCTCCGGCGGCTTGTGAGGGACTACCAGTTCCGCAGCGCCGGTGCGCTCCGGACCCTGAGGAAATGGCCGGATGTCCGGGAGGGGGAGGAGAAGTACATCTTCCCTTATCAGGAAGAGGCGGATGTCATGTTCAATTCGGCTCTCATCTATGAGCTGGCGGTCCTGCAGCACTTTGCAAGGCCCATGCTTGAGGAAGTGACGCCGGATGTGCCGGAGTACACAAAGGCGCGCCGCATCCTGGATTTCTGCCAGTATTTCCGCGAGATACCAGACCTGGACCTCGTGCCGAACAATTCCATCCTGCGCGAATTCATCGGCGGCTCTGTGTTCTTTGAAAAAGCCTGATCGTGGTTCTCTGGAATTTGAAAACAGAAGTTTTCTTTTGAGAGCATAGATGGAAAGGGTGGTTTCCATGGCGACGTTACGTGCGCAAATCGTGGATTTGCTTTATCAGCTTCCAGATAGGGAAATTCCAGATGTCATGGAATATCTGAATCAGATTTTGAAATCTTCAAAAAAGTTGAATGACGCCAAGAAAAAGACAGAAGCATTTGAACGTCTGGAAGCTTGGCGGGAGAAGAACAAAGAATTTTTTGGGGCTGATTTCGATTGGAGGCGTGAGGTCGAGGAGGGAATTCGTGAAAAGTATGGTCTTGTTGATTGACGCAAATATTATTCTGAATTACCTCATGAATCGCAACCCGGGTTTTGAGGAAGCTCGGAAAATCATGGATTTTTGTCGAAGAGACGATATACATGGATATGTTGCATTTCATACAGTGTCCATCATTTGGTATGTCCTTAGGGCGTGTTGAAAAACTCCACCAGCGCACTACAGCGGCCATTTTTCCGCCTGCCTGCGTCTGAGAACCCTTGACGTAGCTTTGCTACGACTGCGGGTTCTCTTCCTTGTCATACGAAAAACTGTCTCGCTGTAGCACACAGTTTCCGTTTTTCAACACGCCCTAGACGCAAGCCACAAGAAGAACGTCGCAGATTGTTGTTGGATATTTGCGAATTGCTTACAGTAACTGGAGCTTTGCACAAAGATGTCATAGATGCTATTCTGGATGATGATTTTTCTGATTTTGAGGATTGTTTGCAGGTGAAATGTGCAGAAAATATCTTTGCTGACTATATTGTTACTGAAAACATAAACGATTATTCCAAATCGTCGATTCCTGCTGTTACAGCCGTAGAATTGATAAAAGTGCTGGAGATATGAAGGAAGCCCGTGAGCGTTGCAAGGGGATGCAATGTCTCACGGGCTTCTTGGTTTATGGTAGGGTTATTTTCTGTGGTTCCGCAGGAAGTTCTCGATTCTGGACAGTGCCTCAGAGATCTTGTCGATGGAGGTGGCGTAGGAGCAGCGGACGTGGCCTTCGCCGCAGGCGCCGAAGGCGCTGCCGGGAACGAGGGCAACGTGCTCCGCCTCCAGGAGTTTCTCAGCGAAATCGTTGGAGTTGTAGCCGGTGGAGGTGATGTTGGGGAAGATGTAGAAAGCTCCCTTCGGCTCGAAGCATTCCAGTCCCATCTTGGTGAAGCCGTCGTAGATGAGATGACGGCGGCGGTCGTATTCCGCGACCATCTTCTTCATGTACTTCTCACCGTGGCGAAGGGCCTCCAGCGCTGCAACCTGCGCCGTAATGGGGGCGCAGAGCATGGTGTACTGGTGGATTTTCGTCATGGCGGCGGTGATGGTGGGGTTGGCGAGGGAGTAGCCGATGCGCCAGCCCGTCATGGCATAGGCCTTGGAGAACCCGTTGAGGAGGATGGTGCGCTCCTGCATGTTGGGCAGGGAGGAGAAGCAGGTGTGCTCGTTCCCGCCGTAGGTGAGATCCCCATAGATCTCGTCGGAAATGACGATGAGGTCATGCTTTTCCGCGAAATCGGCAATGGCAAGGAGATCCTTGCGGGTCATGATGGCTCCCGTCGGGTTGTTGGGGTAGCCGATGAGGAGGACGCGGGTCTTGTCCGTCACGTGCTCCTCCAGCTCTGCCGGAGTGATGCGGAACTCGTTCTCAATCTTCGCGGGAACTGCAATGGGAACGCCACCCGCCAGGGTCGTGCAGGCTTGATAGGAGACATAGCACGGCTCCGGGATGAGCACCTCGTCGCCGGGGGAGAGGACAGCGCGCATGGCGATGTCCAGTGCCTCGCTGACGCCGACGGTGACCAGTATATCCGTGGCGGCATCGTAGGTGTTGCCGTAGCGGCGGGCATAGTAGCCGGCGATTTCCTCGCGGAGCTCCATCATGCCGCGGTTGGCAGTGTAGGAGGTGTAGCCGCGCTCCAGCCCGTAGACGCAGCTTTCGCGGATGGACCAGGGGGTTATGAAGTCAGGCTCGCCCACGCCCAGGGAGATGACATCCTCCATGCTCGCCGCAATGTCGAAGAACTTGCGGATGCCAGAAGGGGCAATGGCATTGACTCCGGGGGAGAGGCGGTCTTTCCAGTCGGTGCGTACCTCCTTCATGGCGACACCACCAGTCTGCGGTCGCGTTCCTCATCGTTGATGATGACGCCGTCCTTTTTGTAGGGCTTGAGCATGAAGTGGCTGCGGGTCGCGGTGACGCCCTCAATGGTGGAGAGGCGGGTGGCGACGAAGTTTGCCACATCCTTGAGGGACTTGCCCTCGATGATGACGAGGAGGTCGAAACTGCCGCTCATGAGGTAGACGGTCCGTACCTCGTCAAAGCGGTAGATGCGCTCCGCGATGGCATCGAAGCCGACCTCCCTCTGGGGGGTCAGGTTGATCTCGATGATGGCGGTGACCGTGTCATCGCCGAACTTTTCCCAGTTGATCAGGGTATTATAGGAAAGGACGATCTTGTTCTTCTCCAGATCCTTGATCTGCTTTTCCACTTCGTATTCGCTGCGGTTGAGCATGGCAGCCAGGTCGCTCACAGGGCGGCGGGCATCGTGCTCAAGGAGCTCCAGTAATTCACGCATGAAATAATCCCTCCAGTATCTTCGGTAGGGCGTGTTGAAAAACGGAAACTGTGCGCTACAATGAGACAGTTTTTCGTATGACAAGGAAGTGAAGCCGCAGTCGTAGCAGAGCTACGTCAAGGTTTCGCTGACGCAGGCAGACGGAAAAATGGCCGTTGTAGTGCGCTGGTGGAGTTTTCCAACACGCCAATCCCATCATAGCATAGAGCCGTGCCGCATGACAAGCAAAATGTTTCTTGCATATGTCGGGGTTTTTGTATAGAATAGTAAAAGAAAGAATATTCATGACTGGAATATCTACTATGCAGGGAACATGTGTGAGGAAGAAGGTAGCTTATGTTTATTGGAACCATCGATGCGGCGGCATCGGCCTATAAAACCTATCCGAAGGCCATCCAGAGGGCATTGGAGTATTTGCGCTCGCATGACTTCACGAAGATGGAGGACGGGACCTATCCCATTGAGGGTCAGAAGATCTATGCGAAATTGCAGCGGTACGAAACCCGCCTGATGGAAAGCTGCCGTCCTGAGACTCACCAGAAGTACATTGATATCCAGTACGTGGTGGAGGGGGAGGAATATCTGGGATGGTGTCCCTTCAGCCCGGATCTTAAAGAGGAAGCGCCTTACGATGAAAAGGCGGATGTGACCTTTTATGAGAAACTGGTTCCCGACAGCAACCTCGTCCTGCTGCCGGGAAGCTTTGCCGTCCTCTATCCGGAGGATGTGCATCGTCCCTGCTGTGCTGTGGAGAGAGGACCTGCGCCTGTCACCAAGGTTGTGGTAAAGGTTTCTGTGGATTTGGTTTGAACTCTTTTGGAGGAAGGCATCCATGACTGTAAGAAGAATTTTTGTGGAAAAACGGCAGGGATTCTATGATATTCCTGCCCGCCAGCTTTGTGATGATCTCATTGAGACGTTCCGCCTGACGAATCTCAAGGCGGTGCGCATCATCAACCGCTATGATATCGAGGGATTGACGGATGAGGAATATGCGAAGGTGAAGTCCGTCGTATTTTCCGAGCCGCCTGTGGATATGGTCTACGAGGAAAGATTGCCGGATTTCCCAAAGTCCCGGATCTTTGCCACGGAATACCTGCCGGGGCAGTACGACCAGAGGGCGGATTCCGCTGCCCAGTGCGTGCAGCTGGTCACCCAGAAGGAACGCCCGATCATTGCGACAGCCCGCGTCATTGTCCTTGTGGGGGATATCGACGATGCCGTCTTCCGGAAGATTAAGGAATACTGCATCAATTCCGTGGAGAGCCGCGAGGCATCCCTTCAGAAGCCGGATTCCCTGGAGATGAAGATGGAGGATCCGCCGGATGTGGAGATCCTTTCGGAATTCAATGGCTGGGATGAGGCAAGGCTCAAGGAATTCATGGAGGAGCGCGGCTTTGCCATGAATTTCGATGACCTGAAGTTCTGTCAGAAGTATTTTCGGGACACGGAGAAGCGTGACCCCACCATCACGGAGCTTCGCGTCATCGATACCTATTGGTCGGATCACTGCCGTCATACGACCTTTACCACGGCAATCGATATGGTGGAGATCGAGGAGGGACATTACCATCCCTCGATTCAGGCTGCCTATGACAAATATCTTGAGGACAGGACGGAGATCTATGGCGGCGAGCTTCGCGATGTGACCCTCATGGACATCGCGGTCATCGGGATGAAGGCCCTTCGGAAACAGGGGCTTTTGGAGGATCTGGACAAGTCCGAGGAAATCAATGCCTGCAGCATTGAGGTCAAGGCACGTGTGGGCGGGGAGGACCAGGACTGGCTGGTCATGTTCAAGAACGAGACGCATAACCATCCCACGGAAATCGAGCCCTTCGGCGGAGCGGCAACCTGCCTTGGCGGCGCCATCCGGGACCCGCTTTCCGGGCGTTCCTATGTCTATCAGGCGATGCGCGTGACAGGAGCGGCAGATCCCCGGCGTCCCGTTTCGGAGACACATCCGGGCAAGCTGCCCCAGAAGAAGATCACCCAGGGGGCGGCAGCAGGCTACAGCTCCTATGGCAATCAGATCGGCCTTGCCACGGGGCAGGTAAGGGAAATCTATCATGAGGGCTATATGGCGAAGCGCATGGAAATCGGTGCGGTCATCGCGGCAGCTCCCAAGGAAAATGTGGTGAGGATGCGTCCCGCTCCCGGGGACATCATCGTCCTTGTGGGAGGCCGGACCGGGCGTGATGGCTGCGGCGGCGCAACGGGTTCCTCCAAGGAGCACACGGAGGAGTCCCTGACGACCTGCGGCGCCGAGGTGCAGAAGGGCAACCCGCCCACCGAGCGCAAGATCCAGCGGTTGTTCCGCAATCCGATGGTCAGCCGCATGATCAAGCGCTGCAATGATTTCGGCGCAGGCGGCGTATCCGTTGCCATCGGCGAACTGGCGGAAGGGCTTGTCATAGATCTGGATGCCGTGAAGAAGAAATACGATGGCCTCGATGGCACGGAGCTTGCGATTTCCGAATCCCAGGAGCGCATGGCAGTGGTTCTGGATCCGAAGGCCCTGGAGGATTTTGTGCGCTATGCCGATGAGGAGAATCTGGAAGCGACTCAGGTGGCCGTGGTGACGGAGGAGCCTCGTCTGATCATGAAATGGCGCGGTGATGAGATCGTGCAGATTGACCGTGCATTCCTCGACACGAATGGGGTGCGCCAGCATGTCATGGCGAAGATCTCGATGCCGGATGCCGGGCAGAGCTATTTCCGGCAGTTGCCGGATGCCGTGGCAGAGCAGGGGCAGGATCTGGAGAAGTCCTGGCTTGCGAATCTCAAGGATCTCAACGTGTGCAGCCAGAAGGGGCTGGCAGAGCGGTTCGATTCCACGATTGGCGGCGGGACCGTGCTCATGCCCTTTGGCGGGAAGAACCAGATGACACCGGCAGAGGGCATGGTGGCAAAACTTCCCGTGGAGGGAGCCGAGACGAATACGGCGACGGCCATGACCTTTGGCCTCAATCCCTATCTTTCGGAATGGAGTCCTTTTCACGGGGCTCTCTATGCAGTTGTGGAGTCCGCAGCAAAGATCGTGGCAATGGGCGGAGCGGCGGATAAGATTCGCCTGACCTTCCAGGAATACTTTGAGAGCCTTGGCAAGGAGCCGGAGCGTTGGGGCAAGCCCACGGCAGCTCTCCTCGGTGCCCTTTGGGCCCAGCATGAGCTCGGAATCCCTGCCATCGGCGGCAAGGATTCCATGTCCGGGACCTTCATGGACATGCATGTGCCGCCAACTCTTGCTTCCTTTGCCGTGGATGTGCTCTCGACGGAACATGTCATATCTTCGGAATTCAAATATATCGGGAACAAGGTCTATGCTGTCCCATGCCCGAGGGATGGACAGGATCTTCCGGTGTTTTCCAGGCTCAGGAAGAATTTTGCTGCCATCCATGAGATGGCGAAGGCACGGAGGATTTTTTCCGCCATGAGCATCGGCATGGGCGGTATCGCCGCAGCCATCACGAAGATGTGTCTCGGCAATGGCATCGGCTTCCGGTTTGCCAGGTCCATGAGCAAGGAAGACCTTTTCCGTCCGGATTATGGCACCATACTTCTGGAGATATCGGATACGTCGGACGTGGCAGAATGGCTGAAGGATACCGGCTATTATGAACTTGGGTCCACCATAGAGGTGCCCAGCATCGTTTGCGGCAAGGCGGCCATCCTTTTGGCGGAAGCAGAGGAAGCCTATACGAAGCCGCTGGAAAAGATTTTCCCGACGAAGCTGAAATACACCTCCAAGGAACGGGTCACGATGGTGCCCTATCATCGCGCCAAGCGTCTTGTGGCGCAGGCCCAGGTGGCGAATCCCCGCGTGTTCATTCCTGTCTTCCCGGGGACGAACTGCGAGTACGATTCTGCCCGTGCATGGCAGCGTGCCGGTGCGGAAACGGAAATCATGGTGGTCCGGAACCTCACGCCCGCGGCGGTGGAGGAAACCGTGGAGGCCATCGTGCAGGGCATCCGCCGGGCGAAGATCCTCATGATCCCGGGCGGCTTCAGCGGCGGCGACGAGCCGGACGGTTCCGGCAAGTTCATTGCGGCGATGTTCCGCAACCCGCGCATCGAGGCGGAGGTCATGCGACTGATCCATTCTCGTGACGGGCTGATTCTCGGTATCTGCAATGGTTTCCAGGCCCTTGTCAAGCTGGGGCTGGTTCCCTATGGGGAGATCCGCGCTCTTGCGGACAATTCGCCCACACTTACCCATAACAATATCGGGCGGCATGTGTCCTGCATGGTGCAGACGAAAGTGGTGTCAGATCTTTCCCCCTGGTTCAACAACGTGAGCGTCGGGGATATCCATACCGTTGCGGTGTCCCATGGGGAAGGCCGTTTTGTGGCCGATCAGGAGATCGTGGCGAAGCTGAGGATTCGCGGGCAGATTGCGACACAGTATGTGGACAGCAAGGGGAATCCCACGATGCTGTTCCCCTTCAATCCCAATGGCTCCATCAATGCTATTGAGGGCATCACGAGCCCCGATGGGCGCGTTCTCGGAAAGATGGGACACTCGGAGCGCATCGGCAAGGATGTGGCGAAGAATGTTCCCGGAAATATGGACCAGCAGCTCTTTGAGGCTGGCGTGCGTTACTATAAATAAGATGGGGAGGCTTTGGTGATGGTAGGTCTTGTAATCGTATCCCACAGCCAGAAATTGGCGGAAGGTGTCGTAGAGCTGGCAAGGGCGATGGCAGATGAGGTCAGGATTGCCGAGGCAGGAGGCCTGGAGGACGGGACCCTTGGAACGAGCTACCAGCGCATCCATGATGCCATTGAAGAGGTGTATTCTGAGGATGGCGTTGCCGTTCTCATGGACATGGGAAGCGCCGTGATGACGGCGGAAATGGTGCTGGAGGACCTGGACAAGGACAATGTCCTGCTCGTTGACTGTCCTCTGGTGGAAGGGGCTGTGCTGGCGGCAGTGGAATCGGCCACGGGCTCTTCCCTGCAGACCTTGATTGACAGGACAAAGGATTCTTATGTAACGAAGAAGATCGTGACGGATTTTGAATAGCCCTAGGACTGGGCAGCGCCCGATGGGAGCAGTTTTCCCGTCGGGCGCTCTTTTTGAAACGTTGGAATGGAGGATATGATGTTTGAGAGATGGCGTTCTTTTGAACTTGCAGGAGAAAATTACAGGGAGACCATCACTGCCATCGGCGATGCGCTGAAAAAGCAGGGGGTGTCGGAGAAGGAGGCAGAGACCGCCGGGCAGCTGCTGGAGCATATCTTTTCCCTCCAGCTTTCCTTGCGCCCCGAGGTCCATGTCAAGGTCAACCTGAGAAAGCGCTTCGGGGACATTTCGCTGCGGATGGAAACCGTAGGCAGTGCCTACAATCCGCTGCAGGTTCTGACGGAATGGAATGAAGACGACCCGGACTATCAGCGGACGATTGTCCTGAAATCGAAAAAGGAGATGCTTTCCTATACCCACAGCAACGGGAAGAACATCGTAACCATCAAGGTCCATGAAGCCGGAAACAAGCAGATCCGCTATACCCTGTTCGCCATGGTCATGGGCATACTGGTGGGGGCCCTGATCAAGGAGATGGTTTCGCCGGATCTGATCGAGATGCTGAACAAGAACATCATCGGAAGCATACGGACCATGTTCCTGAATTCCCTGAATATGATGATTGCCCCGGTGGTGTTCTTCTCCATCATCGCGGGACTGACCAGTATGTCCAATGCCTCCGATATCGGGCGTCTCGGCGGCAAGCTGGTGGGAACCTACATGTGTACCACGGTGATCGCCACGACCTTCAGCATCATCATCGGCCTGTTCATGTTCCACAGCGGCGTGCCGCAGGTGGGGAACGTCAGCGGCGGCGGGGAGGGCGTGAGTGTGTCCTTGCTGGACATGATCGTGAACGTGGTGCCGGAAAATCTGGTTGCGCCCATCGTGAACCGCGATATGCTGCAGATCATTTTCGTCTCCGTGCTCTTCGGCGTGACCATAAACATGCTGGGGGAAAAAGCGCAGATACTGAAGAATCTTACGGAGGTCATGAATACCTTCTGCCTGCGTGTCATTACGCTGCTGGCGCAATTCATCCCGCTGATCGCGTTCCTTTCCATGATGGCGCTGATGTTCACGGTGGGCACCGACTCGCTGCTGCTCCTGGGCAGGGTCCTGGTGGGACAGTTCATCGGCTCCCTGGCGATGTTCGGGGTTTATTCGACGGTTCTGGTCCTGATGGGGAAACTTTCCCCTGTACCCTTCCTGAAAAAAATCGGAAGCTTCATTCCGGTGGCGATTTCCATGGGCAGCAGCAGTGCTGCCATGCCCTTCACCATGAGATTCTGCACGGACCGGATGGGCGTTTCGCCGAAGTTGTCTTCCTTTTCCATTCCCCTTGGGGCAACGGTTAATATGGACGGCGGCTGCTTCTATTTCTCGATCCAGGCGATCCTGCTGGCGAAAATGTACGGCCTGGAAATGACACCGGCCTTCATCGGGGCGCTTTTCATCACCGTCGTCGCCCTCTCCATCGGCGCGCCGGGGGTGCCGGGGGGCTCTTTTGTCTGCCTGACCTCGATCATCGTGTCCTTCGGCCTGCCCGTGGAGGCGTCAGCCATCGTGCTGGGAATCGACCCCCTGACCTCCATGTTCCGCACGACCATCAACACCATAGGGGATATTGCGGTGACGACGGCGCTGTCGAAGAACGAGAACATGATGGACGAAACCATATATATGAACACGGGGCATGCAGCGTAATGCTGCCTTGGAGCAATTCTGTAAAAAAACGGCCTTATGGCCGTTTCTGTGTTCCAATCGCACCGCGCCTTTGCCAGTTTTTCCCTGGCTTCCCGGTACGTGCCTGCAAACACGGATCCGAAGATGGTGCGTCCGTTCCGCCTCCCTTTGACGTACCGGCCTTCCGCTACGATAAATATGTACAAATCTATACAGAGTTACACATATTTACGCTGTGATGTTCTTCGCAAAACATCTTCCTGATTCATTGCGTCCGATTT
>CADCIX010000035.1 GCA_902801565.1 uncultured Veillonellaceae bacterium | reverse complement strand
TTACGCGACGGCACAAACATTGCTTAAAAAACAAATGTTTGTTTGACGCTGAAAAGTTCTCATTTTAATTTGCTTTAAATCTTGACATAGCACCAATTTAGATGAGCAAGATGTTCTAGTTCCTTGTAGAGAAGAAAGGGACAGGATTGGCTCTTTTTTCTCAAATCTCGACAACCTTATCACCCTTTACCAGCGTAAGTGTGACACCCTCAAAGAATTGAAAAAAGGCATGCTCCAAAAAATGTTCCCCAAGGAGGGAGCCAATGTTCCAGAGTTCAGGTTCAAAGGCTTCACTGGCGATTGGGAACAGCGGAAGTTATCTGATATTGTTGATGTGATGGATGGCGATAGAGGGAAGAATTATCCAACGGAAGCAGATTTTTCTGAACAAGGTCATACTCTATTCTTGAATGCTTCAAATGTGACTAATCAAGGATTTGTGTTTAATGACACGCAATTTATAACCGAGGATAAATCCAATAGCATGGGAAATGGCAAGTTGCAACTCGATGATATTGTATTGACATCCAGAGGCTCCTTAGGACATATAGCATGGTATAACGCAGCTGTAATGAATCAAGTGCCATACGCAAGAATAAACTCTGGAATGCTTATCCTTCGCAAAAAATCAGATGTAAATACATCGTATGTACATCAATACATGAAATCTGCCAAGGGGCAAGGACAAATCAGCTTCATGAGTTTTGGAAGCGCTCAACCCCAATTGACCAAAAAGGGGGTTGAGGGTCTAAAGGTACAATTCCCTAATGATTTGGCAGAACAAGAGAAGCTGGGGGACTATTTCGCCACCCTCGACAGCCTTATCACCCTTCACCAACGTAAGTGTGATGCCCTCAAAGAACTAAAAAAGGGCATGCTCCAAAAAATGTTCCCGGAGGCTCAGAAATGAATGAGATAGAGAAAGCATCGCAGGATATTTATGGCGAAATACGTCAGAGTATAATACAAGTACAAAATAAGGTACAACAGGCTGTCAATACTGGCATGGTGCAGATATATTGGCAGATAGGCCAGCAGCTGGACAAGGTATGTGATGGTCAACAGGCAGAGTATGGCAAAGGCATTTTGCAATGTGTTTCAGCCAAGCTGACAGCAGAGTTCGGCAAGGGCTATTCCTATGCAAATTTAAGGAATATGCGCCAGTTTTACCGTTGCTTTCCAAATTGCTACGCACTGCGTAGCAATTTGAGCTGGACACATTACCGTATGCTGATGAGGGTGAATGATCCTAAGGCTAGGGAATACTATACCCAGGAGTGTGCTGCCGCCGGATGGAGCAGCCGGGAACTGGAGCGACAGATTACCACCTTTGCTTATCAGCGTACAATAGCCAATCAGCAAGGGCAGGAAAAGCTGCCTGTCAAGGAAGCAGCCAAACCTGTGCCTTACAGGGATTTCATTCGTGACCCCTACGTTTTGGAATTCTTGGAGCTAAAGCCCCCGGCAGAGTTTTACGAAAGAGACATCGAGCATGGCATTATCGAACATTTACAAAAGTTCCTGCTGGAGCTTGGCCGTGGTTTCTCCTTTGTGGCACGTCAGAAACACATCGACATTGACGGTGACCATTTTTACATCGACCTGGTATTCTACAACTACATCCTCAAATGCTTCGTACTCATTGATTTGAAGTTAGGGAAAGTCAAGCATCAGGACATAGGCCAGATGCAGATGTATGTGAATTACTACAAGGCCAACATGCGTAATGAGGGAGACAACGAGCCCATAGGCATTGTACTTTGTGCGGAGAAGAATGAGGCCGTGGTGAAGTTCACCTTGGGCAGTGATAGCAATACTCACATATATGCGTCCAAATATATGCCATACATGCCAACGGAAGAGGAACTAAGAAAAGAATTGCGGTTGCAGGACCTTCCTGCACTCAACGAAGGTGAATTCGAGGATTGATACTATGGCACAAAGCGAAGCAGCAATGGAAAAAGCCTTAATAGCACAGCTGACCCAGGATATATCCCAATGGACTTATCGGAAGGATATTGTGGACGAAGACACCCTCTGGGCCAATTTTCGCAAGAAGCTGGACCAAAACAATCTGGCCGTCCTGGATGGCGTGCCCATCACCGATGTGGAGTTCGGCCAGATCCAGCAGTATATGCTGGACGTGGCCAAGTCCCCCTACAAAGCTGCCCTGTGGCTGGCCGGGGAGAATGGTGAGGCCATCATTCCCCTTACCAGAGAAGATGCCGCCAAGGGCTCCATTCATCTGATGGCTGTCAGCAATCGGGAGATTGCCGGCGGGCGCTCCTCCTATGAGGTCATCAACCAGTTCGTCTCTGACAAACTGGACGATGATGACAGGGTGCGCCGCTTTGATGTGACCCTGCTCATCAACGGCCTCCCCATGATACACATCGAGCTCAAGAACCAGGACCATCCCTTCATGGATGCCTTCCGGCAGATCAAGAAGTACAGTCTGGAAGGCAAGTTCCGGGGACTCTTTGGCATGGTGCAGATGTTCGTGGTCTCCAATGGAAGCAATACCCGCTACATTGCCGCCGACACCGGCTCCAATATCAACGAGAGATTCCTGACCACATGGGTAAACAAGAAGAACGAGCCCGTGGAGAACTATCTGGAGTTTGCCAAGGAAGTGCTGCGCATCCCGGAGGCCCATGAGATGATCGGCCATTACAGCGTTGTGGACTCCGAGCGGCACAAGCTCATCCTCCTGCGCCCCTATCAGGTGCATGCCATAGAGGCAGTCAAACGTGCCTCTGCCAAGCAGGAATCCGGCTTTGTCTGGCACACCACCGGCTCCGGCAAGACCCTGACCTCCTACACCGTAGCCAAGAACCTCATCCTGATTCCCAATGTGGACAAGACCATCTTCCTCATTGACCGAAAGGACTTGGATCAGCAGACTTCCATTTCTTTCAAGGCTTACGCCGAAAATGACATCATTGACGTGGATGAGACGGACAACACCCATGACCTGCTGATGAAGCTCAAGAACAAGGACCGCGTGGTCATTGTCACCACCATCCAGAAGCTGCAGAAGATCATGAAGACCTACAACCGCGAGGAGAAAAAGGACTCCCCGACTGCCAAGCGGCTCCATGGCATGTGCATTGCCTTTGTGGTGGATGAGTGCCACCGCACAGTCACGCCGGACACCCAAAGGGAGCTGCAGAAGTTCTTCATGAACTCCCTTTGGTACGGCTTCACCGGCACCCCCATCTTTGATGAGAACAAGAGACAGCGCAAGGGAGACCTGGCCCGCACCACAGAAGGGCTCTATGGCCCCTGCCTGCATAACTACACCATCAAGGAAGCATTGAACAACAAGGCCGTGCTGGGTTTCCAGATCGACTACAAGGATTCCCTGTCCGAAGATACCTTGCTGACCATGGGGGAGAAGCTGGGAGTTGGCAGCTATGATGTTTTGGCGGCCCAGGACATGGAAGTGCGGGAGAGGTCGGTCTTGTCGGCTTATTACAGGAACTCCAGAGAGGATATCTATGATACGGACGAGCACCGGCAGGAGGTCGTGGAGTATATCGTCAACAAGTGCGCGGGCAAATTCCGCCTGAATGCCCCGCAGGGGGAGGCCTATGAAGCCATCCTCACCGTTCCCTCCATCGAGATCGCCCAGAAATACTACCATCTCTTCAAAGAGTTCATTGCCAATGGCAAGGTCTCTGACTCCATCAAGGAGAAATGCGTGGACTTCCCGAAGATTGCCATCACCTACACGGTCACGGAGAACGATGAGAACTCCCTTGGAAACCAAGAGGCCATGAAGGAATCCCTGGCTGATTATAACCAGATGTTTGGCACCAACTTTGCCCTGGACAGCCTGCCGGCCTACAACACGAACCTCAATGACCGCCTGGCCCGCAAGAAGGGACGCTACAAGCAGCGCAAGGAACAACTGGATCTTGTCATCGTGGTGGATCGGCTGCTGACAGGGTTCGATGCGCCACCATGCGCCATTCTCTTCGTAGACCGGCCTCCCATGGCTCCCCAGAACCTTATCCAGGCTTTCAGCCGTACCAACCGCATCTTTGACAAGTCCAAGCGCTATGGCATGATTGTCATCTTCCAGCGGTCAGCCCAGTTCCAGACTGCCGTTGACGGTGCCCTGCTTCTCTATAGCAATGGCGGCACCAAAGAAGTCAGCGCACCCACCTTCGCGGAGATTGAAAAAGAGTTCAAGGAAGCTCTCTCCGAACTCAGAAGTATAGCCCCAACGCCGGAGGCCGCCGACAGCCTGCACAATGATGTAAGCTCCATGCAGAAGTTTGCCAAGGCCTTCCAGAAGGTAGACCGCCTCAGCGGTGAGCTGCAGGTCTATCAGGAGTGGGAGGGAAAAGACCTCTCCGACTATGGCATGGTCAAGGAGGAACTGGATGAGTACGGCGGAAAATACCAGAATGTCATCGAAGAGCTCAAAAAGCCAAAGCCCGACCAGCCCCCTGTATCCATTGACCTAGGATACGAGCTTGAGAACATCCGCAGCGTCACCATTGACTACCGTTATATCGTCTCCCTCATCCAGAACTACATGCCCAGTGAGGACGAGCTGATTGTGGAGCCCATAGAGGATGATGCCATCGACAAGCATATCGAAAAGCTCCGGGAGACCAACCCTGCCCTTGCCGATGTCATCAGCGACTTCTGGGAAGACATGAAAAAAGACCCCATGAAGTACAGGGGCCTGGATGCCATGTCCGTGATCGAGACACGCATAGAGGAGATCATCAGGAGCCAGATCGACAGCTTCGCCAAGGAGTGGTGCACCCAGAAGAAGGATGTCATTGCCATCCTGAACACCTTCAAGAAGGGCGACAAGATCTCCATGGCCACCGATTACGAGTCCTACAGCAAGACCCATGAAGGAGTCAGCAAGCTCAAGTACAATCGCCGGGCCAAGGATGCCGTCATGGCACTGGTGGATAAGATCCGGCCATTGAGGGAGAAGTGATTTCTATCTGGAACTCTCCTTGGTGGAGAAATACACGCATTTGCCTCTTTCTCGTATCAAGGAACTGGCACAGGGATTGGGAATGCTGTAATGTGCAACCTTAGTGCTGGTATCGAAACATCGAGTACGATGCATTGGTGCCTTCCAGATGGTGCTGGCGGATATAAGATTTCCCCTATAAAATATCTTGACAGAAGATAGAGAAGAGTTTATACTATAAAATGTATTTTTGTGAGCAAAGTGGCTTGCAGATTTGCGTTTAGGCGTGGTCTGTGAGCTGCTTTTTTCGTATAGGCCGGTTTGCAAGAAGGTCGTACAAAATTCCCAAAAGATGGTAGCAGTTGAAGGACAAAGGAGCATTGGATATCTATGAATTATTGGATTGTTGTTGTCGATGATAACCCCCTGAGCCTGACACATGCCAAAAATATTTTGAAAGAGAAGGATATGCGCGTCAGCTGCTTGCGTTCAGGACGGGAACTTTTGAAGTTTATGGCAAAAAACGCACCGGATTTGGTTCTTTTGGACATACAGATGCGGGAAATGGATGGCTTTGAAACATATCATGCACTACGGGAAATGGAAAAAAAGGCAGGACGGCGTCCGATACCGGTTATATTTTCGAGCGGCGTGGGAGCAAATGATGCGGAGAAACACAGCTTCGAGGAAGGCGCTTCTGATTTTATTCGCAAACCGTTCAACAAGAATATTTTCATCAAACGCATCCTTAATGCTGTAAAAAATTTCAAGGCTATCGAGAAACTGACGGAAGAAGCGACGATTGACAAGCTGACCGGTTTTTTGAATAAAGCCTCAGGCACCAGCAAGGTAGCAAAGCTTTGCGAGGAGCGGACCGGCATGTTGATGATTTTCGATCTCGACAATTTCAAGCTGGTCAATGATCTTTATGGACATGATATGGGAGACAAGGTGCTGAAGACCTTCGCCGATATCGTCAGGCACAACATTAGAGCACAGGATGTTATTGCAAGGATTGGCGGAGACGAGTTCATGGCTTTTTTCAGCAACATAAGCGATGAAAAGGCGTTAGCTGGTTTGACACGCAGGCTGAACGACCAGCTTCTGAGAGAAGTTGCCGAACTTGTCGGGGAAAGCGTGGATATCCCTCTGGGAATCTCTGTAGGTGCAGCTTTGGTGCCGGAACATGGACGGGACTACGAAACGCTGTTTTCAATGGCGGACAGTGCGCTTTACAAGGCAAAGCAAAACGGGAAACACTGCAGTGAGATATATTATCAGAAAACAGATGCAGGCCTTTCCCATGAAGAGGATGTCAAAAGAGAGTTTTCCCGTGTTATACAGATTGCGGAGGAACGGAATAGCAGGGGAGGCGCCCTTTTTCTGAACATGGAACAATTCTCCTATATCTATCGTTTTGTCAAACGGTTTTACATGCGATATGGCGGCATGGTCATCAAGCTGATGTTCATACTTTCGAAAGAAGATATGGAGAATGGGCATATCCTGACGGAAGCAGTAGGAACATTCGGTCTCTGCTTGCAGGATACGCTGAGAAAAAGTGATATAATTGTGCAAAACAGGCCAAACCAATTCTTTCTGCTCTTGCAGGAACTTTCGGAGAACGAATTCGCAAATGTGCTGCGGAGAATCATGACCGCCTGGGAGGCCACGGAAGCCCACGATGGTATCCATGTCGAATATATCATGGAGCCTGTCATTTATGAGAAACAAGTCTGCGATAAGGAAGCGTAATGGCCCATCAATCTGGCATCAGGATTGCGCCCAGGGTTCCGAGGAACATGAACATCAGGAAGCCGACGATGAACAGAAAGGCTCCCCAGCCTGCCCTTTCTTTGATGCTTTTGATTACGCCCCACAGGGAAAGGGGGATGTCACCGTCTGCCTTGACGGATTTTGTCCTGCCGTCGGGCAGGATCATTTCGAGGACCGGGTGATTGTAGATGCGGATGCGTCCGATGGCAATCCAGAAAATGATGGTCATGGGAACAGTAGCCACCATCCAGACCGCATTGTAGGCATAGTTTGCAACGCCCTCCGTGTCCAAGGGATAGGCGCATATTGCGGGGAGTGCATTGAATATGATGACGCCGAGGAGGGTCATGATGATCCGGAAAGGCGTATAGAAGGCAATCCTGACAGGAACCGTCTTGCCGCCCACGGATTCGAGGAAAATGGCCTTCGTCGTCGTGTCCTCGATGATGTCTTCTCCTTGCGTGACCGTTAGTTTCGATTGGACGCGCTCGGCGCGGCTCTTCTCTGTCTTGAAGATGACCCTGCGCCATTCCTCTCCGCGCCCATCGCTGAACGCCGTGAAGAAGATCAGTCCGAAGACCACCGCTGTCATACCCACCAGTTCCGGGTTCGGCATCCAAAGCCACATCAGCAGGGATACCAGGAGTGTCATGATCGTAGGCTCAATGAGCCACGAGAGCACCCGCTCCTGCTTTTCTTTTGAGACGGCAACGCGTCCCGTCTGTCCGTTGACCACAGCCAGCGTCTTTCCAACCTTCAGCACATAGGCAGGGAGCAGTGCCGGCAGCCGCAGAAGATTTCCTGCATGCATGGAAAGGGTGATGCCTGTGGTCTGGAGCGCTTTCTCCACATCGGGGCGGAAGCCTTCGGCCACCTCCTCCAGTACCCGCTTCTCTGTCTTTTTCGCGTCGATGTCGGAGAGCTTCACCCGTTGCCCCGCGATGAAGGAGAACTCAAAGGGCCGCGCGGCTGTCCACTCGAAAGGCTCCATGGCATCCAGTACCATATTGTCGAGCTGCTTCGAGGTGTTCACCGCTATGCCGTTCAGGAAGCCGCCGACGTGATATTTCCGGTCGGAATATGTCTCCATGCGCTCGGCCTCTGCGGTCACCGGGCCACGGATCAATTCATAGGGCAGATAATAACCGCGGAGGTTCTTGAGCTCGGACAGCACGGCTCTGGCCTCTTTTTCCTTTTGGTTGGCCTCCGCCCATCCTTTGAGTCGTTCTCTGGCCTCGTTTTCCGTCAGCACAAATGGGATGATGACTTCCGGAAGTTCCGAAGCGGCAAAGGCGCGTCGTGCGAACTTGCCACCGCAGAACTCGCATTTTCCCATGGCCTCGCCTTCTGGGATAAGGATCTGTGCACCGCAGTTTTGGCAAGCGTGGACTTCCTCGGCAGTGCTTTCGCCCTCCAGGATGCTCTTCCTTTGTGCGCTTCTCCATTCTCCAAGCCTTTGCACAGGCTCCTGGATGTCCGTTGACCCGCCGCAGTACTGGCAGTGATACTCCTGATGCACGATGTCGAACTCTGCCGGTGCTCCGCAGCAGGAACAATAGACGGCAAGGGGATGATTCTTTGTATCGCTCATGGAAACTCGTTCCTTTCTTCCTCAACGTTCTCTCCTATTGTTTTTATTTGCCACAAATCGGGAAAATCCTTCCTCTTTACCGTGGGAGCCCTTCGATTGGCGTTATGACGGGTATATTTTGCCTTTGGCAAAATTTGAATCCCCTCCGGGGACTAACTCCGCTTCGCTTCGTGTCGCAATGCGTTATGACGGGACAAGCCCGTCGAAACGTCAATCGGTATATTTTGCCTTTGGCAAAATTTGAACAATGCGTTATAATAATAGGCATTGAAATTGTTGCTGTATCGCTGGAGGCGGTTATCCGTGTCATTTATCGAACTGGAAAATCTATCCCATATCTACCACAAAGGACAGGAAAATGAGTTTCCTGCCCTTCGTCATGTGAATCTTTCCATTGAGGAAGGTGAGTTCGTGGCAATCCTTGGCGCGAACGGGTCAGGGAAATCGACTCTGGCGAAGCATCTCAATGCCCTGCTGCTTCCGACGGAGGGGCATTGCAGGGTGGCGGGGATGGACACGAGGGAGACGGATGCCGTTTGGGAGATACGGCAGCAGGTCGGCATGGTATTCCAGAATCCGGACAACCAGATCATTGCGGCTATCGTGGAGGACGATATCGCCTTTGGCCCGGAGAACCTTGGGGTTCCCCCGGAGGAAATCCGCCGTCGGGTCAGTGAGGCATTGAAGACCGTGCATATGAGAAAGTACCGCACCTTCGCACCGCACCTCCTTTCCGGCGGGCAGAAGCAGCGCATTGCCATTGCAGGGGCCCTTGCCATGGAGACGAAGTGCCTCGTGCTGGATGAGCCGACGGCCATGCTGGATCCGCAGGGGCGCTCCGAGGTGCTTGGGACGGTGAAACGGCTCCATGAGGAGAAGGGCATCACCGTTGTCTACATCACCCATTTCATGGAAGAGGCCATTGCTGCGGACCGCATTGTCGTCATGGAAAAGGGAAACGTGGTCATGGAAGGCGTGCCAAAGGAAATCTTTGGCACGCCGGAGAAGTTGAAGCAATGGAATCTCGACGTTCCTCTGGCGGCGGATATTTCTGAGAAATTGCGCCGGAAGGGATGGAAGATCCCGAAGGGAATCTATGAGAGCGAGAAACTCATCGAAGTGCTGGTGAAGATGGCTGCTGGCAGGAAATCTGTGGTTGGGGAGTAGAAATGTCCATAGAGATCAAGAATGTCACATATACGTATATGCCCAAGACTCCTTTTGAGCGGACAGCGCTGAAGGATGTGGATCTCGTGATCGAAGAGGGTAGTTTTACTGCCATAGCAGGACATACCGGCTCCGGGAAATCCACACTGGTGCAGCATCTCAATGGCTTGCTGGAGCCTACCAGTGGGCAGGTGCTCGTGGACGGCGTAGACCTGAACGGTAAGGGGAGCAAGTCGGAAAAGCTTGCGGCGCGGGATGCGAGGCGCAAGGTGGGGATGGTGTTCCAGTACGCAGAACATCAGCTGTTCGAGGAGACGATTTTTGCGGATATTGCCTTTGCTCCAAGGAATCTTGGCCTTGGGGAGGAGGACGTGGAAGCGCGGGTAAAGGAGGCTATGTCCCTGGTGGGGCTTGGCTATGAGGAGTTCAAGGACAAGTCCCCGTTCCAGCTCAGCGGCGGACAGATGCGCCGTGTTGCCATTGCGGGCATCCTCGCCATGCAGCCGAAATACCTTGTGCTGGATGAGCCGACCGCCGGGCTGGATGCTGCGGGAAAGAACAAATTGATCCAGGAAATCCTGCAGCTTCATGAGAAGAAGCATATCACGATGATTTTCGTATCCCACAATATGGATGATATTGCCTGCCTGGCGGACAAAGTCCTTTTCATGAACCAGGGACGGGTTCTTTTGTACGATACACCCGCCAGGGCATTCCAGGCAAAGGACACTCTGCAGGAGGCCGGCCTCTGTCCGCCGCAGATTATGTCTTTCCTGGAGGATCTGAGGGATGCAGGAATCCCGGTGGACACGAATGCCCTGACCGTGGAGGAGGGCATTGCCAATATCATGAAGGCAGTCAAGGGAAAGAATGGCTGAAAGATAGAACATTGGTTGGAGGCTTTTGACAGAGATGTTATCGGATATCACGATAGGACAGTATTTTCCCGGAGGTTCCCTGCTGCACCGCATGGACCCGAGGGTGAAGATTGTCTTGCTTTTTTTCTTCCTCATCGGAATCTTTTTCTTTGATACCGTAGGGGCATATATCGTATTTTCCCTTTTGACGGGGGGACTTTTTTATTTTTCCGGGATTCCCATGCGGATGATGACGAAATCCCTGCGGCCCCTTCTGTGGATCATCCTGTTTACCTTTGCCATCCACCTGTTCAGCACGCCGGGGGAAGATATTGCAAGGATATGGATGTTCCATGTGACCTGGGAAGGCCTGGGAAAAGGAATTTTCATCAGTCTGCGGCTCGTTCTGCTGATCCTGCTCTCTTCCCTGCTCACCTTCACCACCAGTCCCTTGAAGCTCACGGATGCCTTGGAACGGCTGCTTTCCCCCTTGAAGCGCGTCGGGGTGCCTGCCCATGAACTGGCCATGATGATGACCATCGCCTTGCGGTTCATTCCCACGCTGATCGAGGAGACGGACAAGATCATGAAGGCCCAGCAGTCCAGGGGCTCGGACTTTACGACGGGGAATCTCATGCAGCGGGCGAAACAGATCGTCCCTGTCCTTGTGCCGCTTTTCATCTCCGCTTTCCGCAGGGCGGATGAGCTGGCCATGGCCATGGAGGCGCGGTGCTATCATGGGGGCGAGGGGAGGACGCAGATGAAGGTTCTTCGGGTCAGCAGTATTGATTATGTGGCATGCGGAGCTTCTGTCCTGCTCTGCGGGATGCTTGCCCTGCTCAAATGGAACAATCTGTGAACAGGACGGGTGGACATGAAACCGGAACACAAGGATGAGATGAAGGCACGGGCGCGGAACATCCGCCTGACGGTTGCCTATGACGGGACGAATTACCATGGGTTCCAGAGGCAGAGGCCGCCGGTGGTTGCCGTGCAGAATGTCCTGGAGGCAAAGCTGCAAACGGTTTTCGGGGATTCCATAGAGCTGGCGGCCTCCGGGCGTACCGATGCGGGAGTCCATGCCTACGGGCAGGTGGTGAATTTCTTCACCGACGGGCGGATTCCCGTGGAGCGCATTCCCCTGGCCGTAAACAGTCTGCTGCCCGATGATATTGTGGTGCTGGAGGCGGCGGAGGCGGATTTCGATTTCAGCGCGCGCCACAGCGCAAAGAGCAAGACCTATATCTATCGTATCCAGCGGGGAAGCTTTCCGAATCCCTTCACGAGGAACTACGCATGGTATGTCGGACGTCCCTTGGATATCCATGCCATGAGGGAGGCATTGGCGATGGTCCTCGGCACCCATGACTTCACGAGTTTCCGGGCCAGTGGCGGTGCGCCCATGAGCCCTGTGCGGACGATGTATCGGGCGGAGATCGGGGAGAAGGGGGATCTGCTGGAGATCACGATCCATGGCAACGGATTCCTTTACCACATGGTGCGCAACATGGTCGGAACCCTGGTGAATGTTGGGCTGGGACGGATTTCCATCGCGGGTTTCCGGGAAATCCTGGAGGCACGGGACAGAAAAAAAGCAAGCCCCACGGCACCGGCGCAGGGCTTGTATCTTTTTTCAGTGGAATATTGAGATTACTCGTGTTTTAGATGAGGCTGCTGTTCAAAGCATTCATCAGGTAGAGGGCATTCTGGGCGGAAGCGAGCTGGAAGCCATTGCCGGAGCTTGCAAGGGAATTGGAGAAAATCCCGGAAGCCGAGCGGTCGAGCCCCATGAGCTTCAGGTTTTGGAGCTGTGCAATCTCCGTGGCGAGCTGCTGGATTGCTGCCTGGTTCTCCTTTTGCATCTTCTTGCGCGCCAGACGGAAGAGGAAGTTGCCGGAGCTGTTGGATTTGCTGGTGTTGAACAGCTCGGTGGTCAGATAGCTTTTCACGTCGCCGGGATAATCCTTGCCCCAGTTCTCATGGGAATACTGCTCCATCGTAGACCCGAACCGATAGATGTTGTAGCTGCTGCTGCCAACGGCTTCCCAGGGATCCTGGCTGGCAAAATCGGAGGATATCGTGCCGATGACCCATTGCTCATAGGCGGGGTCTTCCTTCATCTTCTGCCAGCCCGCATTGGAGATGATGACGGCACTGGTGCTGTCAGAGCGGGAAGCATGCATGGGGAGCGAGTTGAGAGTGGCGGTGATGTACTCCTTGTATTCCTCCATGGTCATCTCATCAATGGTTTTTGTTTCTGTTGTTTCCGTGGTTTCCTGCTGCTTCTGCAGGGATTTCAGGAGGTCCAGATAGGACGAGCCGGTGGAAGCAGTGGCGGAAGCCGTTGTTTTTTTATTGGAATAGAATGCCTTCATGGTCGGGTCAATGAAGATGCTGTTGCCCATGTGAATCACCTCATTAGGTATATCGTCGTTTTTGGGAAAAGTCTAAAGGGCTTTTGCAGAGTTTTTGGAGGTCCTCAAATGTCAACGGAATATATTACGCTCATCGCTGTACTGATTTTGAGTCTTGTCGGTCATAACATGACAGTGGTATACGCAACTGCCATTGTTCTGGCATTGAAGGTGCTTGGGCTTACCGGTGCCTTGAATGCACTGGGTTCACAGGGATTGAACTGGGGAATCATCATCCTCACGGCGGCTATATTGGTTCCAGTGGCAAATGGCACCATCACGATCCATAACATGATGGAGTCCTTCAAGACCCAGCCTGGGATCGTGGCCGTCATTGCAGGCCTTTTGGCGGCCGTTGCAGGAGGAAGCGGTGTCACTTTGTTGTCGGATACCCCGGATATCATACCGGCCCTGATTATTGGAACCATGGCGGGAGTATTGCTGTTTCATGGCGTCGCCGTGGGGCCGCTGATTGCCGGAGGCTTCACCTATTTTGTCCTTTATCTGTTGAAAATATTTTCCTTGCGGTGAAGTGCTGCGAAGGATCAGCGGAGCAGCTCCTTCAAGACCTTGGTGAACTCCTGCATCTCTGGGTCAGTTCCAATCGTGATTCTCAAATACTCCGAAAGCCTGGGCTTCTTGAAATATCTCACATAGATATCCCTGTCCTTCAGCATCTCAAAGAGACTTTCTGCCGCAATGGAGGCAGGCGGCTTCACAAACAGGAAATTCGTGCGGGAATCCATCACCGTGAAGCCCAAGGATCTCAGGGTGTCCTTGGCCTTCTCTCTGGTTACCAGCACCCGGTCCACGGTTTCTTCGAAATATTCCCTGTCATTTGCCGCTGCCACGCCGGCTGCCAGGGCCGGCATATTCAGGGTGTAGGAGTTTACCGAGAATTTCACGTCATGGAGAGCCTTGATGAGTTCCCGGCTGCCAAAGGCATAGCCCACCCTGAGCCCCGCCAGGGCCCGGGACTTGGACATGGTACGGATGATGACCACATTGGGATATTTCTTCAGCAGGGGCAGTGCCGTGTGTCCTCCGAAATCCACATAGGCCTCGTCGATAAGCACCACGGAATCCTGGTTTTCCGCCACCACCTTTTCAATATCCGCCATATCTGCTTCCAGACTGGTAGGCGCATTGGGATTGCAGATCACGATGCCGCCGTTTTCTTTGGCAAAGCCGGTGGGGTCAAAGGTGAAGTCTTCCCGCAGAGGCGCCGTCTCGTAGGGGATGCGGTACACGTCCGCCCAGACCTCATAAAAGGAATAAGTGATATCGTTGAAGAGAATGGGCTTCTTCCCGGCAAAATAGGTGAGGAAGCACATGGAAAGCACATCGTCCGATCCCACGCCCACAAAGACCTGCTCCGGCTCCAGGCCGTATTCCTCCGCCAGGGTCTCCCGCAATTCCCGGCAGTCCGGGTCAGGGTAAAGCCGCAGCTTCGATGCCTCGATGGACCGGATAGCCTCTGCCACCTGTGGGGAAGGCGGGTAGGGGGATTCGTTGGTATTCAGTTTGATGACCTTGCGCTGGGGCTGTTCCCCCGGCGTATAGGGGGTGACTTTGCGGATATTATCTGTCAGGCTCATATATATACCTCCTTGGAGTTACAGGTTGCGATTACTCTTCCATTCTACCAATTTATGAAGCGCTTGTCATGGCTTATTCATCTTATAGGGATGATTTTACTTTTTTTGAAAATTTCGGCAGGAAATCTATGGCTTGTGTAGAATAGAAACTAAGTATGGGTATCGTCCGGAAATTATTTAGATAAAGCAAGGGTAATTAAGGGAGTATATATGGGGAGGAGAGAAAATGATGAAGCGAAACAAAATGTCAACCTGTGTCTTTTCGGCCATGCTGGCCCTGTCCGTTGTGGTCGGCTCTACCGGGCAGGCGGCGACCCGTGAGGAAGTCGCTGCCGTGCATGTGGCAACTGCTGCTGATTTTCAGTATTGGAATGCGGATTCGCCGACGCTGAAGAAGATCACGCAGTTTGTGGAAGAGGCGGCAAATCCGCTCAGTCCCAACTTTATCCCTGTCGCCGACCGCATCGCTGTCTTTGACATGGACGGCACCTTCTATTGCGAGACGGCACCCCTGTATTTCCAGGAAACGATGTTCCTTTACCGCGCTCTGGAGGACAAGGACTATCAGCCGGACAAGAAAATGGCCGAATTTGCCGCAAAGATCCAGCCGAAGATCATGAACAAAACGGGGCTCACCCCGGCAGAAAACCAGAAGCTGATTGCCTATCTCACCAAGGCATATCAGGGTATGACCCCGGAGGAGTACCGTGCCTATGTGCGCAAGTTCATGCAGACGAATGAGACAGGACTCACCAATCTGAAACGCGGCGAGGCGTTCTATCTGCCGATGGTGGAGATTATCTCCTACCTTGGCAACAACGGCTTTTCTGTATACATTGATTCGGCCTGCGGAAGCGACACAGCGCGGGAATTGGTGGAGGGCGTTATCCCCATTCCGCCTGACCGCATCATCGCCTCGGACTTTGTGTACACCACCACGAAGATGGGGAAGGATCATCCCGATTCGCATTTCTATGACCGCCATCAGGAAAAAGTCGTAATCTCCGGCGAGCGTTTGATCGAGAATGGCCAGACGGTGAAGATCTTTTCCATCCTGAAGCAGATTGGAAAGAAGCCGGTGCTTGCCTTCGGCAACAGCATGGGGGACAGCGGCATGTTCGAGTACACCTTGCAGGACAACCCGTATAACAGTGCCGCTTTCTGCGTGCTCTGCGATGATACGGAGCGCGAGCTGGGCAACCCTGCCAAGGCCGACAAGATGATGAAAACCGCCATGCAGCGCGGCTGGAATACGATTTCCATGCGGGATGAATTCAAGACGATTTATGGTGATAACGTGACTCGTGCCGACTAAGGCGTGTTGATAATATAGGATGCATCATTTCGGTGAAACAGGAAACAGCAGGTGTTCCATAGCGGTGTAGATTGGGGGGAGCTCACAGAGGATGACATCCTGTTTATCCAAGCTTTCTCGATTATCGGCAAACCCTCCGTAATGAGCATGAACTGCCCTGAGAGTCCCGTGAAGTTCTCGGCTTCGGACCCGGTTTCCTACAGCAAAGCTGTGGCCTATGGCCGCCGGATGATGCATCATATCGCAGATTACCTGGTCCGTCATCTGCCCGGCTTTGAAAATGCCTTCATCAGCCGCGAGGCAAGCATGGTGGGTGTGCGGGAGTCGTGGCGGATTCGCGGGAAATATTATATGGAGGCCGAGGATTACCTGAAGGCACATCATTTTCCCGATGCTGTCTGCCGCACGGCCTATCCCATCGACATCCATGATGTGAAGCTGGATCTCTTTGAAAAGCTGAAAAAGGGACAGTATTACGAAATCCCATACCGTGCATTGGTGACGAACGAGATTTCCAACCTGCTTGTGGTTGGACGCTGCGCCAGTGGCAGCTTTGCCGCCCAGGCTTCCTTCCGCATCCAGCCAACCTGTATGAGCATGGGGGAAGCAGCAGGCACCGCTGCAGCATGGGGGCTTGCCCATGGAATCCCGGTGAACGAGATCAAATGGGAAGAGATTCCGGCGGAAAATCGCAGCTATGTGAGTGAGGAAGAATAGGAACTGATAGGAGTTTTTGATGCATACGAGGAGGTTTTCGAGTGGAAAAATCTTTTTCAATCCCTATTTCCCGTCGTGATTTCATGAAAATGGCGGGTATGGCCGCAGCAGGTGTCCTGGCAGGAGGCAGTATAGGCGGGGCGGGTACCGTAAATGCTGCCGGAGGCAGAACAAGCGGCGCCATGACCTACGCCGGCAAGGAAATTCCTGTGCTTTTTTCTGTAGATGTGTGCGTGGCAGGAGGCGGCCCATCGGGAACAGCAGCGGCCATCATGGCGGCCAGGAATGGTGCCAGAACTGTGCTGGTTGAACGTGGAGTGGCTTTAGGCGGCCTGGCGGTGCTGGGGTGCGTCTATCCTTTCATGCAGACACATGCTCCGGACAGCGACACTCCCTATGTGGCAGAGGTCAAGGAGCGCCTTCGGCAGCATGGCATTGAACCCTTTGATGGCGTGACACAGCAGACCTGGCACAATCCCGAGATTCTGACCCTCATTTACGATGAGATGTGCGCCGAGGCAGGGGTGGAAGTCCTTTTTCAGACGGTGGTGGTGGATACGGTGGTGGAGGGGCGCACCCTTACGGCCTGCATCGTTCAGACCATTGCAGGATTGGCGGCTATTCGTGCCAAGACCTTTATTGACAGCACAGGGGATGCTTTTCTCTCCCGTTCCGCTGGTGTGCCCTACGAGCGGGGCTATGAAAAGACCGGGAAGAACCAGCCCCTTTCCTTCCGCTTTGAAATGGGAGGCATAGATATCGACAGGCTTTACCAGCATGTGGCGGTGGAATTGCAGGAGGACTGGTGCAAGTCCAAGCCTCCTTATTTTGAGATAGCCGAGGCCATGCACCGCAAGCAGCGTTACAAGCTGGAGGAGCTCATGGCCAAGGGGGTGGAGACGGGAGAGCTTACCCAGGAAGAGGCGGAGTACATGCAGGGTTACACCATTCTTGGCAAGAATGGTGTCATGAGCATGAACTGCCCTGAGATTCCCGTGAAGTTCTCGGCTTCGGACCCGGTTTCCTACAGCAAAGCTGTGGCCTATGGCCGCCGGATGATGCATCATATCGCAGATTACCTGATCCGTCATCTGCCCGGCTTTGAAAATGCCTTCATCAGTCGTGAGGCGGCCATGCTGGGAGCCAGGGAGTCCTGGCGTATTCGCGGCAAACATTATCTGGTGGAGGATGATTACCATAACCAGAGCCGTTTCACTGATGCAGTATGCCGCACCGCCTGGTTCATTGATGCCCATGGGGAAAAGGTTTCGGAGAAACTGCCTAAAGGCGGCTTCTATGAGATTCCCTATGGCTCCCTGGTGGCGGAGGAAATCGAAAACCTCATCGTGACAGGACGCTGCATCAGTGCCAGTTTTATCCTGCAGGCCTCCATGCGCATCCAGCCCACCTGCATGAGCATAGGGGAAGCGGCAGGTATTGCGGCAGCCTGGGGGCTTTCCAAGGGCATTGCAGCCAATGCCGTAAAGTGGGAAGCCATTCCGGCGAAGAAGCGCAGCTATGTGAGTGGAGAAGGGGCAAAATAGCATAGAATGCATCATTGGTGAAACTGGAAACAGCAGGTGTCCCATTCCTTGCATCGGGATGGAATACCTGCTGTTTTTCAATAAATCCTATTTGTCATTTGCCTGGCTTGTGCCTGTTTCCACATAGCCTATGGCTTCCTCCAGGAAAGCCCTGGCGGTGCCGTCGGAAATGCGGGCGGTCTTCTGCTGGGCGGTGAATTCCTCGTTTTTCTCCTTTAGTTTTGCCAGAAGTTTTTTCGTTTCCTTCGGGTGATTTCCGGAGCGGTGCAGCCGCAGAAGCTGCAGTGCCTGAAGGTCTGCCTGGGCCAGCTCTCCGAACAGCTTCAGCTGTGGGGCGCATTCCTCCCGGATGTCCTTCGGAAGGTCTTTTTGCAAGTGGGAGGAGGCATCGTCCATGGCCTGGAATCGATGGCGAAGCTCAAACCAGTCGATCTCGGCTTCAATGCCGCCTGCTGCCCAGTGTTCCCAGAAATCGTCCATTTCCCGGCGGAGCGCTGCGGCATCCTGTGGCCCGCAGTGGGCCCAATTGTTTTCCATGCGCTGGGAATGGGAGGCAAAGAGCTCCATGTCCTCAGCCAGTTCGCCGTACTGTTTCTTGAAAGCGCGGGACCATGCCTCTTCCGGTACGTAGTGTTCGGGATCCTGCGCGTACTCCGCTCCTGTGGCAAGGGCAATCTTGGAAAGGCGCTCATGCTTCATGGGATTGAAGAAAAGAGCCGGCAGTTCTTCCTCCTTTGGCAGGTTCACGATTGGCCCCAGGGCGAGCTTTGCCTCCTGGTAATCCGATACGGGATAGTTCCACCATACGCCGAGCTTGCGGCCATAGAGCCCGTCAGCCTGTTTCAGCTCCTTGTCGGAGATGCCCTCCGTCACAACACCGCCCCCGGTGTAAAGCACTGTCACGTCCGGGGAGAGAACCTCGGAGAAGGTGCGGGTGTAGGGCTTGGGTTCCTTCCCTGTTACCATGTCCTCGTAATAGTATTCCGTGGGAACGGCAAGGAAGGGCGGGACATCTTCATGGGCCGTGCGGAACTCCTTCTGGACCTCATTGATGAATTCCGCCTGATTGCGGGCATCCTCTGCATCCACGGAGCTTTTTTCCGTCATGCCCTTGATGTCGTCAAAGAAAATGGCAAAGCGGCGTATTCCCAGGTCATGCATAGCTTCCAGCTTCTCCAGCATGACCTTTCGGTCTGCTATGCCCTCCGGCCCGCTATAGTGCAGATCCTGTCCCGGGGATATCGCAAAGATAAGCTCCACATGGTGTTTTCCTGCTGTTCGCGCCAGTTCTTTCAGTTTTTTCTGCTCTTTTTTGGGATATGGTTCCCGCCAGCGATCCTTGTGATAGGGGTCGTTCTTGGGGGCGTAGATATAGGCGTTGAGGCCCTGTTCCCCACAAAATTCCAGCATATCCTGCCGATTTTTATGGCTCCAGGGAGTGCCGTAGAATCCTTCTACCACGCCGCGCAAGGGAATGGGGGAAGCATCTGCGTCGGATACAGGAAATGCCATGAACAGCAGTCCTGCGAGAAAACATGAAAACCAGTAAAACATACTGCACCTCCAGGAAAAATGGTATTCTATCCTATAAGTATATCACAAATTCGGGACAGAGAACATTGGTATGGCAGGAATTTTCAGTTTCTTGGCGAAATAAAAATACGGGAAGAGATTCCTGCAGAAAAGCGCAGCTATGTGAATGGAGAAGGGGGAAATAATATGTTTCGTAAAAAAGGCATGGCCTTTTTGATTTTGGTTTCGCTGTTTCTTTGCCTGACCATGAATATTTCTTTCGCTGCGGAGGGGGTTGCCAAGGCGGAGCTGGACCAGGAATTGTTATGTAGGAAAGGAACATTGCAGGGTGAGAACTGATTACAGGATGCCTTCGCTTGATGTGTTTCGGGGGCTGGCTATTGTCTGTATGCTGCTGGTAAATTCCCTGCCCGATTTTGAACATGCCTATCCTCTCTTATTGCATTCAGAATGGTCGGGGATAACCCTGGCGGATTTGGCTTTTCCCGGGTTTATTTTTGCCATGGGAGCCTCTGGCGCATTCTTTTTTGGCAAGCATCAGCAGGAAGGCTTCACAGAAAAACTTATAGTCCTTTTGCGCCGTGGTTTTTTGCTCTTTGTCTTGGGAATTGTCATCAATCAGTTTGCATTGATGCTGAGCCATGCCATGCACACGGCTCCCGAGGGGCTGTCCCTGTGGCAGGACTTTCTGGCTCATGGGCGCATCCTGGGAGTTCTGCAGAGGCTGGGGCTGGTGTATTTTTGCGGCATGCTGATTGTCTTGTGGCTCAAAAAAGAGCGTCTTATCTGGCTGATGGCCATGCTGCTGCTCTTTGTATCTTCCCTGGGGTTTCATTTATACGCTCCGGCTGAGCCTTTCAGCCCCATTGACAATATCAGCATGATAGTAGACCAGGCGTGGCCGGGACAGGCGCATTGCTATATGGGGGCAGGCTTTGACCCTGAGGGGCTTTATGGCACTCTGGCCGCCACTTCCTCCATGCTTTTGGGGCTGCTGGCAGGACAGCGCCTGACAGCACGCAGGAACCCGGATTTTATTCCGGTGCGGGAGCTCTTTGGGCTGGGGGGAATCCTGCTGATATTGGGTGTCGGCTGGAGTTTTTTCGACATCATCAGCAAACCCTTGTGGACTGCCCCCTATGTGCTCATAACCAGCGGCCTCTTTATGTGTCTGCTGGCGTTTTTGCAGATGGGATTTTTGCTGGTGCCGGATATCATGGGGAACGTCTTTTGCATCTGCCGGGACTTTGGCCGCAATGCCCTGCTGATGTACATATTGCCCGAACTGGTGCTGATTTTTCTTTGGAGCATCAAAGCTCCTGGCGGGGAGCTGCTTTATCCCTGGCTATGGGAAAACTCCGTAAAGGATTGGGGCAGTACGGCTTTCAGCATTCTGCTCTTTTCCATGATGTGGATCTTGTTTTGGTGGATTCCGGCCCGCCTGCTGGCCAGAGGGGGGCTGATGTTTCGCTTGTAAAAACATAGATATCAGCGGAGAAGGCCTGCCTTCCGGGAGATACCTGCCCTTGCTCCAACAAGGAAAATCATGGTATACATACTTCCTGCCTGAGCAATCTTTGCGTCATCGGCGGAACCATCAAGGCAGTCCAGGCCCTCGGGCGTGGCGAAAAGGATGCCCCGAGCAATTATTTTTCAATCACGATTATTTTCTTTGCGGTAATCAGCCTGCTGATTACCGGGTGGGGGCTTCTCTTTCCGGAGATGCTTGCCGCCCTGCTGGGTGCCAGAGGTGATTGACATTGACAGGGAGGAATATAGCATTTTTTGTCGAAATAATGAAAAAAGGTTTTATGCTAAAGAAGGCATTATGAGGAGTGGTTGAACATGTATCGAACCAAGAAACTTATCGCCGCACTTGCGGCAAGCCTGATGATTGGAAGTATCGGCTGGATGCCGTCCTCCGAGGCGGCCTCCCGTGCGGAAATCGCGCAGATTTTCGTGAATCAGAAGGGGAGCAATTTCAAGTATTGGAACAAGGATGCGGCATCTTATCAGGCACTTACAAGCTATGTGAAGGATGTCACGAACAAGAACAGCAAGAACTACATCCCTGTGCCCGACCGCATTGCGGTTTTCGATCTGGATGGCACCCTTATGTGCGAGACAACCCCATCTTACTTTGAATGGATGCTTTACCTCGAACGTGCGCTGAACGATCCGGATTTCACTCCAACGCCGGAGGACAGGGAATATGCAGAAATGGTGAAGGGGGCAATCTACCATATCGGCATTCCCAATTCGATTGAAGGGACGGGGCTGGAGAACAGTCCCAACGGGAAGGATGTCACAGCACCTGCAAGCATTCCCAAGGATATTGACCGTCGGGAGGCCGAGTCGCAGGAGTCTGTGTTTTCCGGCATGACTTTGGAGGAGTACGAGCAGTATGTGAAGAAGTTCTGCGAAACTCCCGCAGAGGGCATGACGAACCTGAAGCGAGGGGAATCCTTCTATCTCCCGATGGCCGAGGTCATTTCTTATCTCACGGCGAACCAGTTCAAGGTATTCATCGTTTCCGGTACGGACCGCCAGACGCTCAGGATTCTTGTGGATGGTGTGCTCCCCATCGAGATGGATAACATCATCGGCACGGACATCATGAATCTTGCATCCCATCAGGGAACCACGGACGGGCTGTCTTATTTGTACACGAAGGATGACGAGATTGTGCGCGGCAACTTTACGCTGAAGGATGTCAAGATGAACAAGGTATCCAATATCGTGCGCGAGATCGGCAAGCAGCCAGTGCTGGCCTTCGGTAATTCCTCCGGCGATTACAGCATGTTCAACTACACGATAAACAGCAACAAGTACCGTTCCCTGGCATTTGCGCTCCTTTGCGACGATACACAGCGGGAACTGGGCAATCCGGCAAAGGCTGACAGTGTGAGAAAAGCCTGTGAAACATATGGTTGGATTCCCGTTTCCATGCGCGACGATTTCAAGACCATCTACGGCGATAACGTGACTCGCGCCAATTAAATCGTAGCGACAGGCACGGAGGAACTCATGGCATGTCTTGAGTGCCTGCGCGATATTGATGCGGTACACGTATTTGCAGCCCTGCTTTTTGAGCACCGCCT
>CADCIX010000034.1 GCA_902801565.1 uncultured Veillonellaceae bacterium | reverse complement strand
CTTTGGATACAAGAACCATTGGAAGAAGCCCTTGAACCTCTTAAACTGCATCAAGGTTCCGGAGGAATTGAAGCCGTTCGTCAACGACTACCGCATCAATCTCTTTGAGATTGCCTGGCTGTCTGACGAGGAAGTCAAGCTGTTCCAAAGCGACTTCCGCATCGTGGCTGATTACTTCGTCCAGATGAGGAAGAATCGGGACTATGTGCCCTCCAAGGAGGCAATCACCCATGTGCATGAAGTCTTACAGCTCATGCATGTCATGACCGGTGACCAAAGATATGAAGAAGCTTACGAAGAAATTGAAAGGGGTACGAACACCATGTGTGAAGTTCTAGACGCTGTAGTCGCAAAAGCGAAGATGAAAACTGTTGTTAAGACATTAACTCGACACATCCACCGTCAGATTCCAATCAATATACAGGTACTGGAAGATATTGCTGATGACAATGATTTGACCGTTGAAAAGGTTCGCTCCATTGCCAAGGAAAACGGCATTTCCCTTTCCTGCTGATTCCCCTGCCCCCGCCCTGCGGGGGCTTTTCTGTGTTTTCATATGCCCTAAAGTTCCTCCCTGAAATACTCTATCGTCCGCTCCAGCCCTGCACGGGCAGGAACCTTTGGCGTCCATCCCAGCATCTTTTGGGCCAGGCAGATATCCGGCCTTCTCTGGGTGGGGTCATCCTGCGGTAGGGGGGCATAGGATATCCGGACATTGGTTCCAACGAGTTCCCTCACCAGACCGGCAATCTCCTTTACCGTATATTCCTCCGGGTTCCCCAGGTTCACAGGCCCAACCACGCTATCTTCGGATGCCATCATCCGCACAAAGCCCTCCAGCAGGTCATCCACATAGCAGAGACTCCGGGTCTGGCTGCCATCCCCGTAGACCGTCAGATCCTTCCCCTGCAGAGCCTGCACGATGAAGTTGGACACCACACGCCCATCCTTTGGGTCCATATAAGGTCCGTAGGTATTGAAAATCCTCACAACCTTGACCCTTATCCCGTACATCCGATGGTAGTCGAAAACCAGAGACTCCGCGCATCGCTTCCCCTCGTCGTAACAGGACCGAATACCTGTGCAGCTGACATTTCCGCGGTATCCTTCCACCTGGGGATGCACCTGCGGCTCCCCGTAGACCTCGCTGGTGCTGGCCTGCAAGATCTTTGCATCGTGCTTCCTCGCCAGTTCCAGCACGTTCAGGATACCAATCACATTGATCCTGGTCGTATATACGGGATCCTTCTGGTAATGCGGGGGACTGGCCGGGCAGGCAAGGTTGTATATCTCGTCCACCTGCTCTTCCATCTCCAAAGGTTCCACAATATCATGCTCCACAAGGCGGAACCTCGGATGGGAAAGCAGTTCCTCCACATTCCTCCTGCGTCCCGTATAAAAATTGTCGACGCACACCACCTCGGTTTCCGGCTGTTCCTTCAAGAGCTTCCTGCAAAGATTTGCACCGAGAAAGCCTGCGCCACCTGTCACAACTACCCGCCTCATGAGCACTTCACCCCAATCTGCTCATAGACAAAGCCGTGCCGTTTCATGGTGCTGACGGTATACTGGTTGCGCCCGTCAAAGATATGGTTCCCCTTCATGCGCTTTATCATCTCCCCGAAATCCGGGCTGCGGAACTCCTTCCACTCGGTCAGGAGAAGCATGGCATCCGCATCGTTCAGCGCGTCGTACTTGCTGTTCACGTAGCGGATGCCCTCCACGTCCTTCAGGTAGCACTCCTGCGCCATCCTTGTGGCCTTCGGGTCATAGGCCACCACTTCCGCCTTGCGCTCCACAAGCTCCCTGATCACCGTAATGGCCGCCGCCTCCCGCATATCATCGGTCTCCGGCTTGAAGGCCAGTCCCCAGATGGCAAACTTCCTGCCCGTCAGGTCCTCCCCAAAGACCCTCGTCACCTTCTCCACCAAAACCATTTTCTGGCGCGCATTCACATTCTCCACGGCCCGCAGGATGGAGGCATCATAGCCATGGGCGGCGCTCGTCCGGATGAGCGCCTGCACATCCTTTGGAAAACAGCTCCCGCCGTAGCCGCATCCGGGATAGATGAAGCGGTAGCCGATGCGGCTGTCGCTACCGATGCCCTTCCTCACCTTGTTCACATCAGCCCCCACCCTCTCGCAGATATTGGAGATCTCGTTGATGAAGGAGATCTTGGTCGCCAGCATGGAGTTCGCTGCATACTTCGTCAGCTCCGCGCTGCGGATATCCATGGTGATGAAGGCATCCGTCGAGAGCAGGAAGGGGCGGTAAAGCTCCTGCATGACCTCCAGGGACTCCTGACGCTCGACACCCACCACCACGCGGTCCGGCTTCAGGAAATCTGCGCAGGCGTTCCCCTCCTTCAGGAACTCAGGATTCGACACCACATCGAAGGTGAGCTCGCTGCCGCGCTTGTCCAGTTCCTCCTGTATGGCAGAGCGGACCTTATCCGCCGTCCCCACGGGAACCGTGGACTTGTCCACCACGATAAGGGAATGCTCCATATACTGCCCGATCTCCCTCGCCACGCCAAGCACGTACTGGAGGTCTGCGCTGCCATCCTCCCCCATGGGCGTCCCCACAGCAATAAAACAAATCTCCGCAGGAGCCAGTGCCTCCCGGATGTCCGTCGTGAAGGAGAGGTTCCCCTCATTGCGCTTGATCAGCTCGACAAGCCCCGGCTCGTAGATGGGCACCTCCCCGTGCCTCAGCAGGTCAATCTTCTTCTCGTCCACATCCACGCAGATGACATCGTTCCCCATGTCCGCCAGGCACGTTCCCGTCACCAGTCCCACATATCCTGTCCCAATCATTGCTATCTTCATATCCTTGCACCTTCCTTGAAAAAAGCGGCATCCTTGAGCGCCGCCGCGATCACCTTGTCCATGTCCATGTAACGGTAGCACCCCAGCCGGCCGGCAAAGGCCACATGCCCTTCCTTTTCTGAAAGCTCACGGTATTTCTGGTAGATGCCCATGTTTCTCTCATCATTGACGGGATAGTATGCCTCCATCCCGCGCTCCCATGTTTGGGGGTATTCCCTCGTGATGACGGTCTTGCCGGGAGCCCCTTTCCCGAACTCGAAGTGCTTGTGCTCCACAATCCGCGTATAGGGCGTATCGGAATCCGTGTAGTTCATCCCCGCCACGCCTTGATAGTTCCCAACATCCAGAACCTCCGTCTCAAAGCGGAGACTCCTGTACTGCAGCTCTCCATAGCGATAGCCGTAGAATTCGTCGATTGCCCCCGTATAGACAAGATGCCCAGCCATGACCTGCAGCCTTTCTCTGTCCTCCAGGAAATCCACGCCAAGCTCAACCTGCACACCATCCAACATCGATGCTACCATGCTGGTATAACCACCAATGGGGATCCCTTGGTGTGGATGGTTAAAGTAGTTATTATCGAAGGTCATGCGCACAGGAAGCCGCCGGATGATGAAGGAAGGAAGCTCCTTGCAGGGTCTTCCCCACTGCTTCTCTGTGTATCCTCGGATGAGCTTCTCATATATGTCCCTCCCCACAAGGGAAATGGCCTGCTCCTCCAGATTTTTCGGCTCCCCAATCCCTGCCTCCGCAATCTGGCGGTCGATGATCTCCCGCGCCTCCTGCGGGGTGCTAATGCCCCACATTTTGGAAAAGGTATTCATGTTGAAGGGCAGATTGTAGAGCTCCCCATGGTAGTTTGCGATGGGGGAGTAGACGAAATGGTTGAATTTTGCAAAGCGGTTCACATATTCCCAGACCCCATCGTCCTCCGTATGAAAAATATGTGGGCCGTAACGGTGCACCTCAATCCCCTCGACCCTCTCGGAATAGATATTCCCCCCGATATGGTGCCGCCGGTCCACCACAAGGCAGGTCTTCCCCTGCTCCTTCATCTGCTGGGCAAAGACCGCCCCATAAAGCCCTGCGCCCACCACCAGAAAATCATACATGCGCTGTACTCCTCCACTCAAAACTTTCGGTTCTCGTGCCAATGCCAGGCATGGCGAAGAATCGTCTCAATGTCCCCATACTGCGGTTTCCAACCAAGGACCGCCTTTGCCTTCTGCGGACTTCCCACAAGGATTGGTGGATCCCCTGGTCTCCTTTCAGCCAAGGTGACCTTAAAGTCACGCCCAGTCACCCGCCTTGTCGCCGCAACCAACTCCAGCACAGAGGTGCCAATCTCATTTCCGAGATTGAAGCAGCCACTTTCCCCGCCACTGTCCAGGTATTCCAGTGCCAACAGATGGGCATCCGCCAGATCCGTTACATGGATGTAATCCCGCACACAACTCCCGTCCGGGGTGCAATAGTCAGTACCGAACACTTTGATGTCCTCCCGCTGCCCCCCTGCAGCATCCAAAACCAAGGGAATGATGTGTGTCTCCGGCGTATGGCTTTCCCCAATCTCCCCCTCAGGATCCGCCCCTGCGGCATTGAAATAACGCAGGGCGACATATTTCAGTCCATAGGCCCTGTTGTAGTCCCTCAGGATGCGCTCCACTGTCAGCTTTGTCATGCCATAGGGATTGACAGGATTCTGGGGCATATCCTCCGTGATGGGCAGCCGTTCCGGCTCCCCATAGGTGGCGCAGGTTGAGGAAAAGACGATCTTGTTGCAGCCGTGCTCCCGCATGACATGCAGTAGATTCAAGGTATTCGCCACATTGTTGTAGTAGTACTTCTCCGGCTCCGCTACAGACTCGCCCACATAGGCGTAAGCAGCAAAGTGCATCACCGCATTAATTGGATACTTTTGAAAGACCTCTTCGATGGCAGAAGTATCCGCCAAGTCTCCCTGCACGAAGGTTCCCCACTTCACAGCCTCATGATGCCCATAGACCAAGCTATCGAAGACAACCGTATCATACCCAGCCTGATGAAGCCGCTTATTCGCATGGGAGCCGATGTAGCCGGCTCCGCCACAGATCAGAATCATTTCTTTCAATATCACATGCTCCTATATAAGCTTCCTTATTCCAATAGCATTCCCTTTCGGCAAGCCTCAGGATTCCACGGCCACTTCCTGTCATCCAGCTCATCTACAACATCATATTTCAGCGTGACATCACGCAGGTATTCCAGAACTTTCGCATTCAATACTTTATCAGAGAACTCTAGGGCATTTTTTACGATTTCATCGTAAACCTCTGGATGCTCTTCCAGGTACTGGATTTTCTCAATCAAGTCTGAAAAGTCTTCCTTCACGGGTACATAGTGCTTCATCGGCACAAGCTGGTCAAAGTACCACTCTCTATCAGGACGATCCACCAAAAAAAGCGGCCGTCCCAACTGAAGCAGAATTTTCACGCGGTCTGTCCAACCGTGTCCCCTAACATCAATCAAATATTTATATTTTGCCTGTTCATACATAGGAACGCGAGCTCCCTGTGAACTACTCTCAATATGCAGATATTGCGGATATTGCTGTCCCAATGTGTGCAAGAGACTCCTATCACGATGCGCAAATAGCGTGCCCCTCCAGTACATTCGATTGTCTTTCCATGGTTCTAATGCAGCCATTCTCAACGTATTCGGAGAAATTTCCGGAGGCAACTCTCCTCCAGCATAAAAGGAAAAATAATCTGGAATTGGAATTACACGGTTTTTGAGGGAATACATCGTTGCATAGGAATGGATATAATGCAGTTCCATTTCCCTTGCCTTGTCGTAGGCAAATATGGGAAACTCTCCCCAAATATGAATCCATATATCCAGCATTTTACCTGAAAACATTGGAGCAAACTCCTGAAACATAGTCTTATACATGCTTAATATAGAATTCATCCGACTTTGAAATATTTTTTGCGTTTCTCCTTCATAATAAATATTGGGAAATTCTCCGTGCAATCTTAATAGATCTTCCATAGTAGTAAATACAGAAAAATCAATTCCATGTTCCCGTAAATTATTCTGTATCTGGTTACGAGCCTCTCCCGCAAGCGGTGTTACCACAACATCATAGTCTTTCCATATCTTCTTAAGCTCATCAAAGGAAATAACTGGAACTCCTGCAATTCCATTTTCCGCATTTCGTCTATCGCAAAAAAAAGCTACTCTGTCTTTGTATAGGTTTAATGCCCTAAGCCCAAAAGTTCCAGCTCCATACAATATGATTTTCTTCATATGAAGTCCCCCAAACACTGTCCGTATTAAAATATTATCTGCTTAAACAAAATTGGTTTTGTGTTTATTTTTCTGTCTTTGTCTTATATCAATTTAACATAAACGTTTATCTACAAGCATCTTAAGTTTCGTTGATGATGTGGATTTCGTATATGGAAAAAACGCCATCGTCGCCCCATGCTTTTCCAGGAATTCCTTTTTCTTCATCCAGTACTCATCATGCTCATAGTCACTACCTGAAAACTGTACATCGAAATGGAACATCCTCCATGCATCCCAAGTCTCACAGGCATCGAAGGGAATCTCCACCACTTCGTCCACATAACGACAGGATTTTACAATCTCCATACGCTCCTCGAAAGGAATGAACGGCTCCGTCTTTTTCCCCTCACGCACCTGCCTATCCGTCACAACACCTACAATAAGGTAGTCACATTGCTCTTTTGCACGCTTGAACAAATTCAGATGCCCGATATGGAACAAATCAAAAACACCTGCAACATATCCCACATGGAACTTTTTCGGTTTTGCCTTTTCACCACTCGGGGGCACAATAGGATGTCTCTTCTTGATGTATGCTCTCGATGGCTCAAAGACACAGTAGGCAAACACCCCCATATTCTCAAGCTGTTCCATAATCGGCATGCAGTCCTTGATACAAATCAAAACATAATAAGTTCCTATCTGGAGCTTCTCCAGCATCATTGGGGACTGTATCTCCACGCCATCAAGACTTGCCCCCCACTTCCCTTCATCATTATCGATAACGGCATAAATGGAATAATCCTTTCCATAGCTATCCAAGAAACGTTTGGCAATCCTTCCGGATCCGAAAAGAATCAAATTCCTCTGCTCAATGTTTTCAAATGTATCCACAAACCTTTTTTGGTATTCTTTCTCAGAAAAATTCATGCGGCAACGATTGCCCTGAAAAATCTTTTCTTTTCTTTGATGTCTCTCTCGATAATCTTGAAGTGCCTCCCCTTTCCGCAAATCCCACATGAAATCAGCAGCCATTCTTTCCCATTTCTCCTGCTTCAACGTCAGTCCATATCGTTCCATAAGGACCCTTGGCGGCAATATCTGTTCCAGTTGAGGATTCCCAAAATAAAAGGATTGCACAACACGTATGAGAATGGCATTCGCTGGAAGGTGTTCCACACAAAATTCCTGATCATAAAAAACAAATGTCCCATTTCTTCGGAAACTGTTTAACGGAACCATGTCCACGTAGCCCCTCCGAAGGATTACACCTTCTCCATCCCCCAAATCCTCCCTCTCATGCTCAGATGATTTGAGAACCAAATCACGAAAATGATCCATTTCGAGCAAAAATTCTTCCTTATCCGATTGTAGGAGCCTTTTCAAGTAAACTTGTCCCACCTCATCCTCTACATAAGGCATTACCAGTCGCCCTTGCTCCATATGCATTTCTACAACATCAATCCCGTGCTTCCCCAGGTCATTTCCATGCTCCAGGAATTTCTCCAGACGATGCTGTCCCTCTGGCCATGCGACACGCCGTTCAACAACTCCACCATCCCGGATGACTGTCAGCAACGCATTCTCTCGCCCCCGCTCCATGGAGCATGTGACATGATGCACATCCGAGAACACACCTGACGGGGAACACTCAATAAGATAGGCATTTGCCATCGCATGAAGCATCCCGTTTTCCGTCAAGGAAGCGTACAATGTTTCCTCCTTCATAAAAACACTGTCAGGGCTTCGATAAATTGGATACATGCGTGTTCCTAGGTCCTCGTTCGGTAGAAAATTCTCCGCATAAAGAAGCATCGGGTATTCAAGGGCAGGCAACACAGAGTAAAAACGATACTCATTCCATCCAGCTCTTCCCAGCATACTCTTCAATTCTGCAGAGTTGTACATACGTCCAGGAAATTCATCTCCTGAACTTCCTGGAGATTTCCAGAGATTCTCTATACCATCCAGAACCCGGTTCGTGTACGGTGCTCTGTCTCCACAAAAATAACGGAGCCCAAAGCGGTTGTTCATGCCCAAAAGCATGCAACCATCCTCACACAAGAGACGTCTCCATTCCTGCAAGATCTCCACAGGGTTCGCGACACATTCCAGTGAAGCCACAGAAACAATATAGCGAAAACTCCCCTTATGTGCCTCAACCCATTCTTTCTGACAGAAATCTCCAACAGACCTGCACATTACATGCAGACCCCTCCCCCGAAGTTCCTGCTCCAGTGAAAAACCGCTTTCTCCTGTAACGCATAACGCCTTGCTGCCAGGAACAAAGTCATACCATCTCAATAACCCTGCACGAATCTCTTCCCGTAATTTCCCTGAATCTTCCATGTACCTACCGAACCTCCATCCATCTCATCCTAAAGAGAACTGCCTGCGATATTCCCCTCCCAATGATTTTGTCCAAGTCACAAAGCACATTTTCTCAAACCCTAGGCTCTGCAAGATTCTCTTGATTTCTGCATGAAGTGATTCCCTTACTGCAACAATGACCATTGCCTCCCTGCGATACTCCTGCAATTCCTGAATGCTATAGACACGAATCCCTTGCTGTATGGATTTGTTTTCTTCTTTTCTGGTAACAGCCATTCCAATGATCTTCACATGCGGAGCATTGACTCGCATCTCATCCATTGTCATCATTCCAACTTTGCCCGCCCCGTATATAATGACATTTTGTTCCTCTGAAATTTTCTTATAAAATTCCGCCTTACACCGAACATTCTGCTCTATATAAAAATCCGTATCATACATAGCAGTAAACAGGAACTCGCAGGCAGCAGCATCAAACAGAGTATGCCGATACATGCCAAGAATGCACATTTCCCTTGCTTCCTCGCCAAACCTTTGCAGAAACTTTCCCATGTCTCCGTAACGTAGATTATCAAATGCCCAACGGCAATTCATCACATACATCCAGAAATACTCATGCTGAAATTCCCGAAATACTGCCTCGTCTTTCTTCATCAAATTCCGGATATATACATGCTCGTCTAGCATCCGCACCATATTCCCCGAGTTAAATACCGAGGAGGAAGGATTGTCCCGCCTGCACATGTAATGAGCAACAGGAAGGAAATATAGCCGTCGGGCGTAAGCATAAACCTGAAAGTAAAAACCATTATCTGCATAAGATGAACCTGGGGACTCATGGTAACGAATATCGTGCTGCCTTATGAAATCACGCCGATATATCCCGTTCCACGTGATAACAGGCAGGAAAAAGCATCGCCTATCCACACGAGAGTCCATAAGTCGGTAATACCCATCTGTCTGTTCAAAAAGATTCACTCTCTTTTGAAGCTTTTGCCCTCCAGCTTCCCAGAAATAGAAATAATCTGATTGAACAATTTCAGCATCCTGCAAGATTGCTGCAGAATAAAGTACCTCATACATATCTGGCAGAATGAAGTCATCTGTCTCGACAATCCCTATGTATTCACCCTGTGCGGCATCCAGGCCCATGTTCATCTGGTACCCATAGCTTTTCGTGTCAGAATCCAGCACCCTAATGCGGGAATCCCTACTAGCAAATTCCGCAATGGTTTCTCTCGTCCCATCCGTTGATCCAGCATCCACGCAAATGATCTCGATATCGCGTAACGTTTGGCTCACAACACTCTCCAAGCACTTACGGATATATTGCCCCACATTAAGAGAGGGAAGTATCAAAGAAACTTTTATATCACCCATCTATTCTTCACTCCACAAAAGTTTTCCACTGCGATAAAGCTCTGGATTCCATGAGTATTTTTTGTTAGGGATTTCCGAGACGACATCATATTGTAAGGTAGTATCCTTCAGATACTCTAGCACAGGCTTTCCTACAAGATATTTCTCTGAGAATTCCAACGCATTCTGTACAATCTCATTATAAAGGGCAGGATGAGCCTCCATATACTCTATCTGCGAAATCAAATCCGAAAGATCTTCCTTCACAGGTACATAATGCTTCATCGGCACTAACCAGTCAAAATACCACTCCTTATATGGTCGGTCAACTAGTAAAACAGGGCGACCCAATTGAAGCAAAATCTTTACTCTATCAGTCCAAGTAAGCCCTCGAATATCTATCAAATACCTATATTTCGTCTGATCTGTCATGGGAATATTATTCCCAATTGCACTGCTTTCAATAAGTAAATGCTTAGGATATGTTTTTCCTAAAATATAGAGCAGACTTCTATCCCGATAATTTGTCAAATTCCCACGCCAAAATGCTCGATTATCCTCAATCCTTCTCAATCTAGCCTCTTTACATTTTATTGGTGCAACATCACAGTAGAAATAGGAATCTTCGCGAAAACATGTCATATAATCTGGAACAGGTATTACTTTGTTCTTTATTGGATACATCGTGGAATAAGCATGGATATATCGCAAGCCCATACTCTCAAGGACATCATAAGCTATAAGAGGTTCGTCACACACATAAGCCCAGACCTCTATATTCTTTTCACTGAACTCTTCCCCATACTGACGAAACATTTCCATATAAAGTTCAATCAATCGTTCCGTTCGATAATCAAACATTCCTGTCTCATACTCATATGTAATATCTGGATACTTTCCCCAAAAGTGTACTAAATAATCCATCACATTAAAGAATACAAAAGGTATATTATTGTTAGATAGATATCCTGCTATTTCAGAACGCGCTCTTGCATCAATCGGAGTTATGACAACATCATAATCACAATGAATTTTCTTAAGCTCTTCTAAACCAATCACCGAAACACGCCCAACTTGTTTCAACCAAGTCCTGCTGTCACAAAAAAAGGCTACCCTTTCTCCATAAATTTTTAAGGCTTTCTGTCCATAATATCCAGCTCCATATAAAATAACCTTCTTCATACAACAAAGCCCTTCTTTCCATTGTCACCTCTGCGTATGTGCAAATATCATGATGCCGCACATCTGTCCCATTCCAGTGGCATCCAGTAAATTTTTCCTACTTCTATTCCCATGTCAGCAAGAAAAAGCTTTGCCTCTTGCAGGCTATCCCTTGATTTCATGGTAATCAAAATGCAGTCAAATTTCGTATTACGAAGAACCTCCGGTGACTGCACCGGATAACCTATTTGGGCAAAATTCTTGTCCACCCAAGCCCGCACGGGATGCTTTTTTCCCTCCATCAATGCACAGAAAATACGCCATCCTCTTATTCCGGCTCCATAAATCGCCACGCTTGCCCCTTCCGGAAGTGTTTGGGGCAAGACACTCTGAAACAAGAAACTGTCATCATGCCCCTTGAAGTATGCCTGATATTTCCTCATCCAATATGCACATGAAGAGCTTTCCTGTATCTGATTTCGTAAATTCAATGTATGCTGATTACTTATCTGCTCATCTGCGATGCCGAACAAATCCAGCTTTTCCAGATACTCCCTTTTTAAGGCTTCATAAAGCGTCTCAAATGCACTTGGCTCCGTCATTTCCTCCAAATAGAAAGCGATATAGTCCAAGGCCCGGTTCACAAATCCAACTCGATAGATTCCATACAGGTTCCTTGATTCCAATTCCTGCCGTAAACGGCAAAGTGCCTCGCATCCGGCAAGCGGCCATTGGCTGATTTTGCTATACTGACTCTCCTCGTTGTTCCTGCGATAATGCATTAGCCGTTCACGCAACAGCACAATGCGCCCTGCACAGGCAAAGCAGAGATAGACAAACCCCAAATCGTCCGCATGATGGATGGCCTCAAACCGGATACGATATTTCTCTACCAGGGAACGGGACACCATCATGTTCCATGCGGCTCCCAGGGTCATCTGGAACAAACTTCCGGCATAATCCTGCGGAGCAAAGACCTCCACATTCGGCAAATATGCCTCTGCTAAAATCCATGCAACACTGTTGTCCCGTTCCAGCCACTCATCATAGATATAGGAATCGTAGAGCACGACATCTGCCTGCGTAGATATTGCTTTCCCATATGCCTTCTCGAGCAAGTCTGGCTCAAAAAAATCATCCGCATCCAAAACAGAAAGATATTCTCCCACAGCATGTGAAATCCCAAGATTGCGGGCAGCCCCTGCACCATCTGATACTTCTCTGTTTTCCAGTACACGCACACGTTTGTCCTTATGTGCGTACTCCCGCAAAATTTGTAGGGATGCATCATCAGATCCATCATCCACGCAAACAACTTCAATTTCCCTGAGTGTTTGCTTCAGGATGCTATCCATTGTTTGCCTCAAATACTTCTCCGAATTATATACCGCTATGACTACAGATACCTTAATGGCTCCCACATTCTTCATCTCCCGCTCACAAGGGCAAAACAATTCGCTCTTCCGGTATCCCATAAGACAATACAATCGGCTTAATCTCCCGATAGCGCATGCCCGTGGTGATCAGCACCCCATCAAATGTTCCTGCATGTTCTTTCAGGTACTCCGGCTTTTGCACAACCATACCCTGTACTTCCTTGCCCCATTTCTTTTCGTTTGTATCCAAAAGTGCAACCACGCAAGCCCCGGCATCCTTCAAACGTTTGAGTTCACGCTCACACTCATTCCCTGCCCCATAAACCACATATCTCTGTCCCTGCACAACAGTAGAGGTCGGCGAACGGCGTTCCATATCTGGAGCAAATGCGATCACCTTGTCCGGATTCCAAAGTCCACGAAGTTCCTGCAAGCTTTTCACTCGCAATACCTTATCCCATCCGGATGACACGACAGAAGACGCTGTTCCGTTCAGTAATGCTGCCTCCGCATCCGTAGAATCGGTCTCAAAATAAGCAGGAACATTCGATACCTTGTCTGTATAAATGAACGTACCTGGATTCAATACCATTCGTCCAAGTCCTTCCTCCAAGGATGCCGAAAGGCGAATTCCCCTGGAAAGCACCAAAGCATAGGTATTATAATCCGCAGCAGAGAGTGCTCTATAGAGAGCATATCCCAATGTCCTTTCGTTTGCATCCAGGAACGTTATTTCTATATCCTTTACCAACTCGGAAGAAATTCTTGCATGGAGTTCTCCTGGAGCCAAAAGATAGACTGTCTTAATGTACGAATTATTTTGCAGCGATGTCTCAATCTCATCCAGTGTCTGACAAATATATACACCTATGATTTTTTTCTGGGTAAGATTCGTTTTTTTCTCGTCAAAACGATCGTTGTAGCTGTCCACATAGTGAATGCTGTCCGAAAACTCCCGGATAGATGCCTTGGATTCTTCCGCGATTTTCCCGTCTTCTATCTTTACGATGCTTATCTTTCCACTTTGCACCTTAGGGCTTCCCATTTCTTTCAGACGCTCATACAGATGTGGGGAGACATCGTCAACCTCTTCGTTGGCATTCCGCGTGAAGGTATGGCACGCCAGCCCGCACATCTCACACCAATGAAGCTGGTCTCCGAAATCCTGTGGACCTCTTTGCCACCATCCCGGCTCAATCTTCCATCCCCCCGGCCCATCGAAAAGCATGTCAAGAGAACCGGCGATCTCGCAAAAGAATGCTCCCTTCGGTGTTATCGTGGCACTCCATAAATTCTGTACCCAACAAGCATCCCGCAACTTTTTCCACTCATCATCCGGAATCCCAAGTTCCTTGCGCGTAATCAAGGCAGGCTGATGATACATCGGCCTGGAATGGTCGTTCACCGCCTGATATTGGATGGTGTCCTGAATGACTTCATAGTATTTCTTGTACCCTTCCCCGATTGCGGAGAAAAGCCCCGGCCCATTCACGGTATGTCGTCTCCCCCCATAGCTGCAAGGATGTGGGAAGGCATACTCAAACTCAAGGTCATGTATGGCATCCATGAAATTTGTCTGTGGGTAGATGAGCTTGTTGTCCTTCTTGGGTGGACGACGGGATGCCAGATACTTTGCCATCCTTGGAAACTCCGGGTGTAAAGTTGGCTCCCCACCCATGATCCCTATCGTTCCAACATACCCATCCAAAGAATCAACCGCTTTCTTGAATGTTTCAAAGGACATAAAAAATGGTTTCTTATGATGGCCGCAAAATCTAGTACAGTTAGAGCAATGATGAAAACATGCATTTGTGACATCAATCTGCACAATCCTCATATCTCTTGGTGACTTCATTCTTTTTCTTTCCTTTCCCCATTTGACGCAGAATCTTCCTGGCAAACATCCTGAAAATAGATTTCAAATGCATTGAGAGCACTAACGGGCAGGATACGACAAATATCATTTTCCTCAACGTTCCCATCCAAAAGTTGCCGATGAATGTCCTTCCAATGCGCTTCGTTTGCAATCAAATAAAGCGTTCCTGCCCCAGATCCTATTGCTTCATCTGGAGGCACGACTTCTCTTCCCATTAGGACAGTTCCCCATTTCGCCCGAGAATTGTCGCAAAAAACAATGTTACCCGGAAACCCATTGTTCCTCAGAATTCCGCACCAACACCGCCCCATCTTTCCTGCTCCGAAAATAACAATTTTTTTATAAGACTTCGCGTATTCCCATAAATTCAACATCCTTTGGCGCTGGCCTATTATAAGTTTTAGGTAGCCTTTTTCAAGCACCGCTCCCGAAAGAAAAGGCTGAAAGGCAGCCTCAAAATTAAAGAGGTTCGCGTATGTATACGGGATTTTCCGATAAAGCGAGAGAAATGCCTTGCAAAACCTCTCCGAATACGCACGTATCTCCTGAAAATCAGTGGATGACAATGCTGCCCTTTCATAATATGAATAAAAAAGTCCCCAAAACTTCCAGCAAAGCCACCCAACCAGGCTTTTATCGTTAAAGTGCTCTGCACGCAATTTTGTCTGTATGTATTCCAATTCCTGTGCCCCGTATTCTATTGCCTTGGAATCATAGTTTGATGCACCGAAATTATCTTTGCGATATTTGTAAGATTCATCCCTGATATACATAATGTTATCTGCCATGCAAAACGTCTGTAGAACAAATCCTATGTCCTGGTATTCTGCCTTGGGTGTCTCGTTAAGCAGAATCTTGTTCCTCCTGATAAAGTCAATGTTATATAGCCCGTTCCACATATATATGTCCGACAGCAACAACTCCGGAAATTCCTTAGGCGTGACTCTCTTCTGGTACATGTTCTCCATTGCTATCGGCAACAGATTGTGCCGCAAAAAGACTTGCTCATCTCTGCTTACAAACAGATCATAATCAGCCTTCACATAATCAATTTCATTGTTTTCCATAGCAGCCAGCAATTTCTCATACATCGTTGGCGCAATGTAGTCATCAGATTCCACAAATCCGACATATTTTCCCGTTGCCTGGGAAATGCCAAGATTGTATTGATATCCCATACTTTTCTTCTCTGAATGAAGCAACTTAATGCGAGGGTCTTCCTTGCAATACTCCTGCAAAATCTCAACGGTCCCATCCGTGGAGCCCGCATCCACCAGAAGAATTTCCATATCCTTACAAGTCTGCCCTACAATACTGTCAACACACTCTCTAATAAAACGAACTGAATTGTAAATTGGGACAATCACCGAAATTTTTGGCATAAAATTCTCACCTTTACCCATTTTTCTGTTCTAAAATCCTCATCTCTCGGCCAATCCTCTCACAAATCCCCTTTACCGAAAGCCCATTTTCTTCCATCATCCACTCATACGCCCCGGCCTTTCCATAGGCATCCGGCAGCCCCAAGAAAATCTGCGGCGGCGCATTCCGCAAGGTTGCCTTGTATTCTGCAATAGCACTACCAAGCCCACCTACCACATTATGCTCCTCAAGAGAAACCCATAGCTTTGCCCCAGCATAGCGTTCCAGCATCTCCGTATCCAGCGGCTTTATGGTATGCATATTGACCACTGCCGTGCTGATGCCTTCATCCTCCAGAGCCTTTGCCGCCTTCAGTCCATTGGCCGCAATGGTTCCGGCTGTGAAGATGACAACATCCGTGCCTTCCTTCAGTATGACGGCCTTACCTATCTGGAAATCATAATCCGCCTTATATACAAGGGGCGTGTTCATTTTCCCTGTCAACCTAATATACATGGGCTTGTCAGATTCCGCTGCTGCCTCCGCAGTCTTTACTGCCTCGAAGGCATCCGCCGGAGAGACAATCACAATGTTGGGGATGGCCCTCATCAGGGCAATGTCTTCAAAGCAAAAATGAGAATTCCCCAAGGGGCCATTGATAATGCCGGCCCTGGTGCCCACCAGCTTCACCGGCAACCTCATATAACCCAAGTTCACCCTGACCTGTTCGCAGCTGCGCATGGTGATAAAATTGGCAAAGGTGGCTGCAAATACCCTAAAGCCCGTCTTAGCCAGACCAGCAGCAATTCCCAACATATTCTGCTCAGCAATGCCGATATTGTAGAACTGCTCAGGGCAATCACGCATAAATTTGCCCAGGCCACTTGACTGAGCCAGATCCGCAGCCAGCACTGCAAAGTTGTCATCCTGAGACGCCAACTCCGCCAGCCTGTTAAAAAAGGCTCCCTGCTCACCCAGCATGGAATAGGTCCTAAGGGCTACTCGATCCACTGCCATTTATTCCACCTCCCGGCCAAGTTCCTGCATGGCTTCCTTATATTGATCTTCAGAAAGTGCCCCATGATGCCATGCCGCCTGATGCTCCATAAAGGAGATACCCTTGCCCTTCACCGTATCAGCAATAATGGCCTTCGGCTTGCCGTTCCTGGCAGACGTTGCCTCCTGGAAAGTATCCAACAGGGCAGCTATATCATGTCCAGCCACCTCATGGACATCAAAGCCGAAGCTTGCAAACTTCGCCGTCAGATCTGCTGAATCAAGCACCTCCTTGGTAGCGCCGTCACACTGAATACCATTCTTGTCCACAATAACCACCAGAGAATCCAGCTTGAACGCAGCAGCTGACATGGCTCCTTCCCAGACTGAGCCCTCATCACACTCTCCGTCCCCCATAAGAACAAAAATATGCTTGTCAATGCCCCTTCTGCGGTATCCCAGAGCCATGCCGATACCTACACCTATGCCCATGCCAAGACTGCCGCTGGAAAGCTCTATACCTCTGTCCATATTCATAACTGGATGTCCGGGCAACTGGGAGCCATCCTGCTCAAAGGACTGCAAATCTTCCGTTGGGAAGACCCCGGTATGAGCCAGAGTCGCATAAAAAGCCAAGGCCGCATGCCCCTTGCTGAGCAGGAATACATCCCGCTCTTCCCTACGGAGATTCTTCGGCTCAACCTCCATGATACCGCCATAGAGACAGGCCAGAATCTCTACGCAGGAAAGGGAGCCGCCAAAGTGAGCTCCTCTCTTGCCTGCCCCATAGCCATATTCAATGACAGAGGCCCTTATATCCTCAGCCAAGGACTGCACCTTGCTCTTATCTAATGTCCCTGTTGCCAATCTTGACACCTCCATCTACCCTGATAACCTGTCCCGTCACATAGCTGGACAAATCCGAAGCAAGAAACAGTATTGTATGGGCTACTTCCTCAGGACTCCCCTTTCTGCCCAGGGATGACCTTTTGATAATGCTCTCGGCATATTCACTATCCATCTCGTTGCCCATATCCGTGTCAATGACCCCCGGGGCAACGGCATTTACACGGATGTTATCGGGACCAAATTCCCGGGCCAAAGTCTTTGTGGCTCCCACTATAGCAGCCTTGGTACTGACATACTCCAACTGGCCGGGAGCACCGTCCAACCCCGCCATGGAAGCAAGATTCACGATACTGCCCTTGCCGTTTCTCTGCATAAGCCGGGAGATATACTGGGTGAATCGCATCTGGGCAAAGAAATTCACCTCGAAGATGTCCCGCATATTGTCAATGGGAGTCATCTGGAACATCACATTAGGAGTGATTTTACCTGCATTGTTCACCAGAATGTCAATAGGGCGGCGACTTTTCCGCATTTCTCCTACCGCCTTTTTCATTGCCTCTTCATCGCAAAGGTCAAAGACCAAAGGAATGATTTCCACCCCATGGGCTGCTGAAAGTTCCCCCATATGGGCCTTGAATTCCTCACCAACAGTCCTTACACAAGCAAAGACATCGGCTCCCTGCTCTGCAAAACAGTCCAGCACGGCCCTGCCAATGCCACGATTGCAGCCTGTAACAACAGCAGTCTTTCCTTCCAGCAGCTTCATAGCATTTACCTCACATCTATAATCCTTGATAATTCACTGACAAAATCATAGCCGTCCCAGATTACATCCATATCCAGGGCCTTTCCCACTGGCACAATGCGATCTATACCCCGCCAGCCGCGACTGATTACCTGCTTAGCCAGCGCCTCCGGGTCGATGCCGAAATATGTCAGGGTCTGGTATCTTCCATTTACCACTGCATCCAATTCAGCGAAATCCTGCAGTTCATATTCATAAAAGAGCCCGAACCTGCCCCGCAACTCCTCCACATTGCCGGGAATCCCCTTTAGAGTGACCCTGTACAGCACATTATTTTCCGCCTGCAATCCCCCCGTCTCAGGGAAGCGCACGGCATTGCTACAGAAATCTGCATACTTGCTGGTGGCTTTAACCGGAGCCAGGTCATACCTTTCCTCTGCCAGCTTCCTGACGGCTGACCAGAACCGATCCTTTCCCGCCTGATTTGACCCCTGCCAGAGAACCAGCTGGGGGGATGAGCAGGCATTCTGATCCATCAGGAAAGTGTCATTGTAGAAACCCTGAGCCAGACGATCCAGCACCTTTTCCTCCGCCGTTGCTACAGCCTCTGTATCCAGCAAGGCCAGTGAATAGCGATCAGGAAAGACCAGCTCTACCGCTCTGGGAGGCAAAGAATATCTACGTATATTGCTTATGGTGGCATCCCCACCCCAAATCAGCCTGGCCTGACATAAAGAAGAAAAGCTTTCTGTCCATGCACTTTCTCTGGGATAGCGCACAATGGCAGTCATAGCCAGGACATCACTATACTCCTCCCGCCCCAGCACCTGCCGCAGTACCCTGCAGATATGCTCTATCTGTGGATAATCCTTGGTCGTCACCTTCACTATGTTGGCACATCCAGAAAGCAGACCGAACATGTAGGAAAAGATAAACTGCACGGGAATATTTGAGGGAGTAATGTGAAAGGCAATCCCCCTGCCAATACGCAGTTCCTCCTGCCGCCGTGCCTTGAGTCTGGCAATATTACCCCTTCTGGCCCAGAACGCAGCTGCTGTGATATCCGGATAGGCCTTGCATGCCTGGTCATGAAGCAGCTCCGAGGAAAAATCATCCAAGAACCTGCACACAACATCACTGTATGGTGCCAGCGGCCTCACATCGCGGATCTCTCCCCCCGCCAGGTAAGTCAAATCACTGCCCATAGGTATCGCTGCACCCCCTGACTTCAGCTTCCTTTATCCGCCCCAAGAGCTGGAAATATTTCCCTTTGCGCCCGCAGGGGCAGTCATCCTCTCCCAGAATCCTGCCCCAGTCTTCCGTCAGGAGGATATGCCCCGGGTAACTGGAGGGAAGCACTGACAAAAGCTCCACCAGCCCCTCTTCTCCCAAATTGCGCGATTTGAAATCATATGGACTACGTATGATAACATCTGAAAAAATAGAGCAATGCATATGCCCCTCTTCACACTCTACAAAGACAGAACCAAGCTGCTCTGCCATACCGTAATAATTATGAACATTGATATCACCGCAGACCTCACGCAGGGAAGCATTGTATTCCTCAGCACTGACACTTTCCGCCTGAAGCTTCTTCCAGCCGCCGATATGGAAAAGCAACCCTTCTTCTATACCCAGGCAGCGGCCCTTTTTTCTCAATGCCTTCACCACATACTGCCAAATCATATAGGTGTAGCCGAAAAGGATGATACGCTCGCCTTTATGCTTTTCCAGCCACTCCTGCATTTCATCCCAGCGGATTCCCATCTTCTCATCCAAGGCAAAAAACACATCCCTGCCAAACATGGAAAAACCTATGATACCCGCCCCCCGGGCAGAAAACATACGTGGATCCTTCTTAGCCAGTTCCGTATCAAGGATAAGCATGGGCAGACGCTTCTTGCCGACATAGGAGGCCATGATACCCGCCAGGCATTTGGACTGGGCTAAAGCCGTAGGCCTGTCCAGAAAAACCTGTGAGCGCTTCTGGCCAGTGGTTCCCGAGGACTTCATGGTTTTCACCACATTCTCCCTGGGCACACTCAGCAGTTCAAATTCCTTGAAAAGCTGCACAGGAATAAAAGGCAGCTCCTCCAGGCCCATAACAGCCCTGTCCTCATAACCCAACACTTCCAAAAGGCGGGCATACTCAGGACAATTTTCCCTATGGTGGGCAATCAATTCCCTCAAGCAGCCTGCGAGAAAAGCCCGCTTCTCCTCACGACCCATAGCATAAGGCTCGTAGCCAAGATATGTTGTATGCCCCTCCAGCATGCCCTCACCTCCTCACATATACGTCAAAGGGCTGGGAAAAAGCAGCCCCCAAGGACGCATAAAGATTCATCACCGGCATATTGCGGCTGGAAATACGTCCCCCGAGCCTCTTTATTCCCTGCTCCCGGCACTTTTCCACCGCCCCGGCATAAAGAGACAGGGCTACCCCTGCCACCCGGTAAGCTTCATCAACCGCCGCCAGCCTGATATAAGCCTCTGTTCCCTCCTGCACTACTTCCAAAAAACCCGCTGTCTCCCCCTTGCAACGGCAAAGATAAAAAAATCCCATCTTGTCAACATAAGCGCAGATAGCGGCCCTTATCTCCTCAAGGGAAGGATTCGCCCTTTCAAAAAAGCGCGAATCTAGTAAAAACGCCTGCTTTGCTATTTCATAAATGCGAGCTCCCGGCTCTTTTGCATGTTCCAGAGGTATCCTGCAAAGCCTGGAGAAATTCTGGTCTTTTTTTATGGGAATAACAGCCTTCAAGGTACGGTCTATCATGCAATACCCTTCTTTTCGCAGAAGTTCTGCCATTTCCCTGTTATCCGCATCAACTATGCATTTGGAAGGCTTTTCAGCAAAAGCCGCCCAATCTTCCATCTTATGCAGTTCTACAGCTTCCATCAGACACCTGACTTCCCGTCATTTCTCAGCTTCTCATACAGTATTTTGCCCGAAGCATTGCGGGGAATTTCCTCCACCTGCACCACCTCAAAAGCAGACACATGAAGATGGGTAAATCTGCTCAAGCTGAGGCACAGCTTCTTTTTATCCACCGCTTCAGCAACATAGACCATTAGCTTGTCATCTTCGCCACCACAAGCACAAGACAAAAAACCCTGGCTCTTAAGGAATGCCTCTATAGCATCCAGACTGACCCTGTTGCCAAAGAGCTTCAGGAAGCGCTTTTTCCTGCCCGTGATGTAATAGAAGCCCTCTTCATCCCTGCGAGCCATATCCCCCGTAGGCAGCCTGCCCTGGTTCTCGTCCCCCTTGCTGAGGTCTTCGCTGCACTCGGCATAGCCCAGGGTCACATTCTCGCCATAGTAAACAAGCTCCCCTTCAGCCCCTGCGCCCTCTATTTCCAAGCCACTGCCATCCATAAGGGCAAATCTCCCCCCTGGTATGGCTATACCTATGCTGCCCGCCTTCTGCAGGGCATATTCCTTGGGCAGGTACGCCATTCTTGCCGTTGCTTCGCAGGCACCATACATGGTGATGAAAGCTATGCCCTTATCTGCACAGACCTGAGCGAATTCGGCAGAAAGGCTGGGCGCCAGTTTTCCCCCTGCCTGAGTAATGAAACGCAGCGAGGGCAGTTCCATGCGGGCAAACCTCATGCGTCTGAGCATTTCATAAGTATAGGGCACCCCGCCAAAATTAGTCACTTCCTGTGCCTTCAGGAGGTCCCAGAACCTGCGCTCAAACATGGAAGCATCAGTAAGGACAATGCTGCCCCCTACAAAAAGCTGGGTCTGAATAATGGAAAGGCCATAAGTATAGTACATGGGCATGGTAGTGATGGCCCTGTCAGCGGCAGTCAGGGACAGATACTCCACGATGGACTCCGTATTGGCCATGATATTCCCATAGGACTGGCGAACCAGCTTGGGGCTGCCTGTGCTGCCGGAGGTAGAAAGCAATACGGCCAACTCTTCATAAAGGGGATAAGCCTGCTCCCCAGTATCCCAAAGCCCATAAGCACCATCGGAGTAAATCTGCTTGCCTGAAGCAAATACCCTATCATTCTCCACCCAAAGATGCCTGGGCTTGTATTGCTCCAGCAGGTACCCCAAAAGCTCCTCCTGTATCTCTGCATTCAGAAGCAAAGGCACCACGCCGCGACGCAGAGCACCCACATAAGCTGCCACCGCCGAGGCACAATTCCGGCATAGCAGGAACACCAGACTCCGGGGTTCCATACAGCCCCCCAGCCTGTCTGCCGCATCCACCAGTTCATCATAAGCCCAAATCCTGCCAGACTCCTCAATCAGTGCCGGTGCATTGCCATATTCTTCTATGCCGTCAAAAATCGTTTTCCTAGCCACGCTCAAAGCTCCACATCATATTTCTTAAGAATTTCCTTCCCCTTGCCCAGGGAACCGAAATCCATGATATCTTCCGTCTCAAACATGATATCAAAAGCGTCCTCAATAGCCGCCATCAACCGCATATGCCCCACAGAATCCCACTCAGGAATACTGTCAAAAGCCAGCTCATCCGTCAGCTGGCTGTCCTCAAGCTCCAATGCTTCCTTGAACGCTTCCTTGTATTTTTCCATCTTAGTCATAGCTTAAATTTCTCCCATAAAATCAAATGTGCATCCTGATGCTAGAATAAAAATAGAGCAAGTCAAGGTGAGAATTTCACATAGCCCAAATAGGAGTATAATAGAGGCAGGAGGAATCTCACCATGGCAAAA
>CADCIX010000033.1 GCA_902801565.1 uncultured Veillonellaceae bacterium | reverse complement strand
CTTCGGGGATGCCCCTGCCTTTGCACCACAGGTGAGCAATATTGGCTCCATGATGGGCAGGATCGCCGAGGGGATGACCTTGGCTTCAGAGACTGGCACAGGCGTGAACGGGGCTTCGGCTCCATCCGTTACCATCACCGGCAACGAGTTCGTGGTAAGGGAGGATGCGGACATTGACCGCATTGCCCATGAACTGTTTCAGCTGATCAGCCGTTCTTCCGGGAACTATCAGTGGACAGGAGGTTGATGAGAAATGAGCGTCATGAGTATATGGAGCACCGTGAATAACCTCGGTTCCCTTGCACTTGGCGGCACCAGCCAGAAGCGGCAGGTCATCATGTCATGCGAAGACGAGAAGTTTATTTTTCCTGTCACCCCAGCAAAATTTGAAGTCCGGACCACGCAGAACAACAAGACGGTGGACGTCATTGATTTTGGTGAGGCCATGCTCTTCGGAAATCCGGGGCTCATCCGGCTGGAGTTCTCCACGTTCTTCCCCCGCACCAATCATGCCTATCCTTTTGTGGTGGGGGACCAGAGGGAAGCGGAGGAATGCGTGGAGCAGATGGTCAAGTGGAAAGAGGGCAAGAAGCCTGTCCGGCTTATCATCACGGACAGCCCCATCAACCATATGTTTGGAATCAAGGCTTTTGACTATGACAACCATGACTGCAGCAGGGATATTTACTTCACCTTGTCACTGATTGAGTACAAGGACCTGAACGTGCCTCCGGCCAACAACGACAAACAGGTGAACGAGGACACCGGGCTGAAAAACAGGCCACAGGAAAAATCGCAGCCTGTTTCCGTGGACAAGATGAAAAAGGCAAGGGATATCCTGGAGATGTCGAAGAAGGCCTATGGCACGGTGAGCAAATGGCGCAGCATTGCCCAGAGCAATGACCTGAAAAACCTTGCCATCAATTCCCTCACCGGTCTTAAAATCGGGAAGGGATGATTGGACCATGAGAGTCTTCATACACTGGGATTATAAGGCAGACGAGGACTTATCGCATCTTATGACAGCATGCACCTAGTCTGGGTCCCGTCTGCAGGTGTCCAGGCAGCTGACCTTTAGTTTTACGCAGGATGACCGGGACAAGCTTTGCCCTGTCATCGATATCGATTGCGGCTATACCATACATGGATATGATGAGAAAGATATGACAACCCCTGTCCTTGTGGGAAATATCTACTCCATAGAACGGGATCGGCAGAAATCCTCCGTAACTGTGATGGCCAGGGACCATCTGCCTACCAGATCATCATGGCGGCCTATACGGAGGCTTCCAAGAAGAACGAAAAGAAGTACCACCCTGTCATGAACGGCGCCAAGCTGGATGTGGTGGAAAAGGGAACCCTGATCGAGGGATTTGAGGCGAAGTCCCAGCAGAACATGACGGACAGCCGCTACAAGAAATCCATCGAGCAGCTTATCGACAAGATCCAGATCATCGACGAGCAGGGCAACCCCACGGAAATCATCACGGAAGATGAGCACATCCAGAAGTATTCCGTTGAACATTCGACTAGCAGGGACAGGGATCTGGCAAATGCTTTTCCGTCACGGTTCAAACGCCGGAAAGGGAGGGAGATCTTTTTCGATGCAGGAAAGAGGAGATACTGCGCGGAAATATAGGCAGAAAAGAGCGCATGAAAGTAGGGGCGGGAGAAATCCCACCCCTTTTTTGTACAAAAAATTACCTGCGGCTTGCCTAAAATCTTGCCTACAGTTTGCCTACATTTTGCCTACAAAATGATAAATTGCACTAAATTGCACTAAAATTCGAAAACAGCGTGAAGCCTTGAAAATAAAGGGTTGAAAAGGTTTTCTAAACTGCATTAAAATCGTTTCCGAAACTTCAAGGAAAAATAAGCATGCTCTAATCTCCTTTTAATCTTGTGCCACGATAATACAGCTGTGTGGAAGCAAGACCGCAGGTTTGCGGGGATTGCGGATGGACAGCAAGGAGGGAATACCATGGATTGCAAGAAAATCGATACGCCGGAGATCGCCCTGGAAGAGATTCGCAGGGCCATCGCGGATCGGGATTATGAAAAGTTTTGCGAGCGCGTCGAACTCTCGGAATTTCTTGATGTTTCCTATGATGAGGCAACGGAGGAACTGGCGAAGAACTGCGACAGGTTCCACGAACTGTATCCCCATGACCTGTTCTTCCAGTTCGGGGAGCAGAACATCAGGGACTATAACCAGAAATACCGTGCTGTGCACATCGGATTCCTGGAGAAATTCATTGTTGCCTATTTCGGCGGCAATCTCAAGATGCCAAGGAGTTTTGAGGCAGATCCGGTGAATTGCGCGGCATACGCCTTCCAGAAGATCTATAAGATGATGAAGACCACGGTGAAGGAGACGGTGGCAGGAGAGGATTGGGCGGTGCTGACCGTTGAGATCAGCGGAAATATCATCTACCGCAAGATGATCGGCAGGCTTGCCTTCAAGTTTGCCTTTGCCAGGGACGAGACCGGCTTCTGGCGTCTCAGGAAGGTGACGAACATCGATGAGCTCACAAGCCCGATTCTCGATGTGGCAGAGACCTTCTGGCCGAAATCCTGGGATTTGGGGATTAGCTTCTGATTCAAAATATATGAGATTTTTCGAATAAATCAAACGATTCTGTAGGGACACAGGTCCTTGCAGAATCGTTTTTTTGAATATTATTTTTGCAGTTAGCAGGAGTATCAGCACGATTCAGAGAATAAAGAAAAGTAGTTAAGCTATTAGGAGGGACTGGAATGAAAGAATACAAGAGTACGGAGATCCGCAACGTGGCAGTAATCGGACACGGCAAGACTGGCAAGACGAGCCTCCTGGAAGCCTGTTTGTTCAATGCAGGTGCTGTCAAGAGACTGGGGAAAGTGGATGATGGCACGGGTGTATTGGACTATGAGCAGGAGGAAGCAAAACGGAAGATGACCATCAGTGATACGCTGGCCGTATCGGAATGGAAGGGCTACAAGCTCAATTTCATCGATACGCCCGGCTATCCTGATTTCATAGGGGATGTCCGCGGTGCGCTGGCGGCAGCGGATAGTGCCCTGATCGTCATATCTGCCCCTGCAGGCATTGAGGTGGAGACAGAGAAGGTGTGGGCTCTCTGCGAGGACATGAATCTGCCACGGGCATTTTTCGTGAACAAGATGGATCGTGAGCATGCGGATTTCGATGGCGTGGTGGAGGAGCTTCGCGTGCGCTTTGGCACCGGCGTCGTTCCTGTCCAGCTTCCCATCGGAAAGGAAGCTGCATTTCAGGGGGTGGCGGATCTTCTCTCCTTGCGCATGAAAATCGTGCACCATGAGGAAGACGAGATCCCGGAATACATTGCAGGCGAGGTGGAAGAAGCGCGCCAGAAGCTCATAGAAGCTGTGGCAGAGTTCAACAACGAGTTGCTGGAAAAATACATCGAGGGTACGGAAATCACGGAAGTCGAGGTGGCGGCAGCCTTGATCGAGGGCATACAGGCGGGCAAGATCTTCCCCGTATTCTGCGGTTCGGCCCTGCAGAATGCCGGCATCAAGAAGCTCATGAACGGCATCGTGGAATACATGCCGACCCCCTATTTCAAGGTTTCCATCGGTGTCCATCCCCAGACCGACGAGCTTCTGGAGCGCAAGACAGAGGACGCGTTCTCGGCCCAGGTCTTCAAGACCATTGTGGATCCCTTCGTGGGAAGGCTCTCCTTCCTGCGCATCCTCTCCGGCGATATGAAGGGGGATGCTTCTTATTACAATCCCAACAGTGATGCCACGGAGCGCATCGGCAACATCTTCACGATGATCGGCAAGCAGCAGTTGGGCCTTTCGGTGGCCCATGCAGGGGATATCGTGGCAGCGGCGAAATTGCAGGAAACTGCAACAGGGGATACGCTCTGCGACAAGGGCAGCCCCATCCGCTATGAAAAAATCGAATATCCGGAGGCCATGCTTGCCATGGCGGTATCGGCAAAGAAGAAGGGCGAGGAGGACAAGGTCTTCAGTGCCATCGCACGGCAGTCCGAGGAAGATCCTTCCCTGATCCTGCAGAAGAACAAGGAGACGAGGCAGACCATCATCCGCGGCATCGGCGAGGTGCATCTGGAAATCCTGGCGGACAAGCTCAAGCGCAAGTTCGGCGTGGAGATGGAGCTGTCGGAACCGCGTGTGGCATATCGCGAGACCATCCGCAAGAGCGTCAAGGTGGAGGGCAAGCACAAGAAGCAGAGCGGCGGCCATGGACAGTACGGCCATGTCTGGCTGGAGATCAGCCCGCAGCCGGCAGGGGAAGGCAATGCCTTCAGCGAGAGCATCTTCGGCGGAAGCGTGCCACGTCAGTTCATTCCTGCAGTGGAGAAGGGCACGACGGAGACCCTTGCCGCAGGAATCCTTGCAGGATATCCCGTGGTTGACGTGAAGGTCAATCTTTACGATGGCTCCTATCATACCGTGGATTCCTCGGAGGCGGCCTTCAAGACGGCAACGGCCCTTGCTCTCAAGAAGGGTGTCATGGATGCCTCTCCGGTTCTCCTGGAACCCATCGATGAAATCACCGTGCTCGCGCCGGAATACTACATGGGCGATGTCATGGGACGCTTGAATTCCAAGCGGGCAAAGATTCTCGGCATGGAAGGGAAGGGCAAGGATTTCAGCGAGGTCAAGGCGTACATTCCGGAGTCCGAGCTCTACAAATACGCCACGGAACTCCGTTCCCAAACCCAGGGGCGCGGCTCCTATTCCCTCAAGTTCGACCACTATGAGGTCGTGCCGGAAAAACTGGCAGAGCGAATTATTGAGGAATCCAAAAAAGAAGAAACGAAAAAATAAGGCCGCTGCATAGAATCCTCTATGAAGGCCTTGCGAGAAATCGCCTCCTGCACATCCATGTGGGGGGCGGTTTTTATTGCGTTTCATGAGATATGATGGTATCATTAAAACTGGATTTTTTGACTTGAATTTATTTGTGTGGGAGAGTGTGTGTTCAATGTGGAGAAAAGTATGTTTGAAATGGATGGCTTTTTCCCTGGTTGCCTGGGGTTCTATGGGATTAGCTTCTGCTGCCCCGGAGGCGGAAAATGGCACGGCAGCGGTAGCATCTGTGCAGGAAACAGCGGAGCAGCCGGGGCAGGTGCAGGCACCGACGGCAGAGGCAGTTGTTCCTGTGCAGACACCGGAGACCGCGACAGTTGTTCCTGAGCCGGCACCCGTTGTTCCTGTGCAGGCACCTCCTGCACAGCCGGTTGAGGAAAATAGCAGCCCGGAAGCCCAGGCGCAGCCGAAGGAAAAGAAGATCGTCATCAATATTGCCAGTCGTTCCCTGTCACTTTATGAAGGGGACGCGAAGATAAGGTTGTATCCATTGGGCCTTGGCAAGGCATCGACCCCGACACCGACAGGGTATTACGAGATATCCAGCAAGGATGTGGACCCCACCTGGGTGGATCCCTCAGATACCTCGGTTGTCATTTATTCAGGCCCGGACAATCCACTGGGCTATCGCTGGATGCAGATCTATGGCCACTATGGCATCCATGGGACAAACCGTCCGGAAAGCATAGGGCACTATGTTTCCAATGGGTGTGTCCGCATGAATGAGTCTGATGTGGAAGCGCTTTTTGACCTTGTGGATGTTGGAACACCGGTGGAAATCACCTACAATCGCATTGTTGTGGAGAAGACTGCGGACAATACGGTGGTCTATTATATCTATCCCGATGGCTACGACTGCCAGCCGTTGGATGTTGCTCTGGTGGACAAGTGGCTTGCCGGCTATGGCATCAATGCATTTGTGAGTGATGAGAGCATCCTGGAGAAGATCGATGCCGCGGATGGGGAGCCTACCTATATCGGCAAGGTCTACAACCTGTTCGTTAATGGTACCCGCCTTTCCTCCAAGGCTGTCGAGATGGATGGCATGACCTATTTGCCCGCAAACGATGTGGCATCGGTGCTGAAGCTGAAACTGGACTGGAACCAGGAGGGGCAGACACTCAGCACTTCCTATGGAAAGGCCAAGGGATTCAACAAGAAGAATATTCTCTATTTCGATGCCCTTGATATGGGGACGCTGTTCCATCTGGAAGGCGGGCTTGATGCCTCGCAATCCTATGTGCTGAAGACAAAAACGGCAAAAGCTCCTGTCGCAGCACCTGTTGTCCCTGAAATAACAGGGCAGGCTCCTGTCAAACCGGAAGTTAACCCTGTTCCCGAAGCAATGGGGCAGACGCCTGTAAAAACGGATGAGGAAAAAGTGGTTGTGAATCCGGAAGTCAACTCCGTCCCTGAAACAACGGGTCAGGCTTCTGTCACAACGGAAAGGGAACCCGTACCGGCGGAGGAGAAGAGGCCGATACGGCCCGTCATCGGATTGGAGGAAATCAATTGAATGGAAAGTTCGTGATCCTTGACGGCAGCAGCCTGATGTACAGGGCCTTTTATGCCCTGCCGCTGCTTACAGCCTCCACAGGGGAATACACGAATGCGATTTTCGGCTTTTCCAATATGCTGACAAAGCTCTTGCAGGAGCTTGCACCGGATGCCCTGGTCATTGCCTTTGACAAGGGAAAGCAGACCTTCCGGAATGAGATCTTTCCTGAATACAAGGGGACGCGCCAGAAGACACCGGAGGAACTCAAGGCGCAGATTCCCCTTCTGCATGATTTCGCATCTGCCTTTGGCCTGGCCTTCGTTGAGAAGGCCGGCTATGAGGCAGATGATATCATCGGAACCCTTGCAACCAGGGCGGCCTTGTCGGATTATGATACCCTGGTGGTGACGGGGGACAGGGATGCCTTGCAGCTGGTGCGGGAGAATCTGCGCGTCATGCTGACGAAAAAGGGCATCAGCGAAATGAAGGTCTACGACGAGGCGGCTTTTGAAGAGGAATACCAGATAAAGCCGCCCGCCCTCATTGACCTCAAGGGCCTCATGGGGGATACCTCGGACAATATTCCGGGGGTCCCGGGCGTGGGGGCGAAGACCGCCACGAAATTGCTTGTGGAATACGGCACGCTGGAAAATGTCCTGGATCACGTGGGGGAAATCTCTGGCAAAAAGCTCAAGGAACGCCTGGAGGAGAACCGGGAGCAGGCCGTGCTGTCCAAGCGACTGGCGACCATCGAGTGCAATGTGCCGGACATGGAATTTCGCATAGAGGATTATGCAATCCGCCCGAACAGGGAAATGTTGCGCGAGTTCTGCCAGCGGTATGAGCTCCGGGGCGTTTGGAAAAACTATGAACGGCTGTTCCCGGAATCCCTGCAGGGGGATCTGTTTGCGGAGGGAAGAACTGAGGAAGGGTTGTCCCTGGATTACGATGTCCTGGAAACACCCTCTGCACTGGAGGAATTCCGGGCAGCAGATTGTCTTTCGATGGCTGTCTCCAGCACAGGAAAGATGCCTTTTCCTGTGGTATCCGGCCTGATGATGGCCCTGCCGCAGGGGAAATTGGGCTTTGTTGCAAAGGATTCCGGCCTGTGGGCGGAGACCATGGAAATTCTTTCTTCCAAGCCGGTAATATGGGTTTCCGATGCGAAGAAACTCTACCATGAAGGTTTTCGCCGGCAGGAGAATTTCTTTGACCTGTCCCTGGCGGCCTATCTTTTGGACCCGGAAGCTTCAAGCTATGAGATCCCTACGCTTGCGAAGAACTTCTGTCCGAGGCTTGCCGTAGACCATTCCTTTGACAAGGAAGAGGAACGGCTGGCATGGGAAGCGGCGGCACTGGCGGAGATGGGTGAGGTCATCCACCAGAAGCTTGTGGAAGAAGGATTTGAGAAGCTTTATCGCGAGATGGAGGTTCCCCTCTCGGAAGTGCTGGCGGTTCTGGAAGAGACGGGCGTCTATGTGAACAGGGAGCATCTTTCCCGGAAAAGGGAAGAGATGGACCAGCGGATCGCCGAACTGGAAAAGGATATCCATGCTCTGGCAGGGAAGGAATTCAATATCAACTCTCCCCGCCAATTGGGGGAGATCCTTTTTGAGCGCCTTGGGTTGCCGCCCTTGAAGAAGACAAAGACGGGCTATTCCACGAATGCCGAGGTTTTGGAATCCCTCCGTTATCAGCATCCGATTGTGGAGCGTATTCTCTCCTATCGTCTGCTGGCAAAGCTGAAATCCACATATCTCGATGCTCTGGGGGAACTTATTCATCCGGAGACGAAACGGGTACATACGAGCTTCAACCAGACGGTTACGGCAACGGGCCGCTTGAGCAGTTCCAATCCGAATCTGCAGAACATTCCCGTGCGGACGGAAGAAGGGAAGCAGATACGTGCCCTGTTTGAGCCGGGGGAAGGCTATGATTGCATCCTTTCGGCGGATTATTCACAGATCGAGCTTCGGCTGCTTGCCCATATGTCGGGAGATGAGGGCTTCATCAAGGCATTCCGGGAGGGTGAGGACATTCACGCCCGCACGGCGGCGGAAGTCTTTGGCATTCCTTTGGAGGAGGTCACTTCCGAGATGCGGCGCAAGGCCAAGGCCGTCAATTTTGGCATCGTGTATGGCATCAGCGATTATGGGCTTTCACGGGACCTGCACATTCCCCGCAAGGAAGCTGCGGGATACATCAGCCGCTATTTTGAGCGGTACAGCGGCGTGAAGAAATTTCTCGACGCCATGGTGGAACAGGCACACAAGGATGGTTTTGTGACCACGATGTTCGGCCGTCGGCGCAGTCTCCCCGCAATCCGCAGCAGCAATTTCAACCAGCGCAGCCTGGCGGAGCGCATGGCTATGAACACGCCCATCCAGGGAAGTGCGGCAGATATCATAAAGCTTGCCATGGTTGCCGCCTGGCGGGAACTTGGAAAGGCCGGTGTCAGGAGCCGCATTCTCCTTCAGGTTCACGATGAACTGGTACTGGAAGTGGCTGAGGAAGAAATCGGACAGGTATCGGAAATCCTCAGAAAGGCCATGGAACATGTGGTGGAGCTTTCTGTTCCTCTCGTTATAGACATCCATACGGGGAAGAATTGGGCGGAGGCGAAGTGATCACGGGAAACATGAAGATTCTGGGACTTACGGGCGGCATTGCCAGTGGCAAGAGCACGGTTTCGAGGCATCTGCTGGGTTTGGGCGCTGCCATCATCGATACGGACAGGATTGCATACGAGCTGGCGATGCCCCATCGCCCCCTTTGGGAAGCCTATCTTGAGCATTTTGGGACGGGGGTATTGCTGCCGGATAACACACTGGACCGAAAGGCGATTGGGCAGAGGGTCTTTCGGGATGCCATGGAGCGGCGGTGGGTTGATGATACCGCCCATCCCATGATACGCAAGACTGTAGAAAATCAATTGGAAACGTGCAAGGAATCAGGGACATCTGTGGCTGTGCTGGATGTTCCCTTGCTTTTTGAGGTGGGATGGGATTCCTTGGCGGAGTCCGTATGGGTGGTCTATGTGCCGCCAGCCATCCAGCTTTCCCGCCTGATGCTGCGGGATGAATGCGATGAGATATCTGCAAGGAACCGCATCCACTCCCAACTGGACATGGAGGAAAAACGCCGTCGGGCGGATGTCGTCATCGACAATTCCGGTACATGGAAAGAAACAGAAAAGCAGGTAAATGATGCATGGAGAAGTTTGAATCGGGAGAGATGAAATGAAGCCGGATTTTCCTGAACGCATGCGCAAGAAACAAGCGGAAGAAAAGAGAATAAACTATTCCCTTGTAGCAGGGCTTGCCATCTTGTGCATGTGCTTTGGGCTTTATTTTCTCTTCCAATTCAGTTTTGTGCAGCGAAGCTATCTCTATCCTTATCCATATCAGGACGAGGTGAGGGCCTATGCAAAGAAGTACCATGTGGACAGCCATCTGGTGGTGGCGGTCATCAAGACGGAAAGCAATTTCAAGCCGGATGCAGTGTCCCATCGGGGAGCAATCGGGCTCATGCAGCTTATGCCGGCTACAGCGGAATGGATTGCGGGGCAGCTGGATGACAAGAACTTTTCCGTGCAGAAGCTCTACGAGCCGGATCTGAATATCCGTTACGGCATATGGTATCTGGCTGAACTGCAGGAGGAATTCGAAAACAATCCCGTCCTTGTCCTCGCTGCCTACAATGCAGGGCGTGGGAATGTGAAGGAATGGATGAAGGAAAATCATTGGGACATGAGCTTCCATGAAATTGATGCCATTCCCTTCGATGAAACACGGGAATATGTGCACAAGGTCCTGAAAAGCCAGGAAAAGTACAAAAAGCTTTATCGAGAGTAGGAACAGGAGTCGGAGGCAAGATGCAGAAGTATTGCATTGTTCCTGACAAGGAAAACATGTTTTGGCAGCTGGTCCAGGGGATGGAACTGGCAGAGGATGAACGGAAACTCTTGAAGGCATGCAGCATCAAGCATGTGGAGGTTTCCCCAAAGAGCAATCGATGGGAAATCCTGCTGTTGTCCCAGGAACTCGTTGGAGAGGAACTTCTCGGGCGCGCAGCCGCTCATATCAGGCAGGGCTGCAGACTGTCGGAGGTGCTTTTCTACCAGCATGTCGTCGATGTGGAAGCGGCAGTGGACAAGGCATGGGCAAAGCTCGTGGAGCTCACGGCGGATGGCAATCCCACGGTTGCCTATCTTCTGCGCAGGGCGGAGCATGTCATGGATGGAAGCCGCCTGATCCTCAATGTGCCGGGAGAGCTCGGCGGGGAGATCCTGCGGGCGCATTCCGTGCCGCTTATGCTTCGGAAATCCATCAAGAAGATGCTTGGGTTTTCCTGTGACATTGAGTGCAACGCCTTGGACGAGGAGGCTTTGCAGCCCCCTTCGGAAGATGCCTTTGACACGCCGGAATACGTTTCGGCTCTGCGGCAGGAATCCACTCAGGAACCTGCATCCTCGGGAGAAAAGCCGGTCTCAAAACCTGCTGTGAAGCCGAAAAAGAAGGTTTCCAAACCTCAAAAGACGGCAGAGGACGGCTATGCACCTCCTGTAAAGGTCTTTGCCTCCGGTCCGGTCATTTTCGGCCGCGCCATTGTGGGAGAGCCGACGCCCATTGATGCCCTGGAGGGAGAGACCAAGAGTGTCGTCCTTGAGGGTACCATCGGTGAGGGACAGGTATCCGGCATCCGCACGAATGAATTCAAGACGGGAACGAAGCTTTTGACCTTCTGCATTGCTGATGAAACGGATGGCATCAGCTGCAAGAAGTTCTTCAAGGACAAGGAACAGGACGACTTTGACCGCGTGCTCAAGGAACTCAAGGGGGGCATGGAGGTCAGGGTTCATGGTTCCATTCGCTTTGATACCTACCAGAATGAATATGTCTTGTTCCTCGACAGCCTGGCAAAAAAAGAAACCCTGGTGCGGGAGGATAAGGCAGAGGAGAAGCGGGTGGAACTCCATGCCCATACGACCATGAGCAGCATGGATGCCGTGGTGTCCGTGAAGAATCTCATCAAGACGGCTGCCCGTTGGGGATGGCCTGCCATCGCCATCACGGACCATGGTGTGGTCCAGGCCTTTCCTGATGCGGCAAAGACGGTCAAGGACAACAAGCTGGACATCAAGATCATCTATGGCATGGAGGGGTACCTTACAGGGGATGATTACGAGCAGAAACATGCGAACCACATCATCCTTCTGGCCAGGAATCCCGTGGGACTCCGCAATCTCTACCAGCTGGTATCCTTGTCCCATCTGAAGTATCTGCATCGGCAGCCGCGTCTGCCCAAGCGGATCCTGAAGGAATTCCGGGAAGGACTCATCATCGGCTCCGCCTGTGAAGCGGGGGAACTCATACGTGCCATTGTGGAGGGGCGGAGCGACGAGGAACTCCTGGAGATTGCCGATTTCTATGACTATCTTGAGATCCAGCCCATCGGCAACAATGAATTCCTCAAGAGAAGCGACCATTTCCCGGAGATCCAGACGGATGAAGACCTTAGAAACATCAACCTCAAGGTGGCAGAACTGGCGAAAATCCAGGGAAAGATGCTCGTGGCGACCTGCGATGTCCACTTCCTGAACAAAGAGGATTCCATCTATCGGGCCATCCTCATGAAGGGCAAGGGGTTTGATGATGCGGAATTGCAGCCGCCACTGTTCCTTCGGACGACGGAGGAAATGCTGGCGGAATTCGATTACCTTGGGGAAGAAGCCGCCTATGAGGCCGTGGTGACGAATCCGCGGAGGATCAGCGAGCAGGTGGAGCGGTTCCAGCCCATTCCCGATGACCTCTATTCCCCCATGATGCCGGGGGCGGATGAGGAAATCCGGGAGATGTCCTATGGCAAGGCACGGGAGCTCTACGGGGAGAATCTGCCGGAAATCGTGGAGGCGAGGCTGAAGCAGGAATTGACACCCATCATCGGGCATGGGTTCTCGGTGCTGTACCTCATCGCCCAGAAACTGGTGAAAAAATCCAATGTGGATGGATATCTGGTGGGCTCCCGTGGCTCTGTGGGTTCCTCCTTTGTGGCGACGATGACGGGCATCACGGAGGTCAATCCGCTGCCGCCCCATTGGCGCTGTCCCCATTGCCAGTATTCCGAGTTCATCGAGGATGGTTCCGTTGGTTGCGGCTACGACCTTCCCGACAAGGATTGCCCTGTTTGCGGGACGCCGCTCATCAAGGACGGCCATGATATCCCCTTTGCTGTGTTCATGGGATTTGACGGCGACAAGGTTCCCGATATCGACCTCAACTTTTCCGGGGTCTACCAGCCGGTGGCCCATAAATTCACAGAGGTCATGTTCGGCAAGGATTTTGCCTATCGTGCGGGAACCATAGCGACGGTGGCGGACAAGACGGCCTATGGCTATGTCATGAAGTTTTTCGAGGAAAAGGGCGTCAAGAAGCACAAGGCCTTCATCGAGAAGCTTGCCCAGGGTTGTATGGGGGTCAAACGCACCACAGGACAGCATCCGGCGGGCATCATGGTGGTACCGCGCAACATGGACGTGCATTTCTTCACGCCCATCCAGCGTCCTGCCGATGACAAGACCACCACGACCATCACGACCCACTTCGACTATCATTCCATCAGCAGCCGTCTGGTCAAGCTGGACATCCTTGGGCACGATGACCCGACGGTCATCAAGATGCTGGAGGATCTCACCCATCGTGACCCGAAGACGATTCCCTTCGATGATAAGGCAACTCTCTCCATTTTTTCTTCCACGAATGCACTGGGGGTCACGCCGGAGGAGCTGGGGGCAAATTCCGGCACCTTTGGGATACCGGAGTTCCGCACCAGTTTCACCCGGCAGATGATCGATGATACCCATCCGAACTGTTTCAGCGATCTGGTGCGCATCTCGGGCTTTTCCCATGGCACCGATGTCTGGCTTGGAAACGCCCAGGATCTCATCCGCGCCGGAACCTGTACCCTTCACGATGCGATTTCCGCCCGCGATGATATCATGATGTACCTCATCCACAATGGAATCGACCCGTTGCTTTCCTTCAAGACCATGGAAAATGTCCGGAAGGGCAAGGGAATCAAGGAGGATGTGGTGGAAATCCTCAGAAAGGGCGGCATTCCGGAATGGTATATCCAGTCCTGCCAGAAGATAAAGTACCTTTTCCCGAGGGCCCATGCCACGGCATACGTCATGATGGCCTATCGCATTGCCTTCTGTAAGGTGCATTATCCTTTGGCTTACTATGCGGCCTATTTCTCCATCCGTGCGGCAGAGTTTGATGCCAATGTGGTGGCGCGGGGAAAGGATTTTGTCCATGGGAAGATAAAGGAGCTGGAGGAGAAGGCAAAGGAGAAGAAGCTGGACGTGAAGGACAGCGGAACCCTGGTGGTGCTGCAGCTCGCATGGGAAATGTACCTGCGCGGCTACAGTGTGGAATATGTGGATATCTACAAGTCGGACGCCGAGAAATTCATCATCCTGGAAAAGTCTCTCCTGCCGCCCTTGGCATCCCTGGCAGGAATGGGAAGTTCTGCGGCAAGGGGTGTCGTGGAGGCGAGGAAGGCAGGGGATTTCACCTCCATTGATGACCTCCGCAAGCGCTCCGGCATATCAAAGACCAATGTGGAGATCCTCCGGGAGCACGGCTGCCTTGAAGGCATGAGCGAAAGCGACCAGATGGAGCTCTTCAGCATGTAGGAATGTGTATGGGGATACCGTATGAATTTGCGGTATCCCTTTTTGCATTCGGAAATTTTTTGATAAAATACGAAAATCTTTAAGAGTGATATTGACAATTATTATCAATTGTTATATAGTATATATAGGCTTTCGTTAAAGCTCTCCTAAAATATAATACACACAGCGAAACATGCCCCGTGCTGCTCATGCGGGGCATGTTTTGTTGGCAGGGGGAGACATGTCTATTTTTATGTTTGTTAAAAACTATTCTCAACTATTGACAATGATAATGATATAAGTTATCATAAGTATTGAAAGAGCGTATTGTTATCATTCTCAATTATTGCTCGTTTTTTTAGGAGGCGGTCATTATGACTCTGAAAGATGGTGTTCCCGGTGATGCATTCAAGATCCAGGACATTGGGGATTCTGATTTGAAACAGCGGCTTATGACGATGGGCCTGGTTCCCGGAACGAAGATCACGGTGCTGCGTTCCGCTCCTTTTGGCGACCCCATGGCAATCGGTGTGCGCTCCTATAACCTCGCCCTGCGGCGGGAGGATGCGGCGAAGATTAAGGTGCAGAAGGTCGGTTGAAACCAGCTTCCCATGAAGTACAAGGAGATGTAGTCATGTCAACATTAGCAATAGCCCTTACAGGCAATCCGAATACCGGCAAGTCCACGATATTCAACCAGCTTACCGGTGCCCGGCAGAAAATAGGGAATTGGCCGGGTGTTACCGTCGACAAGAAGGTCGGCTATCTGAACTACAAGGATCGCGCCATTTCGGTGGTGGATCTCCCGGGAACCTACAGCATCAATGCCCGTTCCCCGGAGGAGGAGATTGTCATCGACTTCCTCATGAACAACAAGATGGATGTCGTGGTAGACGTGGTGGATTCCTCGAACATCGAGCGCAATTTGTTCCTGACGGTCCAGCTTCTGGAGAAGGGGATACATCTTCTCGTAGACCTCAATATGCAGGACGAGGCAAAACGACGTGGCATGAACGTGGATGCCCGCAAGCTGGAGGATATCCTCGGAATGCCTGTGGTAGAAACCGTGGGACGGAGCCATGAAAGCATTAGGAAACTGTTGGATGTGTTCACTACCACGGTCATGGATCAATACCAGCCTTCGGAAATCATCCAAAACCATATCCAACATGTGGAAGAGCTTCGTCAGAGCGGCAAGCCCCAGGAAACCATCGAAGAGGAAATCATTGCCGCCCGTTATGCCCTCATCGACACCATCGTCGAACAGGCCGTGACCGTGAAGAACCTCGGGCCGACGCGCTCGGAAAAGATTGACAGCTACCTTGCCAATGGCATTCTGGCACCGGTGATCTTCCTCTTGATTCTTTATGGGGTGTTCCAGATTACCTTTACCTGGATTGGGCAGCCCATCGCTGATGCATTGGATGACCTCATCAGCGGTCCCGTTACCGAGGGGGCGGCAGCATTTCTTGAAAGCGTCGGCGTGGCGGAATGGCTCCAGTCCCTCATTGTCGATGGCATCATTGCCGGTGTGGGTGCTGTCCTGACCTTTGTGCCTCTGATTTTCATCCTGTTCTTCTGCCTGAGCTTTCTCGATGGCACGGGCTATATGGCTCGCGTTGCCTTCATCACCGATCCGCTCATGCGCCGTCTCGGGCTCACGGGAAAAGGCGTCATGCCCCTTATGATGGGATTCGGGTGCGGTGTCCCGGCAATCATGGGAGCCCGTGCCCTGGATTCGGAGAAGGACCGCATGACTTCCATCCTCATTACGCCCTTCCTGACCTGCGGCGCAAAACTTCCCATCATGGCGTTGTTTGCGGCGATGTTCTTCCCCGACAATGCGGCCAATGTGGTGTTCCTTATGTACATCATCGGCGTGGTCATGGCAGTGGTCATGGCAAAGATCTTTGGCGCGACGATGTTCAAGGACAAGGGCTCCACTTTTCTGCTGGAACTTCCGCCTTATCGCATGCCGGATATGAAGACTGTGCTCCTTGAGACCTGGGACAAGGGCAAGGGGTATCTCGTCAAGGCCGGTACGATCATCTTTGTGGCCAGCGTGTTCATCTGGTTCCTCTCCAACTACAATATGTCCGGCCCGACGGAGGAAATGAGCGAGAGTTTCCTCGCCGGTCTTGGCGGTGCCATCTGCACTATCTTCACCTTCCATGGTTTTGATACATGGGAGGCTGGTGCGGCAATCATCTCCGGCATCCTTGCGAAAGAGACCGTGGTTTCCACGATTGGTGTCCTCTATGGGGTTTCTGACATTGATGCGGACGAGGCTGCCGAGGAGGCGGAGACCTTCCTCAACAGTGGCATGGGAGCGGCATTCACGTCCCTTTCCGCATTCTCCTTCATGGTGTTCTCACAGCTCTACACGCCCTGCGTGACGGCTCTTGGTACCATCAAGAAGGAGGCCGGTGGCTGGAAGTGGATGGGATTCTCCGCAATCTACATGTTTGCCGTGGCATGGCTGGTATCCCTTCTGATCTATCAGATTGGCAGTTTGATGGGTTTCTGAGATGCTTCACCTTATTGACAATAATTATTATTTTTGATAGAATGAAATTATAGTTCTCAAAGAAAAATTAAAGGAGGATTTTGACGATGTTTCAGAAATCAGATTTTTGGATTGGCCTTGCGGTAGGTGCTGTTGCAGGTATCTTTGGCTATCGTTTCATGCAGGAGCGTGAACGCCAGATGGCGGCGATGCAGCTGGCTCCGGCAGAGGAGATTCCTTTGGCAGAACTTCAGCGTCAGAAGGAAGAGCTGGAAGATCTCATTGCTGCACAGCAGGCGAAGAAATAAGTCGTATGCGAATAGCTCGCAAAGAAGGCTGCCCGGTGTCGGCAGTCTTTCTTTGTATCATATGTAAGGGGGAATTCCATTGAGATGGATGGATGTCTTGCAGATCCCGACCAATCGACTGGATCTCTTTATCCGATCTGTGGAAATAGCATCTTATCTGCCTGGGCGCGTCCGCCTGTATCTCAAGAACATGATAGGGAATCCTGCCATGGAGCGTGAGGTGCAGTCATATCTTGCTGCCTTGGAGGGGGTTGATGAGGTGGAAACAAGTGCAGTGACCGGATCAATCCTCATCAAGTATGATCCCTTGCGGCTCCGGAAGAATGCCGAATTGTGCAAGGTGGAGGAATATATCAAACTGCATGCGAGGAGGAAATAAGGATGTCATATGCATCGGGATTTATGATGGGAACGGCGATTGTCCAGGGCATCGGCCAATTGCTTGGCGGCATGGGCTCGTCCAAAGGGATGGGCGGCATGGGATTGCCCGGGGGAATGGGCGCTATGGGACAGGGAATGCGGCAGGGGAAAGGACAGGGCAGGGGATTTTCCCTGGATTCCTTGGAACTTCCATCCTTCTCACGGCCACAATCGGCAAAAATGACATGCAATGCCCCTTCCTTTGTTCTGGTGTCTTCCCTGCCGGGGCGCCGGCGCTACCGCATGGCCGGAATGACGGAAAAGCAGGCGAGGATGTTTGAGGAGGCATTGAGGAAGCTTTCCTATATCAAGGAAGTGACTGCCAATGAGATTACCGGCAGCATGCTTCTTGTATATGACCCTTCCATGGAGGAACAGATGGATGAGGTTGCTGATGCACTGAAACGATGCATGACGAAAGCTCCCATGCCTTTGCAGGCTGCCTTTCCCTTGGCAGAGTACCGCATTGGCGACCTCACCCGTGTCATCCACCAGAGCATGAAGGATTTCAGCCTGTGGATACAGCGGAACACACATGGTTTCTTTGATGCCAGTTCTCTGGCTTCGGTGTTGCTTTTTGCCCAGGGAATCCGCAAGCTGCTTCTCACGCAGCAATTCCCGTCAGGGGCACAGATGCTCTGGTGGGCAGTATCACTCATGAGGGGATGGAAATCAGCATGAACTATGGCGTTTGCAATATCCGGCTGGAGGCTTCCATGCCAAGGGAGGCAAGAGCCTCCCTTGCGGCACGGCTCCGGTCTTGCCGGACCGTCGTTGCCGCCTCCGTGGAAGACCGCTCGATGCGCATCTGGTATCGGGGAGATATCCCTGCGCAGCACATACGGAATCTGGTACAGGAGATTGCCCGACAGACAAAGGAATCCGCCATGCAGCAGGCAGACCGGCTGGCGGAATATCGCCGGGATGCCATCGTCTCCATTGCGAGCTTTGCCGCCATGGAAATCCTCAAACGTACCTCCCCGCAGGTATTCCTGGCGACAAAAATGCTCCGTAGTGCCTTGGTGCTGGCCATTGCCGGCAAGTTCATCCGGAACGGGGTGCAGGGCATGCTGCGGGATCGCCAGCCGAATGCGGATACCCTTACGGCAACGGCGGTCATTGCCTCCGTATTGGCAGGAAAACCGGAATCCAGCCTGACACTTCTTGCCTTGTCCAATGGGGCGGAAATGCTTACGAGCTATGCCGCCGAACGCGCCCGCACACACATCTCGGGATTGCTGTCCCTGGATCAGCGCCATGTCTGGCTGCTGGAAAACGGCGTGGAGCGGCAGGTTCCCGTGGAGCAGATTCAGGTAGGGGATGTCATCGCTGCCCATACAGGGGAGAAAATCGTGATTGACGGCCATGTCCTTCATGGCAGCGCTGCCGTGAACCAGGCTTCCATCACGGGAGAGTCAAACCCTGCCATGAAGCAGGAAGGTTCTCCCGTCTACGCAGGCAGCGTGGTAGAGGCAGGCGAGCTCATCGTTTCGGTGGAAAAGGTGGGACAGGATACATCACTGGCCCATATCGTCCATTTGGTGGAAGAAGCGCAGAACCGCAAGGCTCCCGTGCAGAACTTTGCCGACCAGATGGCAAACTTCCTCGTTCCCGTATCCTTCCTGGGGGCCGCCATTGTCTATGGCGCGACACGGGACTGGCAGCGGGTGCTGAACCTTCTCTTTATCGACTTTTCCTGTGGCCTGAAACTTTCCACGGCTACCGCCATATCTGCAGCTATCGCTGCGGCGGCTAAGCGGGGCATTCTCGTGAAGGGCGGCAACTATATCGAGGCCTTGGCGGCAACGGATACCGTTGTTCTGGACAAGACAGGGACACTCACGGTTGGCATCCCGCAGATTGCTTTCATCCGCACGGCCAAGGGAGTCACAGAGAAAGAGATGATCCTTCTGGCTGCTTCGGCGGAACAGCATTCGGTTCATCCGCTGGCGGTAGCAATCCAAAGATATGTAGAGGAGAAGGAATGGACGGCTCCCCAGCATGAATCCAGCGAAACGGTTGTGGCACGCGGCATGCGGGCGACGGTCCCTGATTTTGAGGAGTTCCGTGGCGGCTCGATTCTCGTGGGCAGCCGGAAGTTCCTGACGGAAAGCCAGGTAAAAGACGAAGAGGAACTGGATGCAGATCTTCGGGCCAAGAACCTGCTCTATGTAGCCCGGGATGGGAAGCTCATCGGGCTCATTGGCATCGAGGATCCGATACGCCCCAAGATGAAAAAGACACTCAACCAGATGCGCCGTCATGGGGTGGATGAGATCGTCATGCTCACGGGAGATTCCCATGCGGTTGCATCGAAGGTGGCGCAGGAAATGGACATCGATTCCTTCCATGCGGAAATCCTGCCGGAGGACAAGGCCGATTATGTGAACAAGCTCAAACAGCGCGGCACGGTCATGATGGTGGGCGACGGCATCAACGATGCCCCCGCTCTGGCGTTCTCGGATGTCGGCGTCTCCCTTGGAGGACGTCAGACGGATATTGCGGCAGAATCCTCTGCGGTCACCATCCACTCGGAAAATCCGGCCCGGCTCATCGAGGCATTGCAGCTGGGACGCCGCACGATGGACCTTGTCCACCAGAATTTCATGGCAACCATCCTTGTGAATTCCTCTGCCATGCTGCTGGGCGCATTGGGGAAGATCAGTCCTCTTTGGGCGGCAGTCATCCATAACACAGCGACCCTTGCCGTCGTGCTGAACAGTTGCCGCATCCTGAACCTGGAGCAAGGCTTTTTCTCGCGCCGTCGCCGAGTGTGAAAAGGAGGGACCTCAAATGAAACTGATGGAAACGATGAAAACTGCGCCCCTGGGGATTCCCATGACGGTGGCATCCTTTGGAACTGCGGCATCTCTTTTGGCCGGGAAAAAGCTGCATACAGGCTTTGGCATCGCCTGGCTTCTTCTCTCCCTCTGGCATGGTCTGCAGCATCAAAAGAAGATGCAGCGGGATGTCGGGAAGCTGGCCGAATTGCCGCGTCGCTGTCCGTCCACGGAAAAGTCAGAGATGCTCTCACCATGGAAGCAGCTTCTGGCCAGTTTGCAAGTGGTCTCCTTCATCGAAGGAAGGGTGCGCCTGCGCAGCCCCTGGTTTTTGAACAATGAGAAGCTGAAGAAGCAGATGGAGGAATACATTGTTTCCTTCACCGGCGTAACGAAAGCGACCATCAATGTCCTGACCGGTTCCCTGCTGATTGAATACCAGCCGGAAACCCTGCGGACAAAACCAAGGCTTGCTTCCCTGGAGAAATACCTTGCGGGGGAAGCGATTTCCACAAAATAATAAGATTGAAAGGCAGCCGACCGCCCGGGAAAAGATTATGCCCGGGCGGCCGGCTGTTGGTTTATGAAATTTTCCACAAAGTATTGACAATGAGTATCAATATCTATATAATAATTATCGATAGTTATTCTCAATTATATGTCTGTGTTGATGAGAGGTGGTTATATGAGTGGTGCGGCATCCTTTGAGTACCTGATGGGGCTGCATGCTGCTCCCCTGTTGGCGGGGCCGAAACCTGCCAGTCTCGTTTCCTTTCGGAAAAGCAAGTTTGAGGATTTTGATGCCCTCATAGCTTCCTACGAAACTTGCTTTGCCTGCAAGGGGATTTCCTTCTGCCGCTTGGCAGAGGGAGAGGAGTATGTGCTGATCTTGTTTTATCGTGCCTGTGCATTGGAGGCGAGGCTTGCTTCGGAAAAGGTGCGTGTTCTCCTTGACCGCTATGGGTATGGCGGGATGGTCTCCCTTGGGGAAATGCTTGAGGAGTTGAAGCGGCGTATGCGGAAAAAAATGACATTCCCACACGAAGTCGGCCTGTTTCTAGGCTATCCGCCGGAGGATGTGCAGGGCTTCATTGAACATGGGGGGCAGTCCTTTGCTTACAGTGGCTACTGGAAGGTCTATGCCAATGAAGAGGAGACGCACAGGCTGTTTGATCTTTATACGGCATGTACCCAGAATTTTTGCAGGAAGCTGGAGGAGGGGATACGGTTTTCGGAGATTTTGCAGGCCGGATAAGAGGTTTGGAAGAACAGAATGGAGGTATTACATTGAGCAAGATTGCAGTGATTTATTGGAGCGGCACGGGCAACACGGCGGCGATGGCAGAAGCCGTGCTGGAAGGAGCAAAAGAAGCGGGGGCAGATGCTGCGCTGTTTGAAGTGGAATCTTTTCATGTGGAGGACATGCCGGGATATGATGGATTCCTGTTTGGCTGTCCTGCCATGGGGGATGAGGTGCTGGAAGAAGGAACCTTTGAACCGTTCTTCGCCGAAGCGGAGAAGAGGGTAAAGGATGTCCCGGTTGCCCTTTTCGGCTCTTACGGATGGGGCGGAGGCGCATGGATGACGGCTTGGGTCGAGCGTACAAAAACCGCCGGGGCAAAATTGTTCGGCGATGGGCTCATCATTGAAAATACGCCCACAGAGGATGGTTTGGCGGATTGCAAGAAGCTTGGGACGGATTTTGTGAAGTCTCTTTGAGCAACACCCCTAAGGTACCGTTCAGCCTCGGTGAGCATATCCCTCGCCTCGTTGCGACGCAACGCCCCATAGGGAAAACGTCAATTGGAAGATTTTTCCTTTGGCAAAATTTGAATAATGTTTTATAAATGATATTGACAATTGTTATCAGTTGTGATATTGTATATACAGGCTTTCGTTAAAGCTCTCCTAAAATATAATACACACAGCAAAACATGCCCCGTGTTGCTCATGCGGGGCATGTTTTGTTGTTGGGGGGTGTCGCAGATGGAGGCATTGCAATTCTTGCATTTGATAAAAACTGTTCTTAACCATTGACAATGAAAATGATATACGTTATCATAAGAATCAGAAAGCATATAGATTGGCGTGCGCTCTTACAACCTCGCTTTGCGGCGAGAGGATGCGGCGAAGATTGAGGTGAGGAAGGTCGATTGGCAGTTTGATGGGTTTCTGATTTCTTGATTTTTTTGGAGGGAATGGTATGGCAAATTATATTGTGGGCTCCATTCTTTTGATTGCATTGTTTTTCGCTTTGCGCCATATCTACGGCAATCTCGTTGCGGGAGAAAGCGACTGCTGCCTTGGAGGCGGCTGCAATGGATGCAGCGGAAAGAGCTGCACTGGCTGCCATCCGAGACAATGATTTTTTGAGGACATAAAGAAAAACCGTTGCATGAGGCAATACCGTAGCCTCAAAATGGAAAGGTGATCGGACATATCATCGACGGCGTTTATGTCCCCAAAAATCAAGCAGTAACATCTTCTGTTCCAGATATGCTATCCTACGGCTCATCTGCATTTGCACATTCTGTGGCAAATGACCTTATGTCGGAACTGTTGCAGGTCTATAATGCAAAGGATGCGTACAGAATCATGGCAATCGCTATATTGAAGGTTATCAAACCTGGAATTGCCGCAGGGCGTCTAAACACCTATTGCAAGAAGACATACGTATCAAAGTATTATCCAGGTGTTGCTCTATCTGCCAATAGCGTCTGCGATTTCTACCAGCACCTCGGAAAATCCGGACAACAACGAAAAGAATTTTACCGATTGAGGACAGCCTCGGTAATTACAGCAAACGCATAATCTATAGTACCGTAGATTGGGAAACTTATAATATAACTGCCCTGCAGCCTTGTTTGTTGCAGGGCAGTTGACATATTACGAGTTAGGTGTATTTTACTTCCGATAAGTATAAAGAATACAAATCCCCTTGATTTTCCTGCCTTCAATCCGATATTTGCCGATATTTTGCCGTCCTGATTTTTGGCGGGCGGCAAAACCGTCAAAGAGCCGTATCGAGCACCAGCCGTGTCTTTTCCTTGCGCGTATCGAGAACGTGGGAGTATGTCTTTGCGGTGGTGACGATGGAGGAGTGGCCGAGCCTCTTGGATACGAGCTCCAGGTCGAGGCCGGATTCGAGGAGCATCGTCGCATGGGTGTGGCGGAGGGAGTGGAAAGAGCCACAGCCGAAAGTCTTTTTGCAGTACTGCCCGAAATAGCGGAAGTCGCTCGGGACCATCATGGAGCCGTCAGGCCATGAGCAGACAAGGCTGTTGTTTTTGTAGTACTTCCCGTATTCCAGGCGGCGAGCGGCCTGTCTTGACTTTTCCGCACGCAGTATCTTGCAGAACTTTTTCCCGATCGGGATGTCGCGGATGGAGGTTTCGCTTTTGGGCATCGGCTGGATGCAAGCCGTCCCCTTGTCGCCAACCACGGTGCAGTGAACCGAGACGGAACCTGCCTCAAGGTCCACATCGTCCCACGAGAGCGCAAGGCACTCGCCCAGGCGCATCCCTGTGTGATAGGCAACCATGAGGGCCATGTGGAACTGATGCCCGACAGGGAACCGGGAAAAGATTTCGTGGAGCTGTTCCCCTGTGAAGACATGCGTTTTCTTGGGTGCATCTGTCCCGGCAGGAACCTGTATGGATTCGGCAGGGCTGTTTTTGAGATACCCCGCCATCACGGCGGCATAGGAGAATGCTTTCTTGAGCACGGAGCAGATGGAGCCCACCGTCCCCCGGCTGTAGCTCCCTACCTTCTCATTGAGGAAGTTCTGGAGGATGCGTCCGGTGACGCGGCGCAGTTTCATCTCTCCAAGGGTGGGGATGATGTGGTTCTCGATGATGTTGCGGTAGGAGCGGATGGTGTTCTGCTTCAGCCTCGCCTCCACATATTCCGCTTCCCACTGGAGGAAAAAGTCTTTCACCGTCAGATCGGCAGGGCTCCTGTACTCCCCCGTATAGTCGACATCCACCATCACGGCGCGGTATGCCTTTTCACAGGCCGCCTTGGTGAGGCCGCCGACGCGCTCCACCTTCTTCCTGTTCCCCAGCTCGTCCCTGATCTCGATGGTGTAGTACCATTTCTTCCCGCGTTTTCTGAAGTACGCCATAAGAGACACTCCTTTCCAGCCGCCCTTCGGGGCGGCTTTTTTAGTTTGGCAGCTTCTTCTTTTGCTCACGCTCAATCTGCTTGATGCTCTTTTCCGGGGTGGGGAGATCTTCTGGCATTGTGCCGCCGAGATCGGCTATGGTCTGGCGAACCTTTTCGCCTACGGCGTAATGGGTAGCATTGGCATTTTCTTTTCCCTGCACATTATCCCGGCGCAGTTTTTCCTCCGTCTGAGTAGCGCGGAACAGATTGGCGGCCAGTTCGGTACTGCCCATGTGGTCAAGGATTCTCTGGCTTTTCTTTAATCCCTTGCGACGATGTATATCTTTTTGCTTTAAACCTCCATACAGCCCCATATATCCGTAATCTGTGAAAATAGCGTATTCCACAGGCGTTTCTACTCCGGAATCTTTTGCGGCTGCATAGAGGGATTTGTTGTGCTCTTTCATCTGCTGCCTTATTGCAAGCCGCTTTTCTTCTTCCGTCAATCGTTCGTAGTTTTCGATAAGTTCCTGCTGCCTGGTCTTGACGGCGAAGTACGTCTGTGCCAGGGCGATGGCCTTCTTTCGTGGATCGCCGTTCATGGCGATGAGGTAGCAGGCGTAGCGGGAGAGCTGGTAGTCATCCACTTCGCGCTTCGCACCGCTGCCAACATCGACCATTTTGCCAACCTCGGCAAAATGGTCTGATACCTTGCCGCCACTGGTCTTGCATGCCTCTTTAGCCTTGTCTATCGTCTCATAAAATCTTCGCCACTGAACATATTCCAAAACTGGCTGCAGTTCCCTGGCAGTCCAATACTCCTGCCCATATTCGTTGATATGTTTGACGGATTCAAACAGGCTTTCGCTGATGTTTTCTATTTCGTTCATACAGTTCCCCTTTCTGCAAGAGATATCATTTTGTTGACGTCAACAAAATGGTCAGATACCCCATGATTACTGCCTTCCGCCCTTCGGGGCGGCATTCATTTTCACTTGGACAATTTTTGACATTTCCATAACATTCTCATACTCAACTTTCCCAGCATAAATTTTGAAACAATCCCTTGATATACCTGCTCTGGCTGGCAATCCAATTGGTTACTTTACTTTTTATGGTTTCCGTCT
>CADCIX010000032.1 GCA_902801565.1 uncultured Veillonellaceae bacterium | reverse complement strand
GTAAACTGTGATAACTGGAAAAACTTGGTTGCCTTGATTGGCAACATTATCTCACATGGGAGGATGGAATAGAATCCGCCTGATTGTTTGACGCTTACCATGAGATCGGTGCAAAAATTAAAGGGGGTGTCCTGCACAAAGAAATGACATTCGTCCATAATGACAAAAGAAAACTTCTCCTTCAGAATGTGGCGATTTGCCCACAGCTGATGATACGACAGGATTTTCACTGCGCCGAAGTCATAGAAGTTGTTCTTCTGCTTGTCCGTCGATTCATCGAACTGCTTGGCGTATTTCTTGCACCGGCTACCCGAATACTGGTCAATGACCTTGACATATTCGCTCTTCAGCTGCATGTTCAGGGCGATCCGATTGCTCAAAATCAAGATGGATGCGGCATTTCTCTCCTGTTTGAAATTGTGCATCAAAATTTCGGGAATCATTTTCTGTCCAATGAAGTAATTCTTCCCGCTGCCGGTCTGAGTTGAGATGAAGACCGGGACGCTGGGCACCCACTTGAAGAGCCAATCATCGCCAATAATGTCACTGAGATGCTTATCCTTCGCATAATCATGAAAGATATATGCGGCATCTCTGTAGGAGTTTCTGGAACCGTACATCGTTTCACCAGCTACGGCTTGGAGCACCGAATCATGAGGATTTACAACCATTACCTTGGGTTTGAGGCCATTGCACATTTGTATACACTCCTTTTTCTACTGTTTTGTGAAGCATGTGGAATTTTTCTGCCGCCTTATATTGGAGCCGCAAAAAAATTCCACCTTTCCTCGCGGCTGCACAGATAAGGAATGCCACAGGCAAGCCGTGTTATTGCTTCGTCTGTGGCAATTCCATGCTTTTATCGAGGATTATACATCCTGTCTCACTGGTAGTCAAAGGGGCGCTAAGGTGGCCGTAACCGTGGGCCTTATTTGGGCCTTACTTACCAATACACCCTATGATTTTAGTGCTATCAACAGCAATTTTCCTGAAAATTCTGTACTATTGTTTCGTGCGAAGAAGATGCTCGAAATCCTTTATTTACAAGGGATCGCTGGAACAGATAAATTTTTTTCTGGAGAGCACTGCACTTTTCATTCTCATTCGTAATGAGCAGGTCGTAGGTTCAAGTCCTATAGCCAGCTCCAGTGATTTCAAGGCCTCCGGGAGTTCCCGGGGGCTTTTTTGTTGCTCAAAATATATGTAAAAGGACCCCAGAGGAATATCCTCTGGGGCTACTTTGTATGAGTATTCATTTTTAAATTTCGTTTAGTTGCAATCGTTCATAATCCGTCACCGCAGTTTTTCATACTCTTCAATAGCACACATGTTTTTTGGTGTTTTTGTCATAGCTGATGCCTATAGCGAGAATTTTTCCCGTGTAGTCCTCCAGTGCTTTTCCGTAACAACAAATGCGCGGGCAATCACATCCCAATCGCTGGCAGTGACGGCATTGTAATACTCCCGCATGATTTCCTGGTTTGGGATGAGCACTTCCTCCGTGGAGTGGCAGTAGCCCCAGTAGCCCAAGTGAACCAGAAGTGTCATCACATCGTCTGCCGACTGGAAGGTTGTCATGTCATTTCGGAAGGTTTTCGTGTTGATGGACAGCCGTTCCCCTGCAAGGAGCTTTATGATGGAATCCCGCAAGCCATCGAAGTTCATTGTAATGTAAATCTTGAGAGCCTCATAGGTCTCCGTCTGGTTCCAGTATGTATCAAACTTGCCGGAGGATATTGCCCGTACCACGGAATGCGGGTTGTATACCTTCTCTGCATACTCGAAAGAATAGCCGTCATACCACCGTCGGCATTCCTCGTAACTGCGGGAATATTGCTTGCACAGGGACTTGACCTCCCCATCGACAAACCCAACATAGGGAGCAAGCTCCAATGGGTCTTCCATCATCTCCCCTGTTGCTCTAAGTATATCATAAAAGCCTCCTTCCCACAGCAGGAAAGGGGGCATCCAGAAAATTATTCAAAGGAGTGATTTTGTGGCAGCTACTTTCCTTCGGGGAGCCTGTTCCTTTTTTGTTCTTGAAAAAAAGCCTGTGCATAGCTTAAAATAGAAGCAGAAGGACAGGCAAACGCTCATAAGGAGGATGAATCATGACGTTAAAGAAAATCGGCTTTATCGGCACAGGCATTATGGGTGCGGCTATGGCGGGGCATCTGCTGGCAGCGGGGTTTGAACTCAGTGTCTACAACCGTACCAGGGCCAAGGCGGAAGGGCTGCTGGCCAAAGGAGCCAAATGGTGCGAAAGCCCCGGGGAATGCGCCCGCGGGCAGGATGTGGTGATTACCATCGTGGGCTATCCCAAGGATGTGGAAGAAGTCTACCTGGGGGAAGACGGCATACTTGCCAATTCTGAAAAGGATGCCTATGTGGTGGACATGACAACCTCCTCCCCTATTTTGGCGGAAAAGATTTTTGCGGCAGCCAAAGGAAAAGGCATTCACGCCCTGGATGCCCCTGTTACCGGCGGGGATACGGGGGCCAGGAATGCTACCCTTTCCATTCTGGTGGGCGGCGAAGAGGATGATTTCAAGGCTCTGGAGCCAGTTTTCTCCAAGCTGGGGAAGAATCTGGTCTATATGGGCGCCGCCGGGGCCGGACAAAAGGCCAAGGCCTGCAACCAGATCGCCATAGCAGGAGCACTGGCAGGGGCCTGCGAAGCCTATGCCTACGCAAAAGCTTCCGGACTGGACCTGGAGAAGACGTATCAGGCCATCTCTGCAGGAGCTGCCGGCAGCTTCCAGATGTCAAATGTGGTGCGCCGGGGCCTTGACGGGGATTTCGAACCCGGCTTTATGATGAAGCACTTCGGCAAGGATCTTGCCATCGGTACAGAGACCTCCGCCGCCTATGGTGCTGCCCTGCCAGTGCTGGGACAGGTGCTCTCCGAAGTCCGTCAGATCGAACGGCAGGGGGAAGGCTCCAAGGGCACACAGTCCCTGCTTTGGTACTATGGCATAGGCAAGTAAACAGTTACAAAAAACTCCACCGCCCGAATTCTTTGATAAGCGGTGGAGCTATTTTTTTACCTTAAAATTATTTTGAACATCCCACATATAATGATACAACAACAACCCCTCACATAAACTCATCCGAGGCCAGCACCACATAGAACATGCCAAAATCCGCATAGACCCGCAGGACAAGCTGCTGGTTGCCCATAGGATTCATGAGTTTTCCGTGGCGCGGGACTTCCAGGTCAATCTCCTCATCCTTGACGGCTTCCCTCACACTGAAGACACCATTCACCACGTTCAGGAATTCTTCCAGGCTATCCATGGCATATTCATCTTCCGGCGCATCAAACTGTTCCTCGCTATAACGCGTCGCCAGCTCGGCAAACTCCCTGCTCTCGGCCATAATGCCGCTCACGATACTCATATCGCCATCCATGCGCTGGGACACGGCATAGAAGACAGCACTGGTCTCATCCGGCGGCACCATCTGAGTATCGATAACTGCAGGTGCCTCCAGGAAATCCATCAGGGAATCCATGAGAAGCTCCATATACTCGCTGTAAGCCTCTACCTCTATCTGAAGTTCCGGCCCGGCAAGCCTTCGCACTGCCGTCATGGCAGGATGCTCATCTGTGCCTTCCAGGGAAGCGGCTGCCTTCTCAAAGGCCCCAAAGCTCCGCTGCCGCAGAAGCTCTGCAAGCTCTTTCTGCGATAAATGCCCTTCGTTCAGCAGGCGCTGCGCCAGATATCGCCTATTCATTCTTCGCCGCCCTCTTGCGTATTTGCTCAACAGCTTTCTTGATCTGGTCGCTGCTGTAGGGCTTCTGGATGAAATCAATCGCCCCCATCTTCAAGGTCTGCATGAGTTTCTGGGGCGTTCCTGCAGAGGACAGCATGACCACAGGCACCTCGGGGCTGACCTCCCGGATGACCTGCAATGCCTCAATACCGCCCACCTCGGGCATGACGATATCCAGGATGACGCCATCCGGCTTCTCGTTCATCTCCTTGAGGATTGCCTCTTTTCCGTTCTCCGCCTCGATGACCTCACAGTCCAGCGCCTCAAGTTCTGACCTGAGCTTCTTCCTGAGCAGCTTGGAATCATCTGAAATCAACAGTTTTAACTTTCTATCCAACGTTACCGCCTCCCAATCAGAGGAATTTTTATGATCGAAGAATACTTTCATGGTTTGTATTTCGTCACAAAAAAGATTTTTCCTCCATGATTTTGCAGAAACTTGGATAAAATTTGCACAGCGCTACAATTCCAGCCCTCGTTCCTTCCTTGCCGTGTATTCCCTGTCGAGAATTCCCAGTATCACAAGATTCTCATAAACACCCTCCGTAAGTATCGTCTCACGGATAAGACCTTCCCGCACCATTCCCTCGGACTCGTAGAGATGCAGGGCCCGGTCATTGTAATCCTTGCAGTCCATCCATGCCCGATGGGCCTTCAGCACATCGAAGGTCCACATTTTCAAAAGCTTCATGGCCTCATGCCCATAGCCCTGGCCCTTCTTCTCGATGATGACATGAGTCCACTCGATCTCATTCGATGTGTTCTGGAGACCGGCAACCCAGAGATATCCCACAGGCTCCCCCGTCCCCCTCTTTTCCACGATGATATCCATGGCATCCTGCCCGGAACGGATCACCTCCATGTGAAGTTCCCTTGGGAAAGGCACAATAAACGGAAGATTCTCCGGTCCATATTCCAGCTTCATGATATATTCGATGTCCTGCTCCTCCGCTCTCCTGAGCCGGAGCCTGCCGCCTTCCACAATGATTGCCATATTATTCCCCCTTCGCCCCCAGGGCGTGTTGAAAAACTCCACCCTAAAATTTATTTTTTCACAGTTCCTTGGCAAACCCTGGACAACAGATGTATAATAAGGTATTTTCCTGAAGAGTTTCTGACAAAAGGAGGGCTTTCCTTGCCGAATATTGACCTTTCCAACATCGATTGGACCTATTACATAGAGCTTCTCACACTTCCTGCCTGTATCCTGGTGGCAGCGCTGATCATCGGCATCGCGCTGAACCGCTTCATCAACCGGCGCATCAAACAGCACCTCTCTGACGATGTCACTCTGACGAAGGTCTTCTTCAACGCCCTCAAGGGCGTTCCCATCTCCTTCTGCCTCGTGGCCGGGCTCTACTGGATCGTCAATACCATCGCCTTCACGCCCACCATCACGAAGATCTTCTCCTATATCCTCTTCACCATCAACATCTACACCATCACCCGCGTCATCGCCCGCACCACATCGGGAATGGCCGATTTCTATGTGAATCGTTCCGGGGGCAGCCTGCCGAAAAACACACTGCTCAACAATATCCTGTCCTTCATCATCTACGCCATGGGCGTCATCATCGTACTGCAATATTACGGCATCTCCATTGCCCCCATCATCACCGCCATGGGTGTCGGCGGTATGGCCATGGCTCTCGGCATGCAGGAAACCCTTGCCAACATCTTTTCGGGACTGCAGCTCATCATCTCCAAGCAGCTGCGACTGGACGACTTCATCATGCTGAACACCGGGGAGCAGGGACGGGTCACGGACATCACCTGGCGCTACACCACCATCCAGTCTATCATGGGAAACGTCATCGTCATACCGAACAAGAGCATCGCTGCGGCCATCATCACCAATTACAACCTCCCCCAGAAGGACATCACCATCAAGATTCCCATCGGGGTTGCCTACAACAGCGATCTGGAGCAGGTGGAGCAGGTAACGTTGGAAGTCGCCAACAAGGTCATGGAAGATGCCACAGAGACCAGCAGCATCCCTCCAAAAATCCTGTTCCACACCTTCGGCGATTCCAGCATCAACTTCGATGTCCTTCTCCACTCCACCCGCTTCGACAACCAGGCGGATCTTAAGCACAACTTCATCAAGGAACTCACCAAGCGCTACCGCGAGGAAGGTATTGAAATCCCCTACCCCATCCGCACGATTGTCCAGCAGACCAGCTCCGCCAACCCTGTCATACAATAACACAGTAATCCATTTATCCACAGAAACTCTGTGAATTATTCACGAATTTCTGTGGATATCTTTTTGAATCCGGCCCCTTCAAGAAAGATTATGCACTTTGTTCGCTTTTTCTATGCCTCCCCATTCAAGAAAAATGCGTTTCTCCTTTACTTTCTTTATGCATAAAACCATCATAATATGCATAAAAATGCAAAATTCCTTGTGGATAACGCCATGCCTTCTTTTGTGGAAAAAACTATATCTTGTGTACCTATTGACGATGATACCGCAGATATTGTATAATTTATGACACAGAAGGCCATCTGTTGCAATATCTATGGGTATGCAAAATATACAAGGATAGGTGATTCTCATGCTGGTAAACGGCATCCAAGTAAAGGTAAACGGCATTCCTGATGTATCCGAGCAGGAAATCGTCAACTATATCAGTTACGTGAAAGAACAGACCCATGAGCCCCTCAAGAGCCTTTCCATCTCCAAGGCCGACGAGGGCGGCGTGGCATTGGATTATGTCCTCCGTCCCCAGAAATTCGAACGCATCCGCCGTATCACGGGATATCTGGTGGGAACCATCGACCGTTGGAACAACGCCAAGCAGTCGGAAGAGCATGAGCGCGTGAAGCACGGGGTCAACTGATGAAACTCCGCATTGCCGGACTCGTCGAGGAATCCGTCGTGGATGGCGACGGCTGCCGCTTCACGGTTTTCGTGCAGGGATGTCCCCGCCACTGCCCCGGCTGTCAGAATCCGGAAACCCAGCCTTTTGACGGTGGAAGAGACATCGATACCCGGGACCTCCTCAGACAGATGGAGGACAACCCCCTGCTTGCAGGAATCACCTTCAGCGGAGGGGAGCCTTTCTGCCAGCCCCGCCCCTTGGCCGAACTGGCAAAGGCCGTCCATGCAAGAGGCCTTGATGTCTGGTCCTACACGGGCAATACCTTAGAGGAACTCCAGTCCAGAAAGGACGAGGATGTATCTGCCCTGCTGGCAGAGCTGGACGTGCTTGTGGATGGAGAGTATATCGAGGCCCAGCGGGACCTCACTCTGAAGTTCCGCGGTTCCCGCAACCAGCGCGTCATTGACATGAATGCCACCCGCCAGAAGGGAATCGTCACGCTGAAATACGAATAAGGAAGCTCGTCAGGAGCCTATAACCTGACGAGCTTCTTCTTTTTCTGTATCAATACTTCTCTTCCTCAAACAAACGGTACTGATTATCCCCACGCCCCTTTGCCGCCGCAAGGGCGACTTCGGCCTGCTTGAGCATGACGCTGAACTGCTGCCGGTTGGAACCGGATGCCGTCGCTCCCACATTGCACAAAGGATTCTGCCCCCCAAACATGGGCACCCTCTGGCAAATGTCAATGATGCGCTGGGCGCGCCGCTCAATGACATCAATGGAGGTGCTCCCGCAGATGAAAATCAGGAAAACATTCTCCCGCACACGCCCCAGAATATCCTCTCCACGGAAATCGGAGCGTATGGCCTCCGCCACGGACCGCAGGTAAAAATTCGCCATCTTCGGCTCCACATCGGCTCTCTGCCTGAAATTGGTGATGGAGAGCAGGAACATCACGCCCTTCTCCCCCGGCACCAGGGACTTCAACTGAGAGTCCACACGCTGCGCCAGCTGCTCACCTTCATAGATCTGTGTGGCATTGGAACTTCCATCCTGCTCTTCCAGCGAAACATCCATCAGAACGGTATTGTTGCCAACCACGGCATACACCTGTCCCTGCTCATCCACAAGGGAACGATAGTTCATCTGGTTCCAATGCACGCTTTGGGTGAATACCCGCCCGCGATACTTCAACGCCCCTGTGGTCTTCTTCCCACGGGCTTCCAGAAGTGCCTGGGCAAACTTCTGCCCCTCGGCATCCCCGCCATCCCGTGCCTCATGCAGCACGTCCAGGATATCGGCAATCTTGCGCTCAACACGGGTGCCATCCGCCATGACCTGAATATAGTAAAGGCTGTTCTCCGACACATCAATGACGAACAGGGTGTTCCCTGTCTTCTCCAGAAGAAGGTACATCGCCTGCTGCTGCTCATCATGGAGCCTTATCCCGGCAGCCCTGTCCAAACAAGCATCCACGGCAATGCCGCTCCCACTGAAAAGAACCTTGGAAAAACTCTTGGAGGAAACCTCCAGCATCTTCCCTGCCATATACATTTCCTCCCTGCAAACCTCTTATTTCACCACAAGCACAGGACACTTCGCCTGCTCGACAATATACTGGCTTACGCTGCCAAGAAGCACACCCTTCACCAGCCCAAGCCCCCTGCTCCCCATGACGATGAGGTCAATGTCATTGCTCGCCGCAAAATCCAGAATGACCACAGCCGGAGAACCCGTCTCGGAAAACGCTTCCTTTTCAATGCCCGAGGGAACCAGATTCATCGCCCGGTCGAGAATGACATTCCCCGCCTTGGTCACCGCCTCCAGAATCGCATCGGAAAGGCAGGCATTGATTGCCAGCTGGTTGATATTTGCCACATAAAGGAAATTGAGTTTTGCATCGCAGATCTCCGCCATGGAGATTGCCTGGGCAACTGCCCGATCTGACCCTTCCGACCCATCCACCGGAACCAGGATTTCCTTGACCATGATATTACCCCCTTATTTTACAATAATGACCGCTCCCGGAGCCGACTCCATGACCTCCTGGCTTACGCTGCCCAAAAGGAACCCCTTGACAAAATCCAGACCCCTGGCTCCCACCACGATGGTCTCATTGTCATGCTCACGGGAAAATTCCACAATCCGCCTGGCAGGATTGCCCGTGCGTTGGTGAACCTCCACGGCAACCCCTTCCGGAACACGGCTGCGGGCCCTCTCCAATGCCGCCCTGATCCGGCTTCCCGCAGGAGCCGCAACGATCTCCGGCAGCCAGGTATCGTCCTCCTCCGCCGCATCCGTATTGCTGTCGAAATAGGAAACATAGAGGATGTCCAATACGGCACCACAAGCCTCGGACAGCGATGCCGCCATATCCACTGCCGCGTCCGACCCATCCGAGCCGTCCACCGGGACCAGTATACGGGAGAACTTCCCCATTCCGACACCTCCGCTTCCAAAATGATATTCATATATAATATTCGCGAAAGCCCCTCAAAATCCTCTTCCCTGACAAAAAACTTCATAAAAAGGTTGCGCTCCATGGAAATATGATGTTACACTTGTAACGCAGATTCAAAACTCAGGAGGAAAACGAAATGTCTGAAGAAAAAAATACCGTCCCCTCTGCGGAAGAAATCGTGGAATCCACTACCATTGCCGACATCTATCGTGCCGCCAAGCAACTGGAGGGCATCACGGTAAAGACCGGTCTCATCCGCAGCGACTTCTTCTCCGAAGCCTGCGGCAACGAAGTATACATCAAACCGGAAAACCTGCAGCATACGGGAGCCTTCAAGCTCCGCGGCGCCTACAACCGCATCAGCCAGCTCACGAAGGAAGAACAGGCAAAGGGCGTCATCACCGCCTCGGCGGGGAACCATGCCCAGGGTGTCGCCTTTGCCGCCCAGAAACTCGGCGTGAAGGCTGTCATCTGCATGCCCGCCACCACGCCGATCCTCAAGGTGGAAGCCACCCGCGCCTACGGTGCCGAGGTCGTGCTCCATGGCGACAGCTTTGACGACGCCTATGCTCATAGCCTCACTCTCCAGAAAAAGCATGGCTATGTCTACATCCATCCCTTCAATGACCGCGAGGTGCTTCTCGGCCAGGGCACAACCGCCCTGGAGATCATCGATGCCCTCAAGGACGTGGATGCCATCCTCGTTCCCATCGGCGGCGGCGGCTTTGCCTCGGGCGTGGCGCTGGCAACGAAACTCGTGAATCCCGGCGTCAAGGTCATCGGCGTGGAGCCGGAGAATGCCGCCTGCATGAAGGCAGCCCTGGACGCAGGAAAAATCGTCAGCCTCAAAAGCTCCGATACCGTTGCGGACGGCTGCGCCGTCAAGACAGCGGGCGACCTCACCTTCGCCTTCTGCAGGAAATATCTGGATGACATCATCACCGTCTCGGAAATGGAAATCATGGGCGCCCTTCTCTCCCTGATCGAGAAGCACAAGCTCATCGCCGAGGGTGCGGGAGTCCTCTCCCTCGCAGCACTCCCGAAACTCCCCTTCCGCAAGAAGAAAATCGCTGCCATTGTCAGCGGCGGCAACATCGACATCTCCACCATCTCGGCCCTCATCAACAAGGCACTCATCGCCCGGGGGCGCGTCTTCTGCTTCTCCGTGCAGCTCCCCGACAAGCCGGGGCAGCTCCTCAAGGTCTCCCAGGTTCTCGCGGACGAGAACGCCAACGTCATCAAGCTGGACCACAACCAGGCCAAGGTCACGGACAGCTTCAAGAAGGTCATCCTGGAGGTCACCGTCGAGACACACAACCAGGCCCATATTGACCGCATCCTGAAGGCACTGGAAAAGAACGGGTTCCACGATATCGAGCAGATTTATTAGGGCGTGTTGAAAAACTCCGCCAGCACACTACAGCGGCCATTTTTCCGTCTGTCTGCGTCAACAAACCCTTGACGTAGCTCTGCTACGACTGCGGGTTCGCTTCCTTGTCATACGAAAAACTGTCTCGCTGTAGCGCACAGTCTACGTTTTTCAACACACCCTAACAGCAGCAAAAAGAACCTTCATTGTGGAGGTTCTTTTTTTGCAGGAATTTTATCGAAGAGGAACGAATATTATACAGAGTTTTTTAAAGGATGATTGCACCATGATAGACCTTTCCAGACTGTCCACCGAAGGACAGAATCCCCGCAGCAGGAACATCGACGAGCTGCCGACTCTCGACATGCTCCGCGTCATCAATGAGGAGGACAAGACCATCGCCCTGGCTGTGGAACGCATCCTGCCGGACATCGCAAGGGCTGTGGACCTCATCGCCTCCCGCGTTTCAGAAGGAGGGCACCTCTTCTACATCGGCGCGGGAACCTCGGGACGCCTCGGTATCCTCGATGCGGTGGAATGCCCTCCCACCTACGGAACGCCGCCGGAATTGGTCCAGGGACTCATCGCCGGAGGAACCCCCGCCATTTTCCGCGCACAGGAAGGGGCGGAGGATGATCCCCTGCTGGCCGAAAAGGACCTGAAGGAGCACGGCTTCGGCGAAGAGGACGTCCTTGTGGGCATTGCCGCCTCGGGACGCACCCCCTATGTCATCGGCGGGCTGAAATACGCCCGTTCCATCGGTGCCGCTACCATCTCCCTCGCCTGTACCCCAAATCCCGCCCTCGCGGAATTCGCCGACATCAGCCTCACCCCTGTCACAGGTGCCGAGGTGGTCACGGGCTCCACCCGGATGAAGGCAGGCACGGCCCAGAAAATGGTGCTCAACATGCTCTCCACCGGCACCATGATAAAACTCGGCAAGGTCTACGGCAATCTCATGGTGGACGTGAAATCCTCCAACAAGAAACTGGAGGAACGTGCCCGCCGCATTGTCATGGAGGCTGCGGGATGCACCCGGGAAGAGAGCATCACCGCCCTGAAAGAAGCCGGCGGCAGCGCCAAACTCGCCATCCTTCTCCAATGCACGGGACTCGATGCCGAGGCGGGGAAAAGGCTGCTGGAAGAAACGAAAGGAAGGCTTGCCCCCGCCCTCCGGAAAAAAATATGACATCAATAGAAAGGAAGCGATTCTTTTGGAAAATGGCATTTCCATCTATCCAGGGCTGGACAACAGCCTGGAGGAAAACCTTGCGCTCATCGACCTTGCCGCTTCCTGCGGCATCCAGCGCATCTTCACCTCCCTGCACATCCCAGAGACCAACGTGGAAGCCCTCAAGAAGGAACTGGGCACCCTGATGCAGGCCGCACAAAAGCATCATATGGAAATCATTTCCGACATTTCTCCCCGCACCCTCGACATGCTGGGGCTTCCGGAGATGAACCTTTCCGCCTTCCGCATGAGGGGCATCCACACCCTGCGGCTGGATGATGGCTACGATGCCGGGGAAATCGCCAAACTCAGCCAAAACAAGCAGGGCATGCGCATCCAGCTCAATGCCTCCACCATGACCGGCCATTTCCTCACCGAACTCCTGCAGGCCAAAACGGATTTCCGCAACGTCGATGCCCTGCACAACTTCTATCCCCGCCCCGGTACGGGACTCAGCGAGGAAACCCTCGTGCGCAAAACCATCATGCTGCACAAGGCAGGCATACGGGTAGGAGCATTTGTCCCAAGCCTGAAGAAAAAAAGGAGCCCCCTCTACGATGGCCTGCCTACCCTGGAAGATCATCGCGAGCTCGATGTCGCCCTTGCCGCCCGTCATCTGGTGGCACTTGGCATCGACTCCGTCTTCATCGGCGACAACCTGCCCGACAAAGAGGAACTGCAAAGTCTCGCAAACCTTCGGGAAGACCAGATCACCGTAAAGGCGAAGATGCTCACCCAGGACCCCGTACAGCAGGAACTCCTGGGGCACACCTTCACCGCCCGGGTGGACGAGGCACGGGATGCCATCCGCGCACAGGAAAGCCGCGGCCTCGTCTCCGGTCCCATCTACCCGGAAATCATCGAGGAGCGCAAGCCCGGAGATATCACCATTGACAATGAGAACTACCTTCGCTATATGGGGGAACTGGAAATCATCAAGACCCCCCAGCCCGCCGACAAGCGGGTAAACCTTGCCGCCCGCGTCCTTCCGGAAGAAAACTTCCTGCTGGACTACATCACCCCCGGAAGAAAATTTTCCTTCTTATTTGTCTAAGGAAACGCTGATTAAATGAAGTTGCCCAGATTGGCGTAGATTGTATGTCCATCCCAAGGCGACAAACCGCAGTCATAGTGGTGCTATGTCGAGGATTTGTCAACGCAAGGAGGACATTCAAGATGCGCCAAGATGGGCGGCTGAATTAATCAGTGTTTCCCTAATACCCGAAGTCCATTCATGCTCTTTTGCAGATGGTAAAGGACAATGCCGGAGATGCATGCCCCTGCGGCCGTGGATACAAAGAAGGGCATGATGTAGACGTAGAAGGCCACGCTTCCCGCATTCTGCCCAAGGAAAAGGATGGCCAGAGGATAGGCGCAAAGGCCGCCCAGGATGGCTGTTCCGATGACTTCCCCCAGCAAGGCTGCCAGAAGGTTTTTCGTTTTCTTGTAGGCAAGACCGCAGAGCAAGGCACCGAACATACTTCCCGGGAAGGCCAGGATGCTCCCAAGCCCCAGCAGATTGCGGAGAAGTGAGGCACAAAAGGCAGCGCCGACGGCATAGCCCGGCCCCAGAAGAACCCCGCAGAGAATGTTCACCATGTGCTGCACCGGGGCGCACCTGCTGCCGAAAACAGGAATCGAGAACAGGCTCCCTGCCACGGCCACAGCGCAGAGAACCCCTGCCATGACCAGCTTTTTTGTCGAAGTATCCATATATCATTTCCACCTTTCCAACAGCAGAAGCAGGAGCCACCACCGGGCGTCTCCTGCTTCAAAGCAAAGTATGAATTAAGCTTATTATAACGCAGTTGTTCAAATTTTTCCACTGGCAAAATTTGAACAACTGCGTTATAATATGAAAAGTATCTGAAATTTTTTGAGGAAAGGAAGTCGTACCCCATGAGATTTCACCGCGTCCGATTATGCATCGCTGCATGCCTTGCATTGCTCCTGCTCTCCTCCTCTGCGTTTGCCGCGCCAACCCTGAGGCGCGACTCCCATGGGCATGATGTGCTCCTGCTCCAGCAGAAGCTCAAAACGATCGGCTATACCATAACCGCAATCGACGGAGTCTTTGGCCCGGAAACGGAACGGGCCGTGGCGGAATTCCAGAGAGACAATAACCTCAAAATCACAGGCGTCGTGGCCAGTTCCACCTGGCGCGCCCTCAAGAATGCCAAGGAGCGGAAATGGGGCACAGACAAGGCTAAGCCGCCCTCTGCAAACATTGATCCGGTTCCCGCCGGGAAGGGGAAGACGGTCCCGAACAACACCCTGATCCTGGAAAAGAAGAACGTCAATGCACTCATCGCAACGGCAAAGAAATACATCGGTACCCCCTATGTCTTCGGCGGTACCACACCAAGCGGCTTCGACTGCTCCGGCTATCTCCAGTACATCTTCGCCAGGAACGGCATCGCCATCCCCCGTCTGGCAGATGAGCAATATCTTCTGGGCAAAAGCACCAAGAGCAGCAGCCAGCTGGTTCCGGGAGATCTCGTCTTCTTCACCACCTATGAGGCAGGCGCCTCCCATTGTGGCCTCTATCTCGGCGACGGGAAATTCATCCATGCCTCCTCCAGCAGGGGCATCCGCATTGACGAACTTTCCAGCGACTACTGGAGAACACGTTACTACGGCGGCAAACATATCGTGAAATAACAAAAGACCCCGGACTTCACATCTCCTGTGAAATCCGGGGTTTCTCATGCTTTTTCACATCAAGAGATCCAATTCCTTTGCCCTCTGCTCCACTGCAAATTCCGGAACCCCAAACTGGGCAGAAAGATTCTTGCATACCGCCACACGGTTGGGAATGCCTTTCGCTGCTTTCCTGAATTTTTCGAGGAAAAGCTCATCGTTCATAAGCAAGGCACAGGCAAGCCGCTGGGAATCATCATCCTCCCTATAGATGTCACTGGCAGTGAGACGGCTTTCCTGCTGCCCTTCCACATCTTTATAAAGCGCATAGAAGGCAACCTGGTACACCACGGCAAAGCGCTGTTCCTTGTCCGTCTTGCTGGCATTGACGGAAATCACGCTGTTCATGCGGCTTGCCAACTTGTCCCCCTCTATATCGTGAAGGAGCAGTGTGGAAAACACGCTCTCCGACAGATTCAGCGCAGGAGCCACACGAAGCCCCTGGGACGCCACAATCTTCGATATCATCGGTTTGAAACAGGGCTGGATTCCAGCCTCCTCCAATATACGCTCTGCCAGATTCTGTATTTCGATCCGAGATCTTGCCATGTCCATCCTCCACTTTCTGTACATGCATGATTGAGATATCTAAAAATAACTTCATTTAACATATTCTTCATGCATCCGGATTTTCCTGCCACCAAAAAAGATATCCATGAAAAAAGCCATCTGCCGAAAGGGCAGATGGCAAAACTCCTGTTCAATTTACCTCTTCATGTTGATGACCGTCTCCAGCATCTCATCGCTGACCGTGATGATCTTCGAGTTGGACTGGAAGCCGCGCTGGGTGATGATCATATCAGAGAACTCATTGGCCACATCCACATTGGACATCTCAAGAGCCGAAGGCGTAATCGTGACACCAAGATCCATCGCGGTCTTGATATTGGCAACACCGGAGTTATTGGATGCCTGATAGAGACTGTTGCCCGTCTTAGTAAGACCCGAGGCATTGGTGAACTGCGCCACTGCCACCTGCGCTTCTGCCTGTCTGACACCATTCGTATAAACACCTGTAATCGTTCCGGAAGAATCGATCTGAATGCTCTTGAGTGTACCCGCCGCATTGCCGTCCTCTTTTCCTACAACCGTATTGTTGCCGACAAATTGTGTCAAGGAAGAGAAGTCTATTGTGACGGCCTGGTTGGCAGTTGCTGTCGTTGCCGGAACCGTGCTTGGTGTGCCAATGGAGCCTGACGTGAAGGTCAATATGACTCTCCCGTCCCCTGTATCTTTATTGTATGCCCCTGAATTGGTAAACTGGAGCTTCGTGACATTCATGGAGACTGTTGTCGATGTTCCGTCACTATTCAAGTAGGTCATCTTAGATTCTTGCCCGGTTGGGGATATTGCACTGGTAGACGAAATCGGTGTCCACGTCGAACTGTCCAGGGAAACCTGCCATATATCAATTGCATTGGCTGTACTGGAACTGGCCGTTGTCGATGTAATGGAACCTTCCTTCATGAAATAAACCGGTATCTCATGCGTTCCACCAAGACTGTCATAAACATTCACCGAGGTTACCACCGGACGGCTTGAGCCGAGATAGTAAGTACCTTTCGTCTCTGTAAACGTGGAGCCATCGCTCAGTTTCATGGTTATCGGACTCGTCGCACTGGCCGTAAGGGCGGGATTGGCCGTGGTAGCAGGGACTCCCTTCTGGGACATGGAAACAATCATCGGAACATCTGCTTTCAGATTGTTGCTATACGTAATCTGTTGCGTAGCCTTTGCCGCCATGGACTTGCCGGCCTGTACCACGATATTGCTGACGGCTGCCGTGGTATCAATATTTCCATCCGTTCCCATCCAGCCCTGCACATACATGCCGCTGCCCGGAAGAACGTAGTTGCCGTCTGCATCGAACTCAAAAGCACCGTCACGGGTATAATAGGTCTCGTTGCCCTGCTTCACGACGAAGAGTCCGTTGCCAGAGAGACAAAGATCCGTATTCTTGCCCGTGGACTGCACAGAACCATCCTGGAACATAAGGTCAATGCTTCCCACGCTGGAGCCGAGACCAATCTGCTTTGGGTTCGTGCCGCCCAAATTACCCTTCGGCGCAGACGCGCCCGTCAAGGTCTGGGAAAGGGTATCCACAAAGGTCACGCGGCTGGACTTGAAGCCCGTGGTATTCACGTTGGAGATGTTGTTGCCGATGACATCCATCCTCGTCTGATGGTTTTTCAAGCCGGAAACGCCGGAAAACAGCGAACGCATCATAATATATCACTTCTCCTTCTTAGTCTATGCAATCGCCCTGGACAGTCAGTGATTGCTTTGTTCAATTATGTTGAAAAATCCATTTCCGTGTCGTCCAATCCGTGGCGTTGATAGTGGAAGAGAATTCCTTTTTCCAATTACATTATCGTAATTTTACCTGATTTCCTTAAATATTTTTTTACGAAATATGGTATACTGGTCTTGTTGCCCTACCAAATTCCTGGTAACAGGAAGGAGGTGTGCCTTGAAGTGAAACGCAACGAATTCGTGCTGGCCGTCGCGGCGACTGTAGCTGCCTACTACATCGTCAAGTGCTTGGACTGGTTCATCACGCTAATCACAGGGTAGCCAAGCCCGGTCCTGCATAGCCGCAAATATGCAAGAAGCCCCCGACAGACTGCCATCTGGTCGAGGGCTTCCTTTATGTGCCTTGAAGCAAATCGCAACTTTGCCTAGCTTTATTCTAGCAAATCCGTCCGCTAAATTCAATGCTTTCTGGAAATATATTTCATGCCTTGGCAAAGGTGTCACGCATTCCTCAAATTATGCACAATCGCAAAAGCCTTCTCCGCCGCCTCGATGGTCCTCTCGATGTCCTCATCGGTATGGGCGCCGGAGAGGAACAAGGTTTCAAACTGGGAAGGCGCAAGATAGATGCCCTGCTCCAGCATCACCTGGAACCAGACCTTGAATGCCTCCTGATCAGACGCAGCAGAGCCTTCATAATCCCAGACCTCATGCTCATTGAAGAAGATGCCGAACATGGAACCCGCCTGATGGGCCTGTATCGTCACCCCGGCATTCTTCGCCTTTTCCTGCCATCCCAAAAGAAGCTTCTTCGTCTTGATGGTAAGCTCCCGGCTGTAGTCCGCCTTGCCTTCCTCCGGCTCCGCCGTGATGATGCGAAGAGTCTCCAGCCCTGCCGTCATGGCAAGAGGATTCCCCGAAAGCGTCCCCGCCTGATAGACCGGCCCTGCCGGGGATACCTTCTGCATGATATCCCTGCGCCCGCCATAGGCCGCAACAGGAAGCCCGCCGCCAATGATCTTGCCGAGACAGGTAAGATCCGGCGTGATGCCATAGGCCGCCTGCGCCCCGCCAAGAGACGCACGGAAACCGCACATGACCTCGTCGAAAATGAGAAGCGCCCCATGCTTTTCCGTGATTTCCCGCAGCTTCCGAAGATACCCCTGCCGCGGCAATACCAGCCCCATATTCCCCGCCACAGGCTCCACGATCACAGCGGCGATTTCCTCGCCGCATTTCTCCATCACTTCGCTGAAGGCCTCTACATCATTATAGGGAATCGAAATCGTATCCGCCGCCGTCCCCTTCGTGACCCCCGGAGAACTCGGCACACCAAAGGTTGCCATGCCGGAACCGGCATTCACCAGCAGACTGTCGCTGTGCCCATGATAGCAGCCGATAAACTTCACGATCTTCTCGCGCCCCGTATACCCCCGTGCCAGTCGCAGAGCGCTCATGGTCGCCTCCGTGCCCGAATTCACCATGCGGATGGTCTCAATGGAAGGATAGACCTTCATGACGAGCTTCGCCAGTTCCGACTCAATCAGCGTCGGCGCCCCATAGCTCGTCCCCCGCGTCGCCGCCTCCTGCAGCGCCTTCACCACCTGTGGATGGGCATGCCCCACCACCATAGGCCCCCAGGAGCCTACATAATCGATGTACTCATTTCCATCAATATCATAGATCTTCGACCCCTCCGCCCGCGCAATAAACGGCGGATTCGAGTCCACACTGGCATAGGACCGCACCGGACTGTTCACGCCCCCCGGCATCAGCGTCTTCGCCTCAGCAAACGCCTCAGCAGATTTCGTCAAATTTAGCATAACTACCTCCTGCAATCACCAAACCCTACTCATTCTCACGGAGGGGAAGCGGGGCGGACTTGGGGCTGGAACTACCCAACCCGAAGGGTGGCCTGTCGTAGACACTCCCTAAGTGCGCAAACCTCGTTGCGTGAGCCGTCGCTTGCCGGCGGGCTTCCTAGATACGTACTGCATATCAGGACAGGCCATTAGTGGAAGCCCCAAGGCCGCCCCGCTTTCCCGTCCCCTCTTAAGCCTCCGCCATCCACTTAGCCGCCTCTATCGCATGATACGTAATAATAATATCCGCCCCGGCCCTCTTCATGCCGGTCAGCGTCTCCAGCACAATGCGCTTCTCATCGATCCACCCATTCTGCGCCGCCGCCTTCACCATGGCATACTCGCCGCTGACATTGTAGACCGCCACGGGATGATGAATATGGTCGCGCACCCGCCGCACCACATCCAGATAGGCAAGAGCCGGCTTCACCATGATGATGTCCGCTCCCTCTGCCACATCGAGGTCCACTTCCTTCAGCGCCTCCTGCACATTGGCCGGGTCCATCTGATACTGCTTACGGTCACCAAACTGCGGCGCACTGTCCGCCGCATCCCGGAAAGGCCCGTAATAGCCCGAGGCATACTTCACCGCATAGGACATAATGGAGACATTCATGAAGCCATCCCCATCCAATGCCTCGCGAATCGCCGCCACGCGCCCATCCATCATATCCGATGGCGCAATGATATCCGCCCCTGCCTTCGCCTGGCTCACCGCCACCTTCTGCAAAAGCTTCAGCGTCTCGTCATTATCTACATAATGACCGCAGAGCTTCCCGCAATGCCCGTGGCTCGTGTACTGGCAGAGGCAGACATCCCCCACGATGACCAGCTCCGGCACAGCCTCCTTGATGGCCGCAATGGCCCGCTGCACAGGGCTCTTCATGTCCCATGCGCTGGACCCGATCTCATCCTTGTACTCCGGCAGCCCGAAGACCTCCACCGAGGGAATCCCCAACTCATAAATCTCCTGCGCCAGCTTCACAGCATTGTCCACAGAAAGATGATAGCATCCCGGCATGCTGGGAATCTCCTCCCTCACATGCTCTCCGGGCACAACAAAGATTGGATAGACGAAATCCTTCACGGAAAGCTCCGTCTCCCGCACCATATCCCGCACCCCTGCGCTGATCCGCATGCGGCGTGGGCGAAGTTTCTGCATATACATAACAAGACCTCCCAAGTCAAAGTCCCCATAACATTTGTTCCGCTTTTGCAGGACTGACGCTCTTAAAGATAGAATACTTCAATCAAAGAGGCTGCCGATTATGTCACCTGCATGCTCCCCGACAGCATCAAGGATGCTGTCGCTGTTCCCGCCATCAGCCCCCTCACCGGCTGCCTGTGAAATCGCCTCGGCCGCATCCCCAAGGATATCGCCGCAAAACACCGCAGCATCATTCTTGTTCTGGTTTTCCGCTTGTCCCTGCTGATTTCTTTCGTCCACAATACCATCTCCCTATCGCAAAATTGTAACGCAAAGGAACTGTGAAGAAATAAATTTTAATAGATTGCGTAGGATAAATTTTGTCTGGCAAGGAAGCGGAAACGCAGTCGTAGCAGAGCTACGTCAAGTTTTTGCTAACGCAGACAGACGAAATTTAGACAAGCAAGAATTAAAATTTATTGATGAACAGTTCCAAAGGAGGAAAACAATATGGACCGACTGGTGCAAAGCATATTGAAACGCCTTGCCCCCATGTGGCAAACCATCCTGTTTTTCTATCGGCGCTTTTCAGACTATCACCGCATCTCAAGCTGGTTTGATATGGCCTCCGGCACCACATACTACTTTCTCCTGGGGTTCCTCCCCTTCCTGGTCTTCACCGTGAACCTCATGCTCTTCGTCATGGCCTCCCAGGTGGACGCCATCTACGGGATTGCCACCTATTACCTCCCGGACCGCATGGCCGGCCCCATCATTGCCGACATCAAGCGAATCATGGCCTCCCGCAGCACCCTCTGGATGTGGGTGACGGGCCTTTTCTCCATGTACAGCTTTGTTCAGGGCCTTGTCATACTCACACGGGCCACGGACAGCCTGGACTACGCCCATACGAAGGAAATGGCCTATGACGCCGGCCACAACCTTCTGGTATACGCCAAGGGCACCATCTTCACCTTCGGCCTCATGCTCGTCATTTTTCTCTCCCTGGGACTGCCGGTCTTCGGAAACACCGTTGTCTACTACCTTGACGAAACCACAGGGCTCCCCGATGCCTTCCTCTTCCTCTGGAATGTCCTGCGCATCCTTCTCCCCTTCGCAGTGCTGGTGGTCTGGCTCACCTTCTTCTACATCTTCGCCCCCCACTCCTATACACCGCCCTTCCACCAGGCAGCCCTCACCGCCCTCGTGGTGACCTGCCTGTGGCTGGCCGTCACGGGCATCTACAGCTGGTGCATGCTCCTGGTGCCTGAGATGGGGATTGCCTACGGCTCCCTCTTCGGCCTCTTCGCCCTCTTTGTCTGGTTCAAGTTCATCGTGAGCTTCATCATCTACGGCATCGAGTTCCTGATGGCCCTGAGCGAAATGGAGCTTCGGCGCGCCATACAGGAAATGCAGAAACCGCGTCCGCAAAACCCTTAAACTGCACCGTCCTCCAAAAATTTGCCCATGGCTTCCACCAGGCCGGATATCGTGTACTCCTCCGCCACGATATCCGGCTCAATGCCGTTCTTCCGGCAGGTTTCCGCCGTCACCGGGCCGATGCATGCCGTTTTCACGCCATGAAGCGCCTCCGCCGTGCCCACGATCCTCAAGAGGTTCGTCACCGTGGAGGAACTGGTGAAGGTCACATAATCCACCTCACCATCGGAAAGTCTCTGACGAAGCGCTTCTCCGTCCGTCTCCGCCGCCACTGTCCGGTAAACCGGGGCCACCGTTACCTCTGCCCCAAGCTCCCTGAGCCTTTCCGGCAGGATCTCCCTTGCCTCCTGTGCCCTCGGGATAAGCACCTTCTTTCCCGTTCCGACCTCATCCTTCAAGGCCTCCACAATGCCCTCGGCACGGAATTCCCAGGGCACGATATCCGCCAGGATGCCCTTGCCCTTCAAGGCCTCCGCCGTGGCCGTGCCGATTGCCGCCACCTTTGCGCCGCCAAAGGCGCGGGCATCCTTCCCTGCAAGTGCCAGTCGCTCAAAGAACCTTCCCACGCCGTTTGCGCTGGTGAAGATCACCCAATCGTATTCCCCTATGCGGGAAATCGCCTCATCGGCCGCCTGATAGCCGTCCTCCGGCTCCACCAGACGAATAGAAGGAACCTCCAGACACCTCGCCCCCAGCCGTTCCAGGGAGGCCGTCAGCTTCGATGCCTGCTCCCTGGCTCTGGTCACAAGGATGGTCTTGCCGAAGAAGGGATGAGTTTCCCTGCGGTCAAACCAGCGAAGCTTCTCCCGCAGACCCACCACATCGCCCACGATGAAGATTGCCGGCGGCTTCAGTCCCGCCTTCTCCACGTCCTCTGCTGCCTTCCCCACCGTGGTCACAAGGGTGCTCTGCTCCGGCTTCGTTCCCCAGCGGACCACCGCGGCGGGGGTATCTGCCGGGCGTCCGTTTGCCATGAGCTCCTTCGTGATATGGGGCAGGTTTGCCACTCCCATGAGGAACACAAGGGTGTCCACCCCCGTGGAAAGCTTGTCCCACCGCATATTCGACCCGCCCTTCGTCGGGTCCTCATGTCCCGTGATGACTGCAAAGGAGGTCGCAATACCCCGATGGGTCACGGGAATCCCCGCATAGGCGGGAACGGAAATCGCCGAGGTGATGCCCGGCACGATCTCAAAGGGCAGCCCGTTCTCCTCCAGCAGCAGGGCCTCCTCGCCACCCCTGCCGAAGACAAAGGGGTCGCCGCCCTTGAGGCGCACGACGCATTTTCCTTCCTTCGCCTTGTCTGCCAAAAGCTGGTTGATGTCCCCCTGCTTCATGGCATGGTTGCTGGAAGCCTTTCCCACATAAATGTATTCCGCATCCTTCGGCGCATAGGCCAAAATCCTCTCATCCGCCAGCCGGTCATAGACCACCACATCCGCACGCCTGAGGCAGTCGCACGCCTTTACGCTAATCAGCCCCGGATCCCCGGGGCCTGCTCCTACAAGATATACCATGCCAGGCATTGATACACTCCCTCTCTCCTCAAAGCCATATACAAAAGTTCTTCATTCTGCCGATCCCTGTCCGCTCAACAGTCCCAGTTCATGCAGGATCTCCCATCCCCCTGCATCCAGGAGGCGTTCTGCCAATGCAGTGCCGATGGTTTCTGCTTCTTCACAGGAACCCTTCCTCACATCGCGATAGAGCCTTTTTCCGTCCAATGAGGCAATCACCGCCTCGACCGCAAGTTCCTTTCCTGCCACCGTGGCATGGACTCCCACGGGAACCTGGCAGCCGCCCTCCACACGCGCGAGAAAAGCCCGTTCCGCCCTGGCGCAGTTCACAGTGTCCTCATCGTTCAGAAAGGCGATGATCCTGCGAACCTCTGCATCATCTGCCCGCGTCTCGATGGCAAGAGCACCCTGCCCCACAGCGGGGAGAAGGAGTTCCTTCGGCAGCACCTCCGTGATGCGGTCGGCAAATCCCAAACGCTTCAAACCGGCCACAGCGAGGACGATGGCATCGAAATGCTCTTCCTCCAGCTTCCTGAGGCGCGTATTCACATTGCCCCGCAGGTCCTGTATGTTGAGGTCGGGACGTGCATGGAGAAGCTGTGCCTTTCGGCGAAGGGAGGAGGTCCCCACCTTCGCCCCCGCAGGAAGCTCCTCCAGGGAACGGAATTTCCCGCTCACCAGGGCATCCCCCGCATCCAGCCGCTTGGTGATGGCAGAAATCACCAGCCCCTCGGGAACCTCCGTGGGCATGTCCTTGAGGCTGTGGACGGCAATATCGATTTCCCCGGCCAGCATGGTCGTCTCCAGTTCCTTGGTGAAAAGCCCCTTGCCGCCGATCTTCGCCAGGGGCGCATCGAGAATTCGATCCCCCTTCGTGGTCATGAGCTTCTTCTCCACCTGAAGCTCCGGATATTCCCTCCGCAAGGAATCCGCCACATAGTCTGCCTGCCAAAGCGCCAGCTTACTGCTGCGCGTACCGATAACGATCCTGTTCTTTTCCAATGCCTGTTGTCTCCCCTATCGTGTCCAGCTTGAAAAGCGCCCGCATGGCATCCATGTAGAACTGCTGCTCCTCCGTGCCCGCCGAGGCATTGAGCTTCATCATCGGCATCCTCAGGAGCTTCCTGACGATCATGCGGGTCATCTGGTTGACCTGCCGCCATTCCCCTTCCGTGAGGTCCGGCAGCTTCGATGCCGCCCGCCTCACCTCGCGACAGCGGATGCGCTCCGCCCGATCGGAAAGATGTGCCATGAGGGGGCGGAAAGAAAGATATCGGAACTTCTCCTCGATGGAGCGGACCTCTTCCTCCACGATCCGCGCAGCCCCCTTGGCCTCTGCCCTGCGTGCCCGCACATGGTCGTCCACAACGGACTCCAGTGCATCGATATTGTAAAGGGTCACCCCCTTGATTTCCCCTGCCTCCGGCTCCACGTCCCGCGGCACCGCGATATCAATGAAAAAGAGGGGCCTTCCCTTGCGCTTCGTCATGAGCTGGCGCGTCTCCCAGGATTTCACCACATAGTGGGGCGCCCCCGTGGAGGTCACGATGACATCCACATCCACAGCCTGCTTCAAGGCCCCCTCGAAGGGAATCGCCTCCCCGTCAATCTCGGCAGCCAGTTCCCGGGCCTTCTCGATATGGCGGTTGGCCACGTAGATCTTCTGCACCCCATGGGAAATGAGATGCTGAGCCGTGAGCTTCGCCATCTTGCCCGCGCCGAAGATCAGCGCCTTGCGCCCCTCAAGGCTTCCGAGCTCCTTGCGCGCCAGTTCCACCGCCGCATAGCTCACCGAAACGGAATTGCAGGCAATGCGTGTCTCCGTCCGCACGCGCTTTCCCGTGGCAATGGCACGATGAAAGAGGGTATTGAGGACCGTGCTGGTGGTACCCGCCTCCCTCGCCATGGCATAGGCCGCCTTCACCTGGGACAGGATCTGTCCCTCTCCCAGCACCAGGGAATCCAGGCTCGACGCCACCCGAAAGAGGTGGCGGATGCACTCCTCGTCCACAAAGGTGAAAAGGTACTCGTCGATGTCCTCCTCATTGCCCGTGAGGTCGAACAGGAACTGCTTCAGCGCATCCGCGTCCGTTTCCACATCGTCCACCACCGCATACATCTCGCTGCGATTGCATGTGGAAAGCACCACTGCCTCGTTGATGCCGCTGTACTCCGCAAGGTTCGCCAGCCCCTTGCGCAGTGCCTCCTTGGGGATGGAAAACCTTTCCCTCACATCCACCGGGGCTGTCTTATGGTTCAGTCCGATTACCATCAATTGCATGTCTTACTTCAACCTCCGCTTGTTCTATCCGACCTGTTCCAACCAATTCCAGGATATGCTCATTGAGGGCGTCCCGCCAGAAGGCCTCACGCTCCCGGCTGCTCCCAAGCCTCGCCCTGACTTCCTCCCGCAGGAGATGAAGACGCTCCAGCCACTCGCCGAACATCGGGGGAAATTCCCTGTCCAGATGTTCCCGCAGGGCACGGGAAAGCGCCGGGGAAAGATTCCCCGTGGACACCGTCAGCAAAAGATTGCCCCGCCGCAGGCTTGCCGGAACAGAAAAATCCGACAGCTCCGGCTGGGCAGGAGCATTGACGAGAACGCCCCTCTGCCTTGCCTCTGCTGCCGCCTGCCGGTTCACGGCCTCATCGTCCGTTGCACAGATGACAAGAAACGCATCCCTCAGGCATCCCTGCTCATAGGGTGCCCTGCGCCACTGGATTTCTCCTGACTCCGCCAGTGCCTCAAGCTCGGGGGAGACACTCGGCGCAATGACCAGGACGGATGCCCCCGCCTGTCTGAGCGTCCCCACCTTGCGCCGGGCTACGGGACCGCCGCCCAGGACCACGCAGCGCCGCCCCCCAAGCTCCATGTTCATGGGGTACTGCATCCTCTCACCGCCTAAATGAAGCACTATCAAAAACGAATTGGATTCACAAAATTTACTCTCTTAATAATACCACAGTTCACGACAAAAAAGAAGGATTATTGACATTCCATCCATACCTTCTTCCCATGGAAGGCGATGCCGTACTTCCAGATCTCCTTCACCTCCTGCTGGGAGAGTTCTGCATGATAGGCCTTCTCCTCAATCTGGCGAAGGGCTTCCTTTGCCGCTCCCTCCATGACCTCCTCGGACTTGGCGGATTTGAGTTCCAAAATGATGCCGGGCGCACCATCCTTCAAAGGAAAGAAGGCGATATCGAAGCGGCCATAGCCTGATGCGCGGTTGGAGGCTACACGGTACTCACCATCCAGCAAGACAGAAAGCCCTAACAACAAGCCATGATAGAAAGACTCTGGCTGGGCAGTGTCGTGATAGCTCACGAAATCCCGCAAAAGATCCGACAGGTTCTCCTGGAACCCCTCCGCATCCCCATCCGTCATGGAGCGAAGCATGTCCCGAAGGAGGGTTTCCCCCTGGCTCGGA